>DAOTMJ010000002.1 GCA_035450225.1 Candidatus Hydrogenedentota bacterium
TGTAACGCCGATTTCCAAATCGGCTTGCTGAAACACGATATGCCGATTTGGAAATTGGCGCTACAAAGCGGCCATTTTCAATTTCTCAACAAGATTTCGTTGCCCGATCCGACATGAAATGGCCCGGAAATGCCAATCTTCGTGGAAATTCTCATCTTTTTGTCTCAAGAATTCGCTACTCTCAAGAAATCAGGCTTCATAAAAAACAACAAGAAAGTCTTGGGCGATTTGTGCAACCAATTGAAGTTCCATGATTTAACGAGTGCGAAAATAGCGAGTTTTCAGTGCGAGCACGATGACGAGCAGGAAGAGAAACTGGGTTGTGGGCAAGGCCTACGTCAGTTTTTAGATTGCAACGTTCTCTCACTAAACGCAGATGCGTCTTGCAATTTTGGGAATAAAGCGGTAGTATGACATGCAAGGAAGTTGGGCGAGTTTGATTTGGGCACAAGGGAGGTATGCAGCAGGTGGATGCCCATCCACAAGATTTACGGGACAAGAGCCGGTTGTGTCCGGCGTGCCGCATGCCGATTAGCGCCCTGGCGACGAAATGCCGGTATTGCGGGGAGATGGTCACCCGCCCGATGGCGGAAGAGATTCGGCGCTTGAGCGTGTCGGATTTGGGCGGCGTTGAAGGCGCCCAGCCCGTTCTGAATGAATCCGTGGTGGACGCGCTCGACGCGTTTCGGCGGGAGGAACTCGAACGGGCGGCGGCCGAACGCCAGCAGCGCGAGGAGGAAATGTCCCGAAGTTGGTTCGCCCGCAAACATCCCACGGAAAAAACCGCGGCGCCCAAAGACGACATGCCGAAACTCGATGCGCGCAATCTCGAACTGTCCGAAATATCGCTGGCGCCGGCCCACAAGACGGTTCACAAGCGCCACGAACGGGTATGGACGAAAAAACTGGCGCTGGCCGCGTCGTTTGTGGCCGCAGTGCTGTTGATCTGGCTGGGCGGTGGTTTTGTAAAGGCGTACATAGACAGTTATTTGAATCGTGGCGCGCCCAAGCAGGAGGCCGCGTTGGAAAATCCGGCCGTAGCCCTGCTGTACCAGCCGGGGCGCACGCTCGACGCCTTGCAGGCGGCCGTGGATGCCGTGCGCAACGATCCGAACAACAGCGACAACCTCCGGGTGCTCGACCAGGCGCGCGAGCAGGTGCTGAAGGAAGCGGACGCATTGCTTACCGGCAATCCGTGGAGCCTGTCGCAGTTGGATCGCGCGTCCGCCCTGCTGGCAAGGGCTGTCGAAATTGACACCAAGAGTATGGCCATCAAGGAACTCAAAGCGGCGGTGGACGAGGAAGTCTATGCGTACAAAATGAATGTGCTGAGCGTCGATCCCGCCAGCGAATCGGCGACCATTCGCATCGTGTATCCCAACCGCCCCGAGGATCGCGTTATCAAGAAGAAAGACGAAATCGTCAATGGGCGGTTCAAAGTGAAACGGGTGGGGGAGCGCAGTGTCATCTTTGAGGACCCAAAGCGGAAGGACGCCGCCGGTCTGCCCCGCACCTTCTCGATTTCCCTTGACGGCATTGTCAGTGTACAATAGCCGTTCCCAATAGGATTTCCGAACGGGGATCACGGTGCAGCATGAGCAGCCGTGTTTTAGGCTGGAAGAGGGCTGGCGTTTGTTGGAAGGCGGTAAAGGCGGTTTTTGGGTTTCTTTGTCCGCAACTTCCGTGCAAGGCACACAGAAGCGGCGAACAATGAAATCATACCCTTGATTGGGACGTTGCGGCTGAGCCGCGTCAGGAATGGGTTTGTATTTCGGTATTGTGTTGTCGTCTCGGAGGATGATAGGAGCAGATATGCGCGCAATGAAGATAGCAGGGATATGGCTGTTTGCGGGGATTCTGTCGGTGAGTCTGTTGTCGTGCGCCCATGGCCGGGAATCCGCCGGGGCGCCGGTGTTCGAATCGAATGCCGCCGCCGATGCCGCCGGCAACGAGGCGATACTGCTTGATCTGGTGAAAGAGCATGTGGCCGCGACGGCCCGGAACGCCGGCGAACAAAAAAATCGCGTTGTCCGGCGCAAACCGTATTTCTTCAAACAATACGAGGTGTATCCGGAAGGGACAGAAGGCGCCAAGGCGATCGTGCAGGCCCAGGAATCGCGGAGCATTCCATGGGTGGGCGACGTCTCGCTGCCGAAACAGCGGTTTATTACCCGGTTTCACGCCAAACGCCGGGATGCGGAGAGCGACTCGAACTTTTTGCGCGAAACCGGCCGGGAGACGATCACATTCGAGTTGCGCAGCGGACGCTGGGTGCGCGTGGGAAGTCTGTTCTTGGCCGAAAAAAGCGAGGAAAATGTAAACGGCGAGTGGGTGCCCGTCAAGGAGACGGTGAAACGTACACCCGCGAGCGAAGATCGCCGCAAGGGATTCCTGGGCCGCACGTGGAACAAGCTTCTGGGGCGGCGTCCTTACGAGGAAGAACCCGCCAAGAAAGAAAAACCGGAGGAAAGCCCCGCAGCCCGACAGCAGCGAACCATCCAGCCCGGACGGGCTTTTTAGGTCCGGCGGCGCGCCATGGCCTTGACTCTGGCCCGATTCGGCTGGCAAGGCATCGAATTTTCCGTGCCTTCCGATTGGGAGCTCAACGCCTATCGCGGCGTTTACCCGGATGGGTTTGCCAGCCTCGACGACGGCCTTCACACGCGCCTGCGCGTCCGTTGGGAACCAGAAAAACGCCGGGCGGCCGATGTGAGGGCGGCGCGCGAGCTCTACATCCGCGCCCTTCAGAAGCGATTGGGCCGAAAAATGTCGTTGGAGAGTATCGGTCCGGAATTCCTGCCGAAACGATTCCGGGACAGGCACGACGCCTTGGTCTTTTCATGGCAGGCGCGGCAGGCCGCGATCGGCATGATTTGGCGCTGTCCCGAACGGCGCCTGCTGGGTTTGGTCGAAGTCCTTTTCCCCGGCGGGGACGTGGATCGCACCCTGTCTCGGCGGATTTTTTCGACCTTGGCCGACCATCGCGAGGATGGGCGGCAGTTATGGGCGGCATACGGGTTCCAATTTGAGATTCCCGGGCGATTCCGGCTTCAGCACGCCGAACTGGTTCCGGGCCGGCTGCGTTTTCATTTTCAAACGGGTCGCGACTGGCTACGGGTCGAACGATGGTCGGCCGCCTCGCAGTGGATGAAAGAAACGTCGTTGGATATCATGCCCGAAGAATGGCTCAAGACGTTGCGCACGGCGTTGTCCGTAACGCTTGAAAAGGCCGGGCACACGCTGCGCGCGCACGCCGCGGTGCGTTTCACATGCGAAACGCGGGAATATCTGCTGCGAAAATCGCATTTGAACGGTCTGATGTGGATATGCGCCGCCGAGGATCGCATGTATGTCGCCGCAGCCAACAATGCGTCCGAAAAAGAGGTCGAAGCCGTGGCCCGGACCATGGTTTGTGCGTGAGGCCGTTATGTTTTTCAGGCGAAAAAGACTGTCCCGATCCGACATGCTGGCATCGGCGCCGTGCGTCAATCCGGCCGTCCGCCTGACGGAATTGGACACGGGCGGGATCAGGATGGTATACGAGAAGGCCGGCGGGTTGCCGATTCGGGTGCTGCGGCATCTTTTTGCGATACCCCGGACGGCCGAGTTGGTGCTGGACGGCATCGGTTCGCGGATTGTGCGACAAATGGACGGCAAGCGGACCGTGCAGGATTTGATACGGTTTGTGTCCGGCGAATACAACCTGAGCCGCAAGGAAGCGGAAGTGGCGCTGCTTGCGTATCTGGACCGGTTGGGCCGCCGGAACCTGGTGGGATTTACAGTGGCTGCAAACATGGGTGAAACCGGCCGATATGACGAGTGAAATCAAGACGCGGGCGGGCATCAGGCGCCAGATCCGGCTGCCGAACCGGGAAGCCTTCAAGATTGCCCTGCGCAGCGTGCGGATACGCCTTTGGCGTTCGTGCATTACGATGGCGGGCATCGTGCTGACCATCGCGTTCCTTTCGAGTGTATTGACGTCGAATATCGCCGCGCAGGCGTTGCAGCCGTCCGGCGCCCAAACCATCATGGAGACGACCGGTAACCGCGCCACGCAGGTGTGGCTGGCCGCGATTTCGCTTCTGGTGTGCGTTGTCGGCATTACCAATGCCATGCTGATGAGCGTGACCGAGCGATACCGCGAGATCGGCACGATGAAATGCCTTGGCGCGTTGGACTGGTTCGTGGTCAAGTTGTTTCTTATCGAGGCGGGGGTGATTGGCCTGTTGGGGAGCCTGCTGGGCGCGGCGCTCGGTTTTATGTTTTCATTGCTGGCGTGGATGGCGCAATACGAGCACGTGTTTTCGGCCATGCCGTGGCGGGCGGTGTTCGCCCGGCTGGCGATGGCCGTTGTGGTCGGGGCTGTCCTGTCGGTGATTGGCGCCATTTATCCCGCGCGGCGGGCCGGCAAGATGCCCCCCGCCGACGCGATGCGAACCGAGGTGTAGGAGCCTGTCCATGACGGAAGCGGCGCTGCAAACCAGTCTCGAATACGCGGTCAAGACCCTCAACGTGACCAAAGAGTATGTCATGGGAAAACAAACCCTGATGGCGCTCAAGGGGGTCAGCATCGAAATCCGCGTCGGCGAGTATATTTCAATCATGGGACCGTCCGGTTCCGGGAAATCCACGCTGTTCAACATGATCGGCGGACTCGACAAGCCTTCGGGCGGCAAGGTGTTCATTGACGAGGTGGATATTTCGGGTTTGGACGCGTATGAACTGGCGTGGCTGCGCTGCCGCAAGATCGGCTATATTTTCCAGACCTTCAACCTGATCCCGGTGATGACCGCGCTCGAAAATTGCACGTTGCCGATGATCTTCGCCGGCATGAGCACGCAGGACGCCATGGACAAGGGCGCCGAACTCCTGAGCCTGGTCGGGCTTGGCGACCGCCTGCGCCACAAGCCGCTTGAACTGTCGGGCGGCCAGCAGCAGCGTGTCGCCATCGCGCGGTCGTTCGCGAACGATCCCACGATTATTCTCGCGGACGAACCGACCGGCAATCTCGACCTGAAAACCGGCAAGGAAATCATCGAACTGCTGCGTCGGCTCAACAAGGAAAAAAATGTCACCATCATCAGCGCCACGCACGACCTGAAAATGCTCGATGTGTCGGATCGCATTATCTGGATTCGCGACGGTTTGGTGGACAAGATCGAAAACCGCGCGGAGATTGACATAGATATTGGATCGCTCGAGGGCGAAGAGGCATAGCGCCGCCGGACGGCTGCCGTCCTGATACTCCGGCTGTCGAAAGGGCGCGAAAACGGATGGGAGACTTGAAATGAAGCACGTGGGCATGTGGCGCTTGCGCCGGGTTGTGTCGGGACTTTTCGTTGCGTTGTTCTGCGCGGGCGCGTTTGCGGAGAACGCCGCGATCAAGCCGGAACCGCGTCCCGACGATTGGTGGCAGACCCGCCACCGATCCATGAATGAACAGATCGCAAAGGGCGGGGTGGACATGATTCTCATCGGCGACTCCATCACCCATGGATGGGAAGGCGCCGGCAAGGCCGTGTGGGACAAATACTACGCGCCGCGCAAGGCCGTGAATCTCGGCATCAGCGGCGACCGGACTCAGCATGTGTTGTGGCGTTTGGACAACGGCAACATTGCCGGCATCTCGCCCAAATTGGCGGTCGTCATGATCGGCACCAATAATTGCGTCGCCAATACGCCGGAGGAAATCGCGGAAGGCATCGCGGCGATCGTGAAAAAACTACGCGATGGGCTTCCCTCCACCAAAATCCTGCTGCTGGCCGTTTTTCCGCGCGAGGAAAAGCCCGGCGAACTGCGCGCCAAACTGGGCAAGGTCAACGAAATCATCGCCCGGCTCGACGACGGCAAGATGATTCGTTTTCTCGATATCGGCCCGAAATTTCTTGAAGCGGACGGAACGCTGCCGAAATCCATCATGCCGGACGCGCTTCATCCCAATGAGAAGGGCTATGAGATTTGGGCGCAGGCCATCGAGCCGGTGGTTGCGGAACTGATGGGCGAGATTGAAAAGAAGTAACGGCGTGCGGACGCATGCCGTCATTGTGTAAGCGCGACATGAAACAGGATCCCCAGCCGAAAAAAGTTCCATCCCGTCGGGAACGCGAGTTCGCGGTGATGGAACTCATCATCCTGTGCGCGGCGGCGGTCAACGCCATGCTCGGCGCAGGCGACTACTCGAACAACGACGCGGAAAACAGCCGCCTCGCCACGGTGTACAGCCTTTCCAAATTCGGCTCGTGGAACATTGACCGCCCCGCGGGCGAGGCGCCCATACCATTCGAGCAGGGCACGATTGACAAAGTCATGGTCAACGGCCATCTATTGTCCAGCAAGCCGCCCATGATCACGCTGTGGATGACGGGGGAGTATCTGCTCCTGAACCGCGCCTTCGGCTGGGATCTCGACGACGACGAAAGCCTCGACAAGATCATGCGTTTTATGACGATGACCCTTGTCGGCGGCTCGTACCTGCTGGTGGGCCTTTTCTTCGCGAAGACGCAACGGCTGTTCAAGACGGATCCTCTGACCCGTGCGCTGTTGTTGTTTTGTGTCCTGTTTTGCACGCAGTTGTGGGGTTTTGCCACGCACCTGAACAACCATGTTCCCGCGGCGGCCATGCTGATGGTTGCGCTCTATTTTACGATAGGCCTGTTCAAAGGCATCCGCCGGCCCCGTCCCTGGCGGTTCGCCGCATTCGGTCTTGCGGGCGGACTCGTCCCTACGCTCGACATGCCCGCGACCATTTTCGTCGCCATCGCGGGGCTTTATCTGTTCGTGAAATTCCCCGCGAAAACGATCGCGATTGCAGGCATGGCGGCCGCGGCGCCGCTTTTGATTCACGCGGGCGCGATGTGGATGGCCACGGGCGATCTGCGTCCCGTGCAGATGCGCGACGACGTGTATTTGTACGAGGCGTCCTATTGGCGCAACCCGCAGGGGATTGACGCGCTGAACGAGCCCAAGGGAACGTACCTGTTTCACATGACGCTCGGCCGGTGCGGCCTTTTCTCGCTGTATCCCATCCTGTTGGCCGGGATGGCCGGGGCCGTGCGCGCGCTGGCCCGGCCGCGTATGCCCGCCCGTGAATTCATACTCGCGGGCGCGCTGGGCTTCGTAATACTCACCGCCTATTATGTGTTCAAAACCAACAACTACGGCGGCGAAGCCTACGGTTTTCGTTGGTACATCGTAGCCATGCCGCCGCTGCTGCTCATGGCCGAGCCGATTTTCGAGACCATGCGCGTTCGTTGGAAATGGTTGTTCGCCGGACTCATGATCGGCGTGTCGTTCTATTCCGCCTTTGAATGCGCACGGCAACCGTGGGGGGCGAATCGCGAGTGGACCTGCCGTCTCTTTTTGGGCCCCAGTTATGGCGTCGTCTGGCCGGAAAACCGAAAATAGCGGCATGCCGGGGGGGGAGGGGCAAACAATAGACTTGATGCGGATCGGAATCGAACTTTCACGATGCGCCCAATGCCGGCAGTAGAAGGGTGCGCGCCATGTGTTTGAAGCCCTCGTGGTTGAGGTGATCATGGTCGGCGAAGAACCGTGCCTCCTGCATCGTTTTCGACCAGTCGCAAAGCGTGAAGGGGTGCTGCGCGCGGCATTGTTCGAGAAATGCCAATGTTTTTCCGTGCCCCGGCTCCTCGCCAAGAAGCGTCGGCAGGATGACGACAAACGACCTGCTGCCATGACTCGCCGCCATGTCGAGAATCCGTACGACTTCCCGCGAGTACCGCTCGAAATTGGATGGATTTAGTCCTTCGGGATAGAGATTTTCCATGCGTTTGCGCAGCGCGGCGGGATCGGCGTGCGCCACGTCAACCACGCGGACGTCTCGATCCTTGACGAGCGGCCCGCGTTCGAACCAATAGCGCCCGAATTTCGAGCGGACATACGTCATGAGTCGTTCGGCGGGAAAACGATTGGCAATCAGTTTGGCCATGAAACGCATGCGGAACGGTTCGTAATAGACGAAGCGGTGCTCGCGGTTGAGGCGGTCCGAGAAGAGCACGAACGGATCGAGAAACAGCACGACGGCCTTGGCGCCGTTGCCGCGATCGAAAAAGTTTTCGAGAAAGAGGCGTTCGGGCAGGATGCCGCCGCCGAAGGGAATGGCCATGTTCAGAAAACGCAGGCCGAGATCGTTCACGATGAAATCATGATTGGCCTTGAATTCCGAAAAAATGCGCGTGCGCGAGGTCCCCAGCGACACAAAATCGAAAGGCGTGTTCCGTGGCGTCGCGTAGAGGATCGAATCGGTTTCCCATTGCGCGTAGGAACGATACGAACCGGTCGCCCACAGCGCCGCCCATGCCAGCGCAATGTTGACGATCGCGAGCATGCCCGCGCGGATGATGAATCGCCGCACATCGCGGCATTGGGCGGATTGTTCGCTCATGTTCGCTTCACTTTATTCGGGAAGAACGGCTCGAACACACTGTCAATCTGGAATCCCTCGATGCCTAGGGCGAGAAGGCGTTCAATGTCCTGCCGCGCGAGCGGCTCGACCGCATGCTTTGGATAGTGGAACGTATTGATGGATACGATGAGGAAGACGCCGAGCGCGTGCAGGCGCGCGACGGTCCGTTCGTCCAGTTCCGCGGCCCAGCCGAACCAGAATTCGCCCTTGACCGCCAGCGATTCGCCCGCCACGGCCAGCGCGACGTCGCCCTTGGGAATGGGAAACATGGCCACGCGCGCGAGATGTTTGCGGCGCCAGGACGAGTCCATGATGGATACCGTGGACGAAGCCAGAAAACGATCGCGCAGGAGCGTTTTCACGCGCTTCAGGCACGCTTCCGACATCTCGCCATTGGGCCTTGCGTCGTTGCCCAGTTTGTCGAGCATGACGCCGAGATTGCGTTCGGCGCAGACATCGAGCGCCTCTTCGAGGGTGATGATGTGCTCATCGCTGCCGCGATAACGGATGGCCGTCAGTTCCGCCGCTGTGAGATCCGCGATGCGCGCGCAAATGCCGCAGTTGATGTAGAGTCCGTCGTGCAGCAACACCGGAATGCCGTCGCGCGACTCGAACACGTCGAGTTCGACCATCGCATAACCGTGATCCGCCGCTTTTTCGATTGCGCGCCGTGAGTTTTCCGGCGCGTCCGCCTCGATGACGCCGCCGCGATGGGCCACGAGAAACGGCGCCCGCGCACGGACACTCTCTATATCATTTACGTCAAACATGGTTATTTTCTCTTAGAACGAGCACGGAAAAATTGTAGGACAGGCTGTCCAGCCTGTCAGGCGTTGTGCGTTTTGCGGTTCCACAAAGGAGACGCGACAGGCTGTCTCGCGAAATGCGATCAAGTGACCTTTCGTAAATGCTCTTATCCATTCAAAATGTCTGTACCGGCATTTCGGCGCCGCCGCGCTCGGCGGAGACGTAGGCGCTGTAGATGGTTGAGATGCTGTCTGCGGCGAGCCGGCTGTCGCTTTCGAGCGGCTCGCCGAAGGCGATGGTCCGATAGAACGCCTCGATTTCCTGGGGATAACCGGTGGACCAGTCCTCGTCGGCGGGCATGGCGGTCCAGCCCTGTTTCGTGCCGATTTTCTCGACGGTGTAGATGTCGGCGAAATTGGCGTCGATCGGGTTATACACTTGCATCGAAGTGTTCGGATTGATGTTGCAGAGGGTTCGGTGGTTGTTCGCGCAGACTTCGAGCCAGTTGTGAATGCCGCCGAGAACGATGTCGGAGGCGAATACGGTGGCAAGCGTGCCATCCTCGAATGTGACGTGCATCACCGAGAAGTCGTCAATATCGTGGTAGTCTCGGCGGATATGGCCCTCGTCGCGGAAATTGGGCATCCGTGTGATGGCATGCGTCCGTGCGCTTACGCTTTTCGGTCGGATGGGCTGTCCGTCGCGCGCACGGCCCTCGACGCGTTTCAGGTACAGGGCCGCCGTCAAGGGGTGGCAGCCTTTGCCGATCATCACGCCACCGCCGGAGTATTTCCAGTAGGCATAGGTCGGATTGTGCGATCCGGAATGCGATTCCTCGCCGTGGATCCATAGGATCTGCGCGCCGGTCTTTTCGATGATTTCGCGTTCTTTCTGGACAGAGGGCGCATAGACCCAGTTTTCCGCGTAGAGGATTCGGCCCGCGCTCTTCGCCTCGGCGTCGAGCATGCGTTCGACGCTGGCCATGCCGTGCCGGAGCGCGTCTTCCTTCGGGAAGCGATCGCCGTGAAAGCCTTCGGATCCGTCGCCGCAATACCCCGTCAACGGTTTTTCGACTATCGCGAACTTGTCCTGCTTCAGCGCCGCAACGGCCACTTCCTCGTGGGCGGCCACGAGCACGCAGCAATGAATGACGTCTACGTCGTCGAGCAAGGCGTCGAGTGAATCGTAGGCTCGGATGCCTCGTTCGGCGGCATATCCGGCCGCCTGTTCGCGGTCGAGCGCATATACGCCTTGCACATCGGCGTCAACGCTGTAAACCTTGCGGATCGCTTCCCAATGAAATCGCGCCGAGAAGCCGGCGCCGACGATGCCCACGCGCAAAGTTGGCTTTTTCATACGGGTTTTCCTCCGGGTTGCCTTTTCATGGATATACCCCATGCACGGGGCGCTGAGCAAGGAGGATAGTTATATCCGAAACGAAATGCCGGGATTTGGGAATCAGGCGCGCCGGTTTTTTCTCACACGGTGCAGGAACATGAGCAGGGCGCATGTTGCCGCGCATGCTACAAGGTTGCCCCGTTCGGGCAGGAGGCCCGCGGCTTCGGATTCCGGCAGGCCGCGGAATCCTTGGGCCGGTTCGCTTAGATCGCTTTCGCAGCCGTTGGCATGTCGGGCGGCGACCCAGTAGGTGTATTGGAAGAAATCGAGGACGAGCCGTCCCGAACAACCGGCGGCAATCCCGTACTGGGCCGCGGGCGTTGTCGTGTCCATGAAAGAAAACGTGGCCGGCATCCAATCCGAGATGGGCTGGCGCGTGGCGGGATCGCTGTTGTTGCTGCGGTAAATCCGGTACTCGGCGCCATTGGGCACGCCGTTCCACATCAGCAGGACGCCGTCGCTGTGTCCCCGCGTGGCGGTCAGGCCGGTCGGCGCATCCGGAATCTCGTTGATGACCAAGTCCACCGGTCCGCCGGGATCGCTGGCGCATTCCTCGGCGTTGCGCGCGCGCACCCAGTAGTACAGGCGGCAATAATTCGGAAGATTCGCCAAAATGGAAGTGTCCACATATTGCCGGGCGGTGGACGGCAACCAATCGGTGATAGCCTCGGCCACGGACGGGTCACTCGTTTCCCCGCGATAGATTTGGTAGGCTTCGGCGCCGGCCGATTCGCCCCATGTCAACCCGGCGCCTTCCTGCGCGTCGAACCACCCCGCGACGGGATTGGGGGTCGGCGGTCCGCTGCAGATAATCTCGATGGCGCCGGCTGTCGCGGACACGTCGATCCTGGCCGCCAACGGGTCTGCGGCGGAAAGCGCCCCGTCTCCACTGGGACAGGTCAACGGCACGATTGTGCCTTGCGGAGCGGTGCTCGACACATGAAAGACGACATTGAATAGAAGACCGTCATTCATGGCGTTGTCATTGAAACCGGCCACAACCACGTTCAACGAACCGGAAGGAAGTTCGAAGGCCGTCACCACCTTGTCGGCGCCCACGGCCGCGGCGCCGTCTTCCTCCTCTACATAGGACACATAGGTGGGATTGAATCGAATCGTCATTTTGATTACGGCGGGCTTCAGTCCATTGGTCTGAAGCGTAACGGGCACCGATACATCTTTCCCCGGACGGGCCTCGCGCGAAGCGACGGCGATATTGATGGCCGTCTTCGCTTTGGCCGATGCCGAATCGCCGGCGGCGACACAGACGGCCGGAACGGCCAGCGCCGCCATCAAAACCAGCCGCACGGCCGTCCCCCGGCCCGTTGCCCATTGCCTCATGCCATGACTCCTTATGCTGCCGGACTTGCCGGCCGCGAATGCCGGAAGGTCCAAGTCCTTATTCGTACAGTAACTTACATTGCATGCGCCTGTCAAGGCGAAAGGCGTTCACACATTGCGTCGCGTTCCGTGCGCGTGCTATCGTTTTCGCCGTCATGATTGGTGTCACCTGTTCAAATTGCGGGACGGAGATTCTCGTTCCCCCTACAGTACAAGGAAAGCCGGGCATTTGTTTCGGCTGCGGCGCCGCCTTGCGCGTGCCCGACTACTCGAATATCCCCCGGTTGAGGGAATTGGTCTTCTCGGCGGGCGACCGCATCGCGAATCGTTACAGCATCGAGGAACGCATCGGCCAGGGTGGCATGGGCGTCGTCTACCGCGCCAAGGACACGCTGGTGGACGAGGAAGTGGCGCTCAAATTCCTGAAGCCGCAATTGCTGCGGACGCAGCAGGGATTGGCGACCTTCATCCAGGAAGCCCAAATCGCGCGCCGTCTCCGGCACGACAACATCGTGGCCGTCCACGACATTTCGTGGACCAGCGAGGGGATTTTGTTCCTGTCCATGGAATTTCTACGCGGCCAGAGCCTGCGGGCGCTGCTGAGGCGGCATCGCTCCGAACGGCGGTTGCTGGATGTGCGTTTCGCGGTGCATGTCTCGGCGTGCATCCTCGATGCGCTGGCGCATGCGCACCGCACGGTCGTCCATCGCGATCTCAAGCCGGAAAACATCATGATCCTGCCCGGCGAACACGTGAAAGTCCTCGATTTCGGGCTTGCCATGGCCATCGAAGAAGAGTCGGCCCGCAATGCGCGCAACGGCACGGCGGCGGGCACCTTCGCCTACGCCGCCCCGGAACAAAAGCGGGGCCAAGCCGTGGATTTGCGGGCGGACTTGTACACGGTCGGGTTGATTTTTTATGAATTGCTGACGTTGCGAACGCCGATTGACGAACAAATACCCATCCCCAATATTCGCCGCGACGTTTCCCCTTCGCTCATGGACATTCTGGCCCGCGCCCTGACCCTTGACCGGGCGGAACGATGGCCTTCCGCGTCGGCGTTTCGCCGGGCGCTGCTGCAGGCGTTCGAGCAGTCGTACCGCGCGGCCGCGACGACGCCGTCCGCCTATACGCCGAGCGGCAAGGCCTCGACCGAGGGGATGGTCTATCTCGAAGGCGGCAGTTTTCTCATGGGCAACGATCTCATTGTGGAAGAGGCGCCGCAATTCGAGGCGCATGTCGAACCCTTTTACATGGACATTTACCCGGTCACGGTAAAACAGTACAGGGCTTTCCTGGAGGCGACCGGTCGTCCAGCGCCCCGTTCGCTCGAGGATCCCAATTACAGCGGCCCGAACCAGCCCGTTGTCGGCGTGACGTGGGACGACGCCAATGCCTATGCGGCATGGGCCGGCAAGCGCCTGCCGACCGAGGCGCAATGGGAATTCGCGGCGCGCGGCAAGGAAAACAGGCCCTATCCATGGGGACATTTGGAGCCGGACACCAACCACTGCAATTTTCGCGACTACCTCAGTATGCCGTCCATCGTCACGATGCACGCCGAAGGCCGGACGCCGGATGGCATTTATGATATGGGGGGGAACGTATACGAATGGACCCTCGACGCCTTTGTGCCCTACAAGACGGCCATCGAGGGGCGGATGGAGGAATCCAGGACTCCCCTGCGTTCGGTGCGCGGCGGATGCTGGAACAGTCCCGCGCAGGACATCCGCTGCACGCACCGCAAGGGACTCTTCCCCGAATCGCGCCTAAATACCGTCGGGTTCCGTTGCGTGCTGCCCGCGCAGTCCTGAACAAACCGGATGCGGGTATTTTCTGGAAATATCAAGCCGGTAACACCGTCTTGGCTTAATTTCCGCCGACAGCCTGGATATAGTCCTTTTTCCTAATTTTATAGAGGATCGCCCCATCGTTTTCATCCCGGCGGTAGGCCCGTTCCGCGAGAAGCCGGATATCTTCCGGAATCGGTGGACCGCTTTTCGCCAGCACGATGTTGACGGTGTATTCGCCGGCAACGTGGTCGAGCGCGCCGCAGATGTCTTTCATCGCGTGCGCGGGGTAGACCTGCTTGAGCGAATAGGCGAGAGGCAGCGGTGGTTGCGAGGGCATGGCCAGGATTTCGCAGGAGGGATGCGGTGTGAAGCAGACATCCGCGAATCCGGTGCGATCGTGAATGAAACGCCCGTAGACGACGGGGTCTTCTTTCGGCGGCGGCAGGAATTGTCTGCGCGCCTGCGGCCACAACGTTCCTGTGTATGCAACCGCCGCGATCAGCAGAAGCGGGGCCAGCATGCGCAGCGTCCATGCGCGCCAGGGGGACGCGTTCCACGCCAGCACCGTCGCGGGCAACAGCGCCAACGGGATCATTGCCAGGGGAATCGCGAACCGTGCCGCGGCGAAGAAATGAAACACATGGGACGCATGCTGGGGAAAGACGCACACCTGCATCACGCAAGGCGCGATGGCAAGGAACATGACGGCGATTCCGCCGCGTACCGGCGCGCCCGGCGGTTTTCGCCAAGCGGCGCGAACCGCGGCGTACATCAGCAGCAAGGCGACGGCGGCCAGACAGGCGATTGCGGCGTATCGGCCCGCGGGACCGAATCCGCGCACCAGATGGAAATTCCAGAAGTGGTTGTCGAAGGAGAAATGGCTGAATTGTCCATGCTGCATGCCCGCGCGTTCCTGGAAGCGCCCCGCGATGACGGTGAATTGCCGGAATCCATGCAACTGCGCGGCGAACAGCCCCAGGGCCAAGGCCGCCGGCCATCCGAAAGCAAGGCTTCCGAACAGGAAACGTTTTGCGCGGGCGCCCATTGCGCAGGCCTGTTCGCAGCGGGTCATTTCGCCGCCCGCGACTCGTTTCAGGTACAGGCAGAACACGGCAAACGCAAAAAGCCAATCGGTCAACAGGCCGAGGAAGGACAAAACGCCCTGTGCGGCGGAACAAAGTCGGCGGATTCCCTTTCGATCCGATGCGTCGCGGACGGCCTCGAACAGGATATACAGCGCAAACAGCGGGATCGCCGCGACATCGTGCAGATAGCCCATTTGAAATTCGAAAAACGGCGACGGCAGAAAGAGGATGCCGACCGCTGGGATGATGGCGAGAAGCGTTGCCGCGAACAGGCCGCCGCGCATTCGCCGCGCCACGAGCAAGACCGTCAATGATGCCGCCGTGGCTGCGACCCATTGGCCGATCAATCCGTAGGCCATGACCATTTTCAGCGAGGGATCGCGATGCAGCAATGTGCTTATGGCGTGAATCGGCAGAACGACGCCCGGCGGGTACGAACTGTAGATTGCCCGGGATTCGAGTGTGGGCCTTTCGATGGAAGCCGGTTCCCAGAACAAGCCGAACCGCAGGTTGATTGCGCCTTCGCGATACCATGTCCGCGCCCAAAGGACCGACGCGGCCTGCAGCCAGGTGTCCGGACACACGGGGCTCGTTCCAAACCATGGGGAGCGCAGCATGACGCTGTGCGCAAACAGGCCGGACGATATAACGACAAGCAGCACTACCGCCGCACGCATCCGGCGTCCGTTTCCGCGTTGCGGGGAAGCCGGTTGCCCATTTTCCCCTTGAGGGGATACGAGAGGAGGGTTCGTCGAAACATCCGCCGGCGTTGCGTCATGCGAAGATTGTCCGTTGGCAACGCCATCCCTGTGCTTGTGCCCTTCGCTCATGGAACGCGATTTCCCATGTGACCCGCGGCCGGCAACGCGGTCTTTCCACCGCCGTATTGCTTTGCCTTGCTATTCAGACGCATCGCTTGATGCGAGAACGACCGCCTCATGCTTGCACACCGGACATTTGCGGATCGGCGTTTTGTCTTTGGACTTGACAAGGGTGGTCCATGCGTGGCCGCACTGATCGCAGGACGTCTTCAGGTCGAGTTGGCCGAATACGGTAAAATCGCATGCCGGATACTTGTCGCATCCGATAAAGCGGCGGCCTTTTCCCCGCTTGGACACGAGTTTGCCGTCGCAACCGGTCCTCGGACACGCCAAGTCGAGTTCCTTCGGTTTCGTGAATCGGCACTTGGGGTATTTCTCGCAGCCGTAGAACGGCTCGCCGGTCCGGTTGCAGCGAATTTCCAGAAACGCGCCGCAGGTCGGACATACTTGATCGGTTTTTACCGGCGCTTCGCGCTTGGGACGCTCGACCTTTTTGCCTTCGGCGTTGAGGCGATGCGTATTTTTGCATTGGGGGTAGGTCGAGCAGGCGAGAAACTTGCCGAACCGTCCATTGCGGATAACCATCGGCGCCCCGCATTTGTCGCAGATTTCATCCGTCGGTTGGGCTTCGGCCTTTTTCGACAGGCGGCGCGTCGTCTTGCATTTCGGGTAGTTTGCGCAGGCCATGAAGATTCCAAAGCGGCCCTCGCGCATCTCGAAGGGCGATCCGCATTCGGGGCATTGCGTTTCGCCGCCGAGCAATTCGCGCCCGATGCGTTCCTGGGCCATGCGCAAATCCTTCATGAAGTTGCCGTAGAACTCGCGCAGAAGGTCGTGCCATTCGCGGCGCCCTTCCTCGACATGATCGAGATCCTCTTCGAGATGGGCCGTGAAATTGATGTTGAGGATGTCCGGGAAATCGCGGATCAACAGCGCATTGACGTCCTCGCCGAGTTGGGTCGGCTTGAGCCGGTTCTTTTCGCGTTCGACGTAGCCGCGTTCCTGGATCGTGTTCAGCGTCGGGGCATAGGTGCTGGGGCGCCCGATGCCGTTTTCCTCGAGGGCGCGGATGAGCATGGCCTCGGTGTAGCGCGGCGGCGGCTTGGTGAAATGCTGTTCCGGCTTCAATTCGCGCATGGCGAGCGTTTCGCCCTCGGCCACGGCGGGCAGCGGTTGCGCGGCGTCGCCGTTGCCGTCGTCTTCGACGCTTTCCTCGTACAGTTTGGTGAAGCCGGGGAATTTTACAAGCGATCCGGTGGCGCGGAACACGCAATTGGCCGCGGCTACATCAATGGTCATCTGATCGAGGATGCACGGGGTCATCTGGCTGGCCACGAATCGTTTCCAGATCAGGGTGTATAACTTGAACTGATCATCCGACAGATAGGGGCGGATGGATTCCGGCGTGCGCGATGGCATGGTGGGCCGGATGGCTTCGTGTGCGTCTTGGGCGCCGCGTTTGCTGGCGTAAAAATTGGGCTTTTCGGGAAGCATCCCGTCCTCGAAGGCTTCGGCGATGTACCGGCGGACCTCGCCGATGGCTTCCGAATCTATTCGCGTCGAGTCCGTGCGCATGTAGGTAATCAGACCGGCAAGGCCCTCGCCGCCCAGCGCGATGCCCTCGTACAGGTTCTGCGCGATTGACATTGTCTTGCGCGGACTGAAGCCCAGTTTTCGCGATGCTTCCTGTTGAAGCGTGCTGGTGATGAAGGGCGGATAGGGATTTCGGCGGACGTCCTTGCGTTCGATGGCCGTCACGGCGTACGTTGCGCCCTCGAGCGACCGCATGACTTCTCCGACGGCGTCTTCCGTGGGCAATAGGGGCTTTTCGCCGCCGATCCGAAACAGACGCGCCGTCATCATTTCGCCGGCGGCGGTTTCGAGCAGGGCGTCGAGCGTCCAGTATTCCTCCACCACAAAAGCCCGGATTTCGGCCTCGCGTTCGCAGACCATCCGCACGGCGACGGATTGTACGCGGCCCGCGCTGAGTCCCTTGCGCACGCCGAACTGGAGCAGCGGGCTGATTTTGTAGCCCACGAGACGGTCGAGGATGCGACGCGCCTGTTGGGCATTGACGAGATTGATATCAATGGGCCGCGGCTGCCGGACCGCCTCGAGAATATTACGTTTCGTGATGGCATTGAACACAATGCGTTCGATGGGTTTGTTGAATGACTTGAGCAATTCGGCCACATGCCACCCGATGGCTTCCCCCTCGCGGTCGGGATCGGAGGCCAGAAGGATGCGATCCACCTTTTTCGCCGTTTCCCTCAGGTCTTTGACGGCCTTCGAAGACTCTTTCAGGGTCTGATAGGTCGGTGTGAAATCATGTTCGACGTCCACGCCGAGTTCGTTTTTGGGCAGGTCGCGCACATGGCCGAAACTGGCCTTGACCACGTACTGGGGCCCCAGAATTTTATTGATGGTTTTCGCCTTGGCGGGCGATTCCACCACAACGAGCGATTTTGCCATGAAAAGTCATTCCTAAGGCGGTCTGGCCGCACTGTCCAAGTCAAGACTATGATTTCTTTCTTCGCGCCTTCCATGCATGGAGCGAAAAAGGCGCGAACACTGAAACTATCGAGCCGGGACGCCGCACATGCCCGATGGTTCCGCCTTGGGGCCAGCCGACGCGGCCTGGAAAAACACAGAGCCGAATGGATACGGCTCCGTTTTCCCCGCGCGGTCTTTTTTCCCAAGACTGCGCGTCTATCAGCGTTCCGGCCAACAGGACACCGAATGTCCCGGCCGGCTAGTGCAACGTCTTGTCTTTGTCTTCAAACAGGTCAAAAAGGGTCTGCTGGAATCCAATATCCCGGCCACCGCAGACCATCCACGCCACGAGATAATCGAGTTCATCCACGCCCACTTCACCCTCGAAATGGCCGAGATGATCCAAAATCATCTCGCGTTCCATCGGATTTATCATACCGTATAACTCAAGCCGTAGAAGGATGTTTCGGGCTTCCGGCGACAGTTTGTATTCTTCCTGCGGCGACAACAGCCGAACCGACAGGTGGGGGTTGCCGTCCTGCTTCGCATTGTCTGGAAACCGGGGGCGCATCAATTTCATGGCCGCGTCAATTTCGTGTTTCTTGAAACCTTGACGGGCGAGCCATGATCGCAACCCTTTTTCCGAGGGGGTGGCGTCGGGACGTTCCTGAATCCTGCGTATGATTGCGTTGACCAATTCCACGAGGGACGGTTTCATCTATTACTCCATATATAATTGATCGCGAAAATTTCGCGGAACAGGCGCTTCGATCTTTTTGAATTCAATCAATACCGCGCTTGAAGAAGAGATGATAATCCATCCTTCCTGCGAGGCGGTTTTCCAAAGTTCTTTTTTCTTCATTGCAAGACATATTGTAAAGGGGCGGATGCCGCGAGTCAACTGGAAGAGATAAATTTTCTTTTTCTTCGCGTTGATTCGAGCTCCGGAACGGGTTGCCTTGGCATGTCGAGTCCATGTGATCGCCATGCGCCTTGGCCGGGAGGTGTTGCGGCCGGGTTGTTCAAATGATCGAAAAGCGCGTTGTGCGGCGGACCTTGTTTCGGCCGACCGAATACGGACCATTTTATGCGCTTGACGGCTTTGCGGCGAGTGTGTACAATGAAGAACCTCCATGCAGTATGGGGTTGTGTTATAGTGTGGCGCAAGTAGTTGGAAAGTTGTGGAAGGGTCAGTATTTGGAAGGAGAAACCAAACCATGAGGGACATCAAGCGTGTAGCAGTACTGGGTTCGGGCGTGATGGGGGGCGCGATTGCGGCGCACCTCGCGAATTGCGGTATCCCGACATTGATGTTGGATATCGTGCCGCCGAATCTGTCCGACAAGGACAAGACAAATCCGGACAAGCGCAACGGTTTCGCGGCGGCGAGCAAGGCCGCGTTGCTGAAGGCAAAACCGTCGCCGTTGTATTCGAAGTCGTGGATTGACCTGATCACGATCGGAAACTTCGAGGACGATTTCGCGAAGATTGCCGATTGCGACTGGATCTGCGAAGTCGTGAAGGAAGACCTGAACATCAAATCGAAGGTGTTCGAGCAAGTGGCGAAGCATCGCGCGAAAGGATCCATCGTCAGCACGAACACGAGCGGCATCCCGATTGCCTCGATGTTGGGTCCGATGGACGAGGATATGCGCAAGCATTTTGTCGGCACGCATTTCTTCAACCCGCCGCGGTACCTGAAATTGCTCGAAATCATTCCCGGCCCGGACACGCTTCCCGAAGTCGTCGAGACCATGGCGGCGTTCGGCGAGAACGTGCTCGGCAAGGGCATCGTGTATGCGAAAGACACGCCGAACTTCGTCGCGAACCGCATTCTCACCTTCATGATGTCGTATATCATGCATGAAATGACGAAGGACGAGTTCAAACTGACGTTCGAGGAAGTGGACGCGCTGACGGGTCCGATCATCGGGCATGCGTCGTCCGCGACGTTCCGCACGGGCGATCTGGTCGGGATGGACACGTTCGTGCACGTCGTGGCGAACGTCTACAACGGCTGCCCGAACGATGAGCAGCGCGATCTGCTCGTGTCGCCGCCGTGGCTGACGAAGATGCTCGAAAAGGGCTACTACGGTGCGAAGTCGGGTTCGGGTTTCTTCAAGAAGACCGCCGAGAAGGATGAAAAGGGCAAGCCGATCATCCTCTCGCTGAACCCGGAAACGCTCGAATACGTTCCGCAGGTGAAGCCGATGTTTGATTGTATCGGCGCCGCCAAGAAGGCCAAGACGCTCGCGGACAAAGTTCGGATCATGCACTCCGGCGAGGACAAGGGGTCGAAGTTCCTGTGGAAGGTCTTCTCGAATTCGGCCATCTACGCGGCCAACCGCATTCCGGAAATCGCGGACGACATCGTCAACATTGACAATGCGCTGAAATGGGGTTTTGCGTGGGAACAGGGCATTTTCGAGGCGTGGGACACGCTTGGATTCGCCTCCGTGTGCGATCGCATGGAGAAGGACGGTCTGACACTTCCGCCGATAGCCGTGGCGATGAAGAAAGCCAAGGCCGAATCCTTCTACAAGACGGAGAACGGTAAAAAACTGTATTTCGATCTCGGATCGAAGTCCTATAAGCCGGTTCCGTTGCCCTCGACGTTCATCGTATTGGACAGCCTTCGCGAAACCGGGAAGGAAATCGCACGAAACGATGATGCCAGCCTGATTGACCTCGGTGACGGCATTGTGTGCTGCGAATTCCATTGCAAGATGAACGCGATCGGCCAAGGCATCGTCGAGATGCTGGCCGAAGGCACGCGGCTGGTCAACGAGGGCCAGTTCCAAGGCATGGTCGTCGGCAACCAAGGCCCGCACTTCTCGGCGGGCGCCAACCTGATGTTGATCCTGATGTTCATCAACGACAAGAACTGGGACGCCATTCGGCAGATGATAGGCGGATTGCAGGGCGCGAACATGGCGATGCGGTTCTGCCGGGGTCCGGTTGTGTCGGCTCCGCATCATTACACGTTCGGCGGGGGTATCGAGGTTGCCCAGCATGCCGCGCGCTCGGTTATCGCAGGCGAGACGTATGGCGGCCTGGTCGAGGCGGGCGTGGGCCTGATCCCGGCCGGCGGCGGCACAAAGGAAATGCTGCGGCGCGCGATGACCTATGTGCCGGTCGGCCTTCCTGAACCCAATCCGATGCCCTACCTCCGCCGCGCCTTCGAAAGCATCGCGACCGCCAAGGTCAGCACGAGCGGCGCGGAATTGATCGAGTACGGTTATTTCCTGGAGAGCGATCTCATCGTGACCAATTGGGACCAACAAATCAAACGCGCCAAGGATGTGTGCCTTGGCCTGATTGCCGCTGGTTACAAACCGCCGCTGCCGGCGCGCCTGACGGCTTTCGGCGAACCGGCGCGGGCGGTGTTCGGCGCGGCGCTGTTCAACATGCAGCAGGCCGGATGGGCGTCTGAACACGACGCGACCATCGCCATGAAAGTGGCGCATATCCTGACCGGCGGCGACCGGGCGCCCGGCACGCCGATTACCGAGCAAGACTTGCTCGATCTCGAATGTGAAGCGTTCCTGAGTCTTTGCGGTATGGAGAAGACCCAGGCCCGTATCCAGCATATGCTGCTTAACAATAAACCGTTGCGGAACTAGGAGTATGCGGACCCGGCGGCGCCGGCAAGGCGCCGGGGTCCGCGGGTGGCCAAGGAGGAAGTGAATTATGCGTGATGTATATGTGGTTTCAGCGGTTCGCACGGCGATCGGAAAAGCCAAGCGTACGCTGTCGCAAGTCAATCCCGTCCAGATGGGCATGCTGGTGGTCAAGGAAGCCGTCAAACGGGCGGGTGTGCCCGGGGAACGCATCGAGGACATTTGTTTCGGTTGCGCGTTTCCCGAAGGCGAGCAGGGCATGAATATCGCTCGTGTGGTGGGTTTGGTGGCCGGTCTTCCGGAAACGGTCCCGGCTTTTACAATCAACCGGTACTGTTCGTCTGGTTTGGAGTCCATCATGTTGACCGCCGCCAAGATCAAAACCGGCATCTTGGACGTGGCGATTGCCGGCGGTGTCGAATCCATGAGCATGATTCCGATGGGCGGCGTGAAGTTTGCCCCGGATGCGGTTGCGGTGCGTGAACATCCGGATGTATATATCGGAATGGGCAACTGCGCCGACAACGTGGCGCGCGACTTCAACATTTCGCGGCAGGAATGCGACGAGTTCGCCCTGCTCAGCAATCAGCGCGCCGTTGCCGCGATCGATGCGGGCAAGTTTAAGGAGCAAATTGTGCCGGTGCCGGTGCCGACGCCCAATGGCGTGATAATGTTCGATGTGGACGAAGGTCCGCGGCGCGACACGACGCTCGAGGGTCTTGCCAAGTTGAAGCCGGCCTTCGCGGGCCCCGGTCGCAAGGGCGCGGTTTCCACGGCGGGCAATTCGAGCCAGATGAGCGACGGCGCGTCGGCCGTGTGCCTGATGAGCGAAGATGCCATGAAGGAGTTCGGCGCGACGCCGTTGGCGAAAGTGCGCGGCTATAAGGTGGCGGCGGCGTCGTGCATGTATCTTGGGCCGGCCCAATTGGTCGCGATTCCAAAGGCGTGCGAACTTTCGGGCATCAAGATTGAGGACGTGGGGCTTTTCGAAGCGAACGAGGCGTTCGCATCGCAGTGCCTGTATGTTCGCCGGGAACTCAACCTCGACCCCGAGAAAGTCAACGTGAACGGCGGCGCGATCGCGCTGGGCCATCCGCTGGGCTGCACGGGCGCCAAACTGACCACGCAGGTCATCTACGAGATGCGGGCGCGTGGCGTCAAGTACGGCATGGTGACCATGTGCATCGGCGGCGGCATGGGCGCGGCCGGCGTGTTCGAACTTTGCGAATAAAAAGTGGCGGCAATCCCCGGCTCCGGGTAAAAATCCGGGGCCGGGGAGGCCTTTGTCGTGCGAAAGATTGGCAATCCTTGATGATGCGCGAAAGATACGAAAATAGGCTTGCATTTGGGCGGGCTTCATGGTATAGTATCTTTGGTTGCAGCAAGGGGAGGGTGAGCGGGTGTTTTCCGTTCCCTTTTTCCCAAATTGGATAAAAGCAGTTGACATTGTCGGCATGGAAGTATATAATTCAGCCGTATTGTCAAGAGTTGTGGCGTTGTGTCCATGATAGGCAGGCAAGGAATGGGCACGACGGGCAACGGGGTAACGGACGTGTGAAGTAAGCGGAACCGGATTCCCCGGGCTATGAAGGTGTGGCACAGATGTAACAGGGCACTACATCCCTATAGTGTAGTGAAGTGTTGAAACAAACGGACGGAACGTTAGACGCTAAGGAGAATGGAAGATGGGGAGCAGAAAGAAGCTGGTACTTGCGTCGCTTGTTAGCCTGATGATGGCGCTTGCTTTCGTGATCGGACTCGTTCCGGATCACGCAACGTTGGGCGCGCGGGCGGCGAGCGGCAGCGGTGGACGCATCGACATGGTCGACCTGCTGAACGCGGTGCTCGATCTCAAGTCGGAAAAGGACATCGCCCTGATTACGGTTTCCGACCCGCGGAGCGGCGCCATTATCAAGGTGCCTACCGATACCATCCAAGCGTCGCTTGCATTGCGCGCTGTCACGTTGGGCGGCGACGGCGTAGCCGGCAACGTGGCTTATGGCATTGACGGCACGTGGGGCGGCGAGGCATGGGTCGGCGACTGGTTCTCCGGCGTCGCCAACGTCAAGCCGTACCGCAGCGCGATCGATCTGGTGCCCGTCATTGATGGCGCCGCGGAAGGCGTGCAGGTGGCGCATTACATTTATGCGTTCGCCGGCGCGACGGTACTTCCGCAGGGTCTCCAAGCGGAAATCACGTACACCGTCCGGTCGGGCGGCCCCTATGACGAGGATGGCCGCACGCCCAAGCAAATCTGGCTCGAAGCGGTCAGCCCGACGGTGGACAACAACAAGAACGGCATTCCGGACGATATCGTGAATGCCGTATTCGATGGCGAGACATGGCTCGTGACGTATCGTGTGCCGTTGCTCGACGACCTCGGCGTCGAGATTGGCGAGGCGATTCGCCAGACCGTGGTGGCCAGCCTCGACGATCTGAGCCCCGGCAAGTCTTCTTCCGTCATTACCGTTTCGCCCGATCCGTTCGTTTCCGTCACCGCGCCGACGTCCAATTCCCTGTTGTCGGCCGGCATGCTGGTTGCGGGCGAAACCGCCTACGTCATCGTGTCGGTGGTTGACGATCTCAAGATTCTGTTGACTTCCGCCAATGGCGCGGTCACACCGGCCGCACTCAATGCATGGGGGAACGCCGTGAGCGGGAAAGCCCCGAGCGGCGGATTGATCACGCTTGCGTCGCCGGCGGGCGCCAAACGTTATGTGGCCATTTCATTGGTGGCCGCGAAGGGTGATGGCACCTTCCGCGAACTAAATGGCGAACTGCCCGAAGGCATGTCCATTGATGTGGACTTCCGCGGCCTTGACATTCCTGGCGACGGCGATGTCCAGTTGTCGGCGTATCCGGTCAAGTTGGTGAAGGATCCGTCCACCGGTTATGAATTCACCAATGTGGGCGCCGCGCAGGATGCCGTCCAATATTGGGAACTCAAGGCGGTCCGCAACCCGGCGCTGGCCAATCAGGATGCGGATGAATTCCTCGCGTCGCTGACTAGCGCGTCGGCGGTATTGGCTCCATACAAGGCCACGATGGCCATTGACTCCCTGACCCCCGAGGCCGGCGCAGTAAAGAAGCAGACCGCCACGGTCATTCGCGGTGAATTCGGCGCCGTGTTGCCCATGACGCCCGAGCAGGTTGCCGCGGCTTATGCGGTGTACTTTGGTTCGTGGCCGACGCCGGCGGTGGTTGGACCGGCCGGGTTGGTCCTCGAAAAAGCCGGCCAGGCCATGCAGGTGTATGCGCCGCCCATTACGGCGCCGGGCTTCGTGGACGTGACAGTCGTCAGTCTGGTTTCGCCGTCCGATATGGCCGTCAAGAGCAACGGGTTTAAATACCAGTACCAGTTGACCCGGGAGACGATTGGCAGCGGCATAATTGACGTTTCGCCGACACCCGACGATTTCCTGTACGATCCGGGTTCTTCGGTGGATCTGTTGGCCACGGCCGCGGCCGGTTACACCTTCCGTGAATGGCAGATTGACAAGGAAGGTGTGATCGAAACGATCACGAATGCCGCGACGACGGTCATTATGGACAGCAATGTGACGGCCACGGCAATCTTCGATGCCAATCAGTTTACGTTGACCACATCGGTGACTCCGCCGGGTTCCGGTACGATTACCAAAGATCCGGATCAGGAAACGTATGCGCTCAACTCGGTGGTCAACCTTACGGCGACAGCTGTAGCCGGATCCGGATACACCTTCAAGCAGTGGGAACTGGACGCCAGTGGCACGACGCCGACCACCAGCGTCGTTATGACCGGCAACAAGAATGTGCGCGCGGTCTTCGAGGTGGCCCCGCTGTACAATTTGACGATTGTAATTTCGCCCGATGGCGCGGGCAACGTGGTCGCGGACATCCCCGGTCCGTATTTGGCCGACACGGTCGTCACGCTTACCGCAACGCCGAATCCCGGCTACACCTTCTCCAGTTGGACGGGCGCGGTTCCCGTGCCGGGCAATCCGACCTCGGCGACCGTGACCATGGTGGCCGACACGACTGTGACGGCGAACTTTGTGCCGTCCCTGCCGGGCCAAGTCACGCTGACGACGCTCGTTTCTCCAGCGGGTACCGGTACGGTTACGCCGCCCGGACAGACGCTGTGGGATGTCGGCTCGACGGTCGACTTGGTTGCCGCGGCCAACGCCGGTTATGTCTTTGATTACTGGGCGGGCAATGTGGCGAACACCCTCTCGCCCGAGACCACGATTTACATGGCCCAAAACGAGACCGTTACGGCGAACTTCCGTCCGTTGACGACTTGGACGGTTACCTTGCTTTCCTCCATCGGCGGGCATGTCGAGGATGAAGAGGGCACGACCGTGGACCCGGGTGTCTTCGAGAATGTTCCTGACGGGACGGAAGTCACGCTGGTGGCTGTGGCGGAATCGGGGTATAGCTTCGTCGAATGGCAGGACGGCGCGGGCAACCGCCTGAGCGGCAATGCCACGTACACGTTCGTCGTGAATTCCAATTTGACTATCAAGCCGTATTTTGCGTACAACCAGACGCTCATCAACAGCATCACGCCCGACAGCGCGTGGCTGTTCGGCGGCGTGGTGGCCAAGATTGAAGGCCAGGGATTCAAGCCCACCACCACACTGACCTTCAACGGCCAGCCGATTACGGGCGCCGACAAGATCAAGATCACGCCGACGGTCATCACCTTCGTGGTGCCGCCGTTAGCCGATATCTTGAATCAAACCTCGCTCGATGAAAAGCCCGCGAGCGCGCCTTCGCAGGTTACGGACGCGCAGCCGAGCACAAGTGTGCCGGTGGTGGTGAGCAGTGGTCCGGATCCGGGCGACACGGCCTCGACCGACTTTGTCTACAAGCGCTATGAAGTGGGCTTGGACAGCGTGGTAACGACGGCCTTCCACGTAACGTACAATTCTAAAGCGGGAACCAAGTACATCCCGTTTGCGTTGGATGCAACCGCCGGCAACCTTGGTATCTTCCCGACGACGACAAACGGCGCGGACTTCATTTTGCCGTTGCCGAACACGCCGCCCATCGGGTCCTACTACGGTTTGATTCGCGCGGCCAAACGCACGAAGACCGGAACGACCTACAATCCGTCGCCGTTGTTGACAGAGCGGATTGACAGCGTGGCCGGCGCGAAGGCCAAGCCCGTTGACAACGCATGGGACTTCTCGGTCCACTTCTACAAGACGACCCCGAATACCGTTGCGTTGCAGGCCGGACTCAATCAGACCGGCGCGGCAGCGGGCTTCTATGACGAAGTCGGCGCATGGCTCTACAATCGCGGCGCGACCTCGGGCAAGATTGCCTTCCCGACAGCCGACACGGCGCTTACGGTCGAGACCATGGCCAAGGGCGTGACCATGTGGGCTACGGAGACACTGTACGACTATGGCGCGCAACCGGCGGCCGAACAACCCGGCTCGACCCTCAACACGCCGTATCAGTCCACGCTGTTGCGTACTGAATATGTGACCGGCACCGGGACCGACGCTCGGAAAGTCAAGCAGTTGACGGCTCGCGTCTACGACTTCAGCGCATTCAGCCTGCGGATGGGCCGTAGCGCGATCGAATCGGCTGTAAACCAAGATAATGTCACTTACATCGAGGGTCAAACCGATGCCGAGCCGACGGGCGGCAGCCTGCTGCGCATCCGTTCACTCAACGGCGGCTTGGCGTGGACGCGCGTCGGATTCCATCGTTGGACCACCAGCAAGGCGGGCGAAACGGCCGCGACCGAATACGCCATTGTCAAGCAGTGGGATCCCGCGACGGGCCAGGAAATCGAGGGCGGACGCGACGAATTCGAAATTTACGTCCGTATTCCGAAATTCCCGGACAGTGAAGTCGAGGCAGGCACCAAGGCCGGCGTATCCATCTACGCCATCTCTGACCTGTTCCCGAATACCGACGACTTGACCGGTAATCCCGACGGCACGGCGACCCCGATATTGGTCATGAAGGATCCCGTGACCTACAAGGCGAGCCCGGTCGGCCCCAATATCCTGCCGATTCTCCTTGCGCTGGCGGCGCTGATAGCGGCGATTGCCACGGGCATCTGGATTGCCAGCCAGATTGGCGAGGGTGAAGGCGAGGGTGAAGGCGAGGGTGAAGGCGAAGGCGGCGGTGGCGGCGGCGGCCCGTGCTTCATCGCGACGGCGGCCTACGGCACGCCGATGGCGGCCCAGATTGGCGCCTTGCGCGTCCTGCGCGACACGGTCCTGTTGGGCAGCGGCATCGGCACGGCGTTTGTCGAGGGTTACTATCAAGTGAGCCCGTACATTGCCGACATCGTGGCCAAGAGTCCGGTTCTGGCGGCCATGGTGCGCGTGGCCTTGGCGCCGATCGTCATGATGTCACAAGTGGCGGTGGCGGCGCCCGTATGGACAATTAGCCTCGGCGTGGCCGGCATAGCGATTTTGATTGCGCGCCGCGCGCTTCGCCGCAAGGCCTAACAACCGGCAACACACGCAGTTCCTTCCGGCGGGAGTCGCAAGACTCCCGCCGGAGTCTTTATTATGGGGCGGTCGTTTCAATTTTGCCGTCTTTACCGCGAAAGGACATGGCTTATGTCTCCGATGACTTCATACGAACGTTTCCGCCGAATGTACGCGCACGAGGAAGCCGATCGCGTGCCCATAATTGATGGACCATGGGGAGCAACGATTGAACGTTGGCAGCGGGAAGGCATGCCGGAAGACGCGAACTACGTCGAATTTTTCGATTTGGATCGCGTCGAACACATCGGGGCGGACAACAGCCCTCGATTCGAAAGCAAGATCATCGAGGAAACAGACGCCTACGTGATTCACAAGACCGCTTGGGGCGCGACGCTCAAGAATTGGAAACATGCCGCGTCCACGCCGGAATTCCTCGATTTCACCATCGTGGACTGGGATTCGTGGCGATCCGCAAAGGCCCGCATGACGCCCACGCCCGACCGTGTTGACTGGACCCGTCTGCAAACGCATTACCGTGCGTGGCGCGAGAACGGGGCATGGATTGAAGCCGGCTTGTGGTTCGGATTCGACGTGACCCATTCGTGGACCGTCGGCACGCAACGCCTGCTCGAAGCGATCATCGTGGACCCCGAATGGTGTCTCGACATGTTCAACCATTTTCTCGATGTCGGCCTTGCGCTGCTCGATCGAGTGTGGGAGGAAGGCTATACGTTCGATGCCGTGGCATGGCCCGACGACATGGGATTCAAACACAACCAGTTCTTTTCGCTCGACACGTATCGCGCGTTGCTGAAACCGGTGCAGAAGCGCGCGGTGGACTGGGCGCACGCGAAAGGGGTGAAGACCCGCTTGCACTCGTGCGGCGACGTGAACCCCTTTGTGCCCGAATTCGTCGAAATCGGCATTGACGCGCTCAACCCGCTCGAAGTCAAGGCCGGCATGGATCCTGTCGCGCTGAAACGACGATATGGAAACGATCTTGTTCTGCACGGCGGCATCAACGCCGTATTGTGGGACGATGTCGAGGCGATTACCGAAGAGATGCGGCGGGTTGTGCCGGTTCTCAAGGAATCCGGCGGCTATATTTTCTCCTCGGATCATTCGGTGCCGTCGAGCGTAAGCCTGGAGAATTTCCGACATATTACGAACCTTGCGAAAACATTGGGTTCATACGATTGAGGCGGGCGGCGTGAAGCGGCGGCTAAACAGGATGCTATGGCGGGAATCATGCGCTGTCGGCCTTGTGGAAGCCGAGCATGCCCTTTGCGCGCTGTGCATTCGTGTGATGGACCGTCGCGAGGGTCGGCCATGAACACGCTGATCGTGCATACGGGCGGCTTGGGGGACTTTCTGCTGGCATGTCCGGCCATGGCCGCGCTGGCAGACGAGGGACCGATCGAATTGTTGGGTCGTCCGGAACGGCTTGCGCTGGCGGTGGAAGGGGGGATTGCTGCGGCGGCGCACGATATCGAGACGTCCGGGTTCGATTCGCTTTTCAGCGTTTCCAATTCCATCATTCAAGAATTTCTCGTCCGCTTTGACCGATGCATTGTCTGGATGCGCGACGACGGCACGCTTGAGCACGCGATCCGCGCGTGCGGCTTAGATGATGTCCGCTGTATTCCCGGCCTTCCCCCGGGCGACTGGTCCGCACATGCAAGCGCCTATTATTCGATGGCGCTGGGCTTCCGCAATCTTCCGCCGTTTCGCCCGCGGGTGGCTGCCACGCGGGAATATGATATCGTTATTCATCCAGGCAGCGGTGGGAGGAACAAGAATTGGCCGTGGGAGCGGTTCAAGATGCTGGCCGACGCCTTGGCCGAGAGGGGCCGGGAGGTTGTCTGGTGTCTTGGTCCCGCGGAAGAGCAGGGGCCATGGAACGCCGCATCACCGTTGTTGCGTCCTGCCACGCCCATGGAACTGGCCCGGCATCTTGCGGGCGCCGCGTTGTACATTGGCAACGACAGCGGCGTCACACATCTCGCGGCGGTGGTCGGCGTGCCGGTCGTGGCGATATTCGGGCCGACGGACCCGGCGATCTGGGCGCCGCAAGGAACCAACGTGCATGTCGTGAAGGGCAAGCCATGGCCCGAAGTGGGGGCCGTGCTGGATAGGGTATTGTCGCGCGCTTGAGCAGGAACGGAGCGCCACGATAAAATCGCGGTGAAACAAGGAGAACATCGCATGGATTATATCGCCGATCGCATGAACTGTATTGACGCCAGCGGCATCCGCAAGGTGTTTGCCCTTGCCGCCCACATGAAGAATCCCATCAACCTGAGCATCGGCCAGCCCGATTACGACGTGGATGAACCCGTCAAAGAAATCGCGATTCAGGCGATACGTTCCGGATTCAACACCTATACCCAGACGTGGGGCGTGCAAGAATTGCGCGACGAGGCGTCGGCCTATTACACACGCCGGTTCGGCTTTCCCTTGCAGAACGTGATGGTGACATGCGGGGTGTCCGGAGGATTGTTTCTCGGCTTGATGGCGACGGTCAATCCCGGCGACGAAGTCATCTGCGCCGACCCGTACTTTGTGATGTACAAGCACCTTGTCACCCTGCTCGGCGGGGTGAGTGTGCCCGTGGACACTTATCCCGATTTCAAGCTCAGACCGGAGGCCGTCGAGGCGGCCATTACGCCCAAGACGAAAATTCTCATCGTCAACAGTCCCGCGAATCCAACCGGCGTTACATTGTCCCGGAACGAATTGGCGGCGCTGGCCGATGTGGCGCGCCGGCACCATTTGCTGGTGTTTTCGGACGAGATTTACGAGCAGCTTCAGTACGACGGGGAACCGTGCAGCATCGCGGCCTTCTATGACAACGTGCTTCTGTTGAACGGTTTTTCGAAAATGGCGGGCATGCCCGGCTGGCGCGTCGGATTCGCGGCGGGGCCGGAGGCGATTATCCAGCAGATGAACACGTTGCAACAATACTCGTTCGTGTGCGCGCCGTCGTTCGCGCAGAAGGCCGCCATTCATGCATTGCGCATGGATGTTTCCGTCCACACCCATGCATACCGCCGCAAGCGCGATATAGTCTACGAGGGATTGAAGGACACGTTCAATTGCGTCAGACCGACCGGTGCGTTCTACATGTTTCCCGAAGCGCCCGGCGGCGATGGCGACGCCTTTGTCGCCAAGGCCATCGAGAACAATATCCTCATCATTCCCGGTAGCGTCTTCAGCGAGCGAAAGACCCACTTCCGCATCAGTTTTGCCGCGCCCGACGACGTGCTTGAACGCGGCGTCGAGGCCCTCAGGCGGCTCGCGGAATAAACGGCCCGGCGCCGCCGGAAAACCGGCGTGGGATCGACCTTTTTCCGCCCGCGCCATTCCGGGAAATGCCGATACCGCTAACGACAACGAGGTGGCCGATGGGTGCGCGGGGCGCGACAACAATCGCTCCACTCAAGCAGTACGGCATTTTTGCCGGGTTGTCCTTTGCGCCCGATTCGATCTAGCATGCAGGCAATCAATGTAAACCGGCTGGCGGCGCCCGGTACGGGGCGCGCCGCACGAGGAGGACCTTTCGGAATGGGCGGTTTGTTTGGCGTGGTGTCCAAGGACGACTGTGTTCACGACTTGTTTTACGGGACGGATTATCATTCGCATCTCGGCACCTGCCGCGGCGGCCTTGCCGTGCTGGACGGATCCGAATTCATGCGGCACATTCACGATATATCGAATGCGCAGTTTCGGTCGAAATTCGAAGACGACATTCGGACCATGCACGGCGGGGCCGGCATCGGGGTTATTAGCGACAATGAATCGCAGCCGCTGCTCATCAATTCGCATCTGGGCGCCTATGCCATCGCGACTGTCGGTGTCATCAAAAACAGCGATCAACTCGCGCGCGAGGCGTTCCGAAAACGATCGGCGCACTTTTCGGAAATGAGTGGGGGAGGGATCAATCCCACCGAACTGGTGGCCTCCATGATCAACGAGGAAGCGACCTTTGCGGACGGCATTCGGAATGCGCAGTCGCGCATCGAGGGTTCCTGCTCGATGCTGCTCCTGACAGAGCAGGGCATTTACGCCGCGCGCGACCGGTTGGGCCGGACGCCGATCGTCATTGGCCGGAAAGACGGCGCCTATGCCGCCACGTTCGAGACGGCCTCGTTTCCGAATCTGGGCTATGAAATCGATCGGTATGTGGGACCCGCCGAGACGCTTCTGCTTACGCCCGACGGAATCGAACAGGTGAATGCGCCGGGCGAACAGATGCAGATCTGCGCTTTCCTCTGGGTGTACTACGGATTTCCCGCATCGTGTTACGAGGGGATCAGCGTGGAGGCGTCGCGCTATCGCTGCGGCGCGGCGCTGGCGCGCAAAGACACGGTCAGGGTTGACTTGGTGGCGGGCGTGCCCGATTCAGGCACGGGCCACGCCATTGGTTACGCGAACGAGGCCCGTGTTCCCTACGGTCGGCCCTTCGCAAAATACACGCCGACATGGCCCCGAAGTTTCATGCCGCAGGTTCAGGAAGTCCGCGACCTTGTCGCGCGCATGAAACTGCTTCCGATCCGGGAACTGATCCAGGGCCGCCGGTTGCTGTTCTGTGAGGACTCGATCGTGCGGGGTACGCAACTGCGCGATACGGTTCAGCGATTGTATGATTGCGGCGCGCTCGAAGTGCACATGCGGCCGGCGTGCCCGCCGCTCATTTACGGTTGCAAATTCCTGCATTTTTCGCGTTCCCGATCGGATCTCGACCTTGCCGGCCGCCGCACCGTCAAGGAACTCGAAGGCGATGCCGATGCGCATCTCGACGAATACACCGATCCGAAATCGGACCGTTATGCCGCGATGGTTGACCGAATCCGGCAACGCCTGTCGCTTACCACGCTGCAATATCAGGAACTCGGCGATCTCGTCGAAGCCATTGGTCTTCCGAAAGAGAAACTCTGCACCTATTGCTGGGACGGTTGCGAGGGTTGCGGACCCCAATGCGAGATGTGGTGAGGGGGATTCGGGAAGGGTGGGACAACCTGCCCTTGGCCAAGCCGCAGAATTCCTGGTTGGGTTTTCGGTTTTTCCCCGATCATCCCGGGCCGTACGCTTGTATAAACATCCTTACGCCCCGACATCGAACCGGGATTTAATGGGTGCAATGTCGTATACTTTGGCGGAAGCAAACAGTATTCGCGTTACTAAAGCAGGAAGGTGGCGAGGCATTCCATGCTGACCGACAATATTCTTACGCTGATTGGCAACACGCCGCTTATTCGCCTGAAGGAAGAACCCATTTTTGCCAAGGCGGAATTTCTGAATCCGGGCGGCAGCATCAAGGACCGCGTGGCCTTGGCCATGATAGAGGGCGCCGAGGCGAGGGGCCTGCTCAAACCTGATTCAATCATTGTGGAGCCCACATCGGGCAACACGGGCATAGGCGTGGCATTGGTCGGGCGTTTGAAAGGGTACCGCGTCCGCATCGTCATGCCGGAGAACATGAGCGAGGAGCGCAAGCGTCTTATTCGCGCGCTGGGCGCCGAACTCGTGTTGACGCCGGCGATCGAGAGCATAGCCGGCGCCGTGGCCCGTGTGAACCGGTTCAAGGCGGAAGATCCGAGGGTGTTCGTGTTGCAACAGTTTGAGAATCCCGACAATCCGCGCGTGCATTACGAGGAGACCGCCCACGAACTTTGGCGGCAAATGAATGGTGACGTGTCCTGTTTTGTGGCGGGTGTGGGCAGTGGCGGCACCCTGCAGGGCGTGGGCCGTTTTCTCCGGGAACACAAGCCCGGCGTGAAACTCGTGGCCGTTGAGCCGAAGAACGTTTCCGCGCTGCTCGGCCACGAACCGGGACTTCACCAGATTCAGGGTATTGGCGACGGGTTTATCCCCGCCATCCTTGATGTAAGCATGATAGACGACGTGATTGAGGTGACCGATGAACAAGCCGTCGAAACAACCCGGCAATTGAGCAGGGATCACGGTCTTCTGGTGGGCATTTCGTCCGGCGCCAATGTGTGGGCGGCCCGGCAGTTGAGCCGGATAGTACACGGCCCTATCGCGACGGTTTTGCCCGATCGCGCGGAACGGTATTTCAGCACCTCGCTTATGTAAAAACAGGGAGGATCCGGCAATGGCGCGAATCGTTCGAGTGGCCGCATTCACTGACCTGTTGGAGAAGTCGCCGAGAACTGTACAGGACAATCTCGACTGGACCTGCGGCATCCTCGACCGCATGGCCTGCGAAAAACCGGACATCGTCTGCCTGACGGAGGTGTTCGACACCATCGGGACCGGGCTGAAACACGCCGAAATGGCGCAGAGCCTCGAAGGTCCGACCTTTCCCCGCATGATGGAAAAGGCGCGCGAGCACGGGTTCAATATTGTCTGCGCATTCACCGAACAACGCGAAAACGGCATCTACAACGTCGCCGCCGTCATAGATCGGCAAGGCTCGCTTGCGGGCCGTTACGACAAAATTCATCCCACAAACAGTGAAATCGAGGACGGCGTCCTTCCTGGAAAGACCGGGCCGACGGTCATACCGACCGACGTGGCCCGAATTGGCTGCCAGATTTGCTTCGACGCGAACTGGCACGCGGACTGGGGCGCGCTCAAACAGGCCGGCGCGGAAATCGTCTTTTTCCCTTCCGCCTTTTCCGGCGGTCGCATTGTTCAGGCGATCGCCACACTTTATCATCTTCCGGTCGTTGCCGCCTGCTGCCGCCAATGCTGCCGCATCGTTGACCGTGACGGCTTGATTCTCAACCGGCAGGGCGTTTATCAGCCATGGGTTTTAGCGTCGCTCGATCTCGACACGCCGCTTTTTCACCTGGATTACCAGTTCGAAAAACTCGAAGCCATCCGCAAGGACTTCGGCCCCGCCGTGACGATCCGCGTCTACGAAGAGGAAGGCTGGTGGCGCATTCTGCCCAACGCGCCGGACGTAAATGTTTCCCAAATTGTCGCGGACTATCACCTCGAAACGCTCGACGATTACATTGCGCGCAGCGAGGCATTCCAAAAGGCGCATCGCCTGCCGGTTGACGCAAACCCCGGCGCCTGACGATTTCGCGGCCTTGCGAAGCACCGGGCGGTTGCGGCATGCTGGATACGCCACCTTGTGGAAAGGAAAAAGCCATGACAACCCTGACCGGCGCGCAACGCCGCCACCTCCGATCCTTGGCGCATCATCTCGACCCCGTGTGTTTCGTGGGCAAGAACGGTCTGACGGACGCCGTCGTGCAGGCCTGCGCCGCCGCCCTCGATTCGCACGAACTGATCAAGGTCAAATTCATAGACGGCAAGAAAGAAAAACGCGAATGGTCCGAATCCATCGCAGATCGCACCGACAGCGCCGTCGTCGGACTTATCGGCAACATCGCCATTCTGTACCGCGAAAATCCTGATACGGAAAAACGCCGCATTCAACTGCCTTGAGAGGAGGACTGGCCATGTGTTCATCTTGTGATCGTTCGTCGCTGTCTGTCTCGCGTCGCGGATTTCTTCAAACGGCCGCCGTGGTCGCGGCCGGAGCACCCTGGGTGCAATCTGTGGAGGCCGTCGCGACGCCCTTGACCTTGCGCAATAAGTCGAAGGCCGTTGTGCAATGCGTGTTCCTGTATCCGAGCACGGCATCGCTCGAAGAATCCGGCTACTACAGTTGGCCGGGTTCCGGTTTTGACGCCGAAGGCCGGCAGCGGGAGTATACGCAACGTCTCGAAGCGTTTGGCCGCAAACTGGACATGCGGATCACCGTGGAGAACGATCCGATTCGTTCCGAAGAACAGGCGGCCGCGTTCATCGCGCGCGTCAGGCAGACTCCGCCCGATGGACTCCTGCTGATGCCGTTTGCGAAGGCGCAATGGGGCAATGCTGCCCGGATTGCACAGGAAAGCGGGTATCCGTCTGTGGTGTTTGCGCCGCTGGGCGTGGCGCTCGTGGGCCACATCAATCAACTGCGGACAAAGCCGGGCGTATACCTCGTGAACTCGCTCGAAGAGTCCGGCATCGAATCGGGTCTTCGCGCGATTCGCGCCCGGCGGCGGATGCGTGATGCGCTACTGCTCAATATCGTGGGCAAGGAAGCGCCTGAAACAACCGTCCCGTTTTGGGGAACCACAATCCGCACCATCCCGCATCGGCAATTTTACGATGTATTCAAAAACACGGCGATTGATGAAGCCGTTCGGAAACTGGCGCGGAACTATCGCCGGCAGGCGAAGGAAATTGTCGAACCCACCGGCGAGGACATCCTTGAAGCCGCGCGCGCCTATTATGCGCTGAGACGGATCATCGAAGAAGAAAAGGCTGACGCGATCATGATGGACTGCCTGCCGGGTCTCAAGCGTCCACACCGGCATGTCCCCCCGTGCATGGGCTTCATGACCCTGCGCGACGAGGGCATTCCCGCCGGCTGCCAAGCCGATCTGAATCCGACGCTGACACTCATGCTCGTGCAGGAACTGTTCGGTCTGCCCGGATTCCAGCAAAATGCCTCGATGGACACCGAGCGTAATTTGTATTTCGGCGCACATTGCACCTGCCCTTCACGCATGAGCGGTCCGGACCAAGGGCCCGAACCCTATATCCTGCGCAGTCATGCCGAAGCGGGATGGGGCTGCGTGCCGCGCGTCCTGCTCAAGGAGGGCCAGCCCGTTACCATGGCGCTTTACAAGCCGGGCGAAAAGCCGCAAATGCTGGTGTATACCGGCTCCATCGTGGATTGTCCGAACATACCGCCCGCCGGCGGTTGCCGCACGAACGTCACAGTGGCTTTCGACGAAGTCAAGGACGCTTGCGACGTGAAGGGCATGCACCAGATCATCTTCTATGGGAACCACGGCCGCGCCTTGCGCGCCTTCTGTCAACTCCACGGAATCGAGGCCATCGCGTGAACGAGGGACCGATCAAACCACACAGTCCGATTAAAGTGGCAATGGGGTTTACCTAAGGACATTCTATCTTCCCATGAAGCGAATCATCCTTGCCAAGCCGCGCGGGTTTTGCGCGGGTGTCGAACGCGCGATACGGAGCGTCGAGCAGGCGCTGGCTGTGTACGGTCCGCCGGTGTATGTGCTGAATGCGATTGTGCACAATGAAACCGTCGTGCAGGGATTGCGCGGCAAAGGCGCGGTGTTCGTGCGCGATCTGAACGACGTGCCGCACGGTTCGCATCTGCTGTTCAGCGCGCACGGCGTGGGGCTGGCGCAATGGGCGGCCGCGCGCGAACGGGGGCTGCATGTCATTGACGCGACTTGTCCGCTGGTCGAGAAGGTCCACCGCGAAGCGCGGCGTTTTGCGGAGGACGGCTGCGCAATCATCCTGATTGGCGAAAAGGGCCACGATGAAGTCGTCGGCACTGCGGGCTGGGCGCCGGACCATATCCAGGTCGTTTTCTCCGAAGAGGAAGCGGCGACGGTTTCCGTGCCCGATCCGGATCGCGTGGCGTACCTGACGCAAACGACACTCAGTGTCGAGGACGCATCCCGCGTGATCGAAGCGTTGCGCCGCCGTTTTCCCGCCATACGCGGACCGCAGGCGGACGACATCTGTTATGCCACGCAGAACCGGCAACGGGCCGTGATCGAACTGGCGCCGCAGGCGGACCTAGTGCTGGTCGTGGGGGATCCGGCCAGCGCAAACTCAAAACGGCTCGCTGAAATCTGCGGCAAAAAAGGCAAACCGAGCCACTTGATCGCGTCGGCGTTGTTGATCCAAGATGCGTGGCTGCAAGACGCTGAAACGGTGCTGGTCACGTCCGGCGCATCGGTGCCGGAGTCGTTGGTGCGAGGCGTGGTCGAGCATTTGGCCGGCAAGGGTTTCCTCGCGGTCGAGGAACACGAAGTGGCGCACGAAAACGTCCATTTCGGATTGCCGGAAGCATTCAAGGAGGATCATTGATGAGTAGTTTTCCCCGGACAATGGTGGGCGGCGTGTCTTTGTCGCGCATGATCGTCGGCACGAACTGGTTTCTCGGATTCAGTCACACGACGCCGTCGAAGGATCAGTACATCTGCGATCATGTGCGCGACCGCAAGAAGATGGCCGATATCATCGAGGTCTTTCTGCGATCCGGCGTGGACACGATCATGGGGCTCATCGCAATGCCGCCACTGGCCGACGCCGTCAAAGAAGCCGAGGACCGCACCGGCGTCGGCGCGATCGTCGTTTCGACGCCCGCGTTTCCCGTTGGGCCGGAGACGCCTGAGAAGGGACTCGACCAAGGGGCCGTGGACGCCATCGTCGAGGAGCAGGCGAAGAAAGGCGCGCGATTCTGTTTTCCGCACACGTCCACCACGGATGCGCTCGTGGACCGCTGCACGCGCACGATCAGGCATATCGGCCAAATCACGGAATCGGTCCGTGCGCACGGGATGATTCCCGGTCTCAGCACGCACATGCCCGAAGCCATCGTTTATGCCGACGAATCCGGAATAGACATCGAAACGTATATTTCGCTCTACAACTCGATGGGGTATCTGATGCAGATGGAAGTGGATTGGGTCGCGCGCATCATTCATGAGGCGAAGAAGCCCGTCATGACGATCAAGCCCATGGCCGCCGGCCAGATCCGGCCGTTTCAGGGCCTCGCCTTCGCATGGAGCACCCTGCGCGACATGGACATGGTCACCGTCGGCACCATGGCGCCCGGGGAAGCCGCTGAGGTCATCGAAATCTCGCTGAACATCCTCGAAAAACGCGGCAGCACCCTGCCGCTCCAGGAAACGCGGTCGAAGGCGTCCGTGAAAAAAGCCTGATCCGGCGAGAATCCCTTTCCTGCCGTTTGTTACCGGGGCGGTTCGCCCAGGAAGCGGTAGGTGTATTCAAGCGACAGCGATTCGCCCGGTTTCAGTTCCTTGGCGGGTGTGAAGAGTTCCAGGTTGATTTGGGACCATTCCGGGTTCCAAAAGAGGTACGGTTCGCCAATCTTCGCGGGATCGTAGGACACGTTCACGCCGAATTTTTCCTTGTGATTGAAGAAGGCGAATCCGCCGCCTTGGGCCTGTTTGAGCAAACCGGCGTCCGGCCCCTTGTCCATGATCCAATGGCGGTTGATCTTCTTCCATTCGGCGTCCTTGATGTAGGCCGTCACGATGTCGCTGTCGGCGGTATTCGTGGCGGCATCGAATTCGGGATGCGCCTTGAACTGGTATTCTTTCGGCTGGGCCGTTGCGTTTGTGAGTTTTGACGCAAAGGCAATGGCATCGCCGTCAAGCGCAATCCGGCGCTCGAACGTCGAACCATCCTCAAGTGTCTTCGCAAGGACGATGCTTTGTCCCTCGATGGCGCCCGTGAACGCGAGCGGTTTCGCGTCGGAATACCCTTTCAGGGCGATATCCTCGTGCGAACTTTTGCCAAGCCCGGCGTCCGTCATGCCGGCGATCAGATTGCGCCCGGAAGGCTTGTGCAGCATCTCGATGAGCCGGCCGTTGGCGCTTGGAAGCGCGAGCAGGCGCCATGTGTCGTTTTCGATGCGCAACGCCGGCACGCCGTACTGCGATTTCAACGTCTCCACGTACTGCGGGAACGGAACCGTCTCCGCGGCCATCGTCAGGCGATACCGCGTCGCCAGTTCGATATACCGATCCACGATGTTCGCGAAACGCGGCTCGGACCATTGCCGTTTGCACACGCCGTCCTCGTATTTCCACGATCCGCCCCCCGCCAGGATCATTGCCTTGTACGCGCAGATGGATGCCTTTTCGATGCGCGCGCGGACCTCGTCGCTTCCGGCCTTCGCCAGCGCATCCTGGAAATAGTCGAAGGCCTTTTGCGAGACTTCCGGTGTCAATCCCACGCCTATCGCCGTCGGGAAACAGCCGGGATGCACTTTTTTCTTTTCGGCGTTGTCGTGGAGCATCGTTAGATAGTCGAGGATGGGTTGGGCGGATTCCTTGTAGTGGAGTCGGCAGAATTCCTCGACGAGCGGCCAACTTTCCTGTCCGGGATGCCACAGGCAGCGCGACATGACGTAATTGCGCAGGTCCGACATTTCGCCCGACGTGCCGTTTCCATTGGCCTGCATGAACACGCCCTTGACGTTGTTCTTGAGGAAGAACCGGACGTTTGCGCCGATGCTGCGCAGGTTTGGAAACGGCAGATCGTAACACGCGAAATCCGTGTTGTAATTCCAGATCCAAATGTCCTTGCAGATGGCCTTCCACGCGCTCATGTCCCTGCAGAACTCGCGGTTTTTCCGGCAGGACGGATCGTCTAGGGCGTGTAACGTGCAACACTCGATGCTACACAGTTGGATCTGGATGTTGTCGCGCGGCTTGATGGTTTTGGGCGCGCGGCGCGTGTACCAATAGGCGAGCGTGCCCACCTTGACGTTGGGATGAACCTTTTCGACGCGTTCGGCCACGGCGTTGATGAACGCGAGATGCGATCCCATCGGCGTGCCCTCGCGTTTGTTGATGGCCTCGCAACGATCGCACCGGCAGTAGTCGGCATTGTCGTTCTGGCTCACGGGAATATTGCGGACATTCGGGTTGGCGTCCAGTTCCTTGATGACGCCTTCCGCGACGATGTCGAGCACCTCCGGATTCGTCACGCAGGGTTCCGGGCCGCCGCCGCCGACATCCAGTTTACGTTCCCCGCCGACCAGCGCGAAATACTCCGGATGCGTCTTGCCGAACAATTCGGGGTTGATCCATTTGTAGAGGCTGTGGCCGATGAGACCCTGCGGCGTGGCGCCGCCGAGTTTCTCGTCGTTTGTGACGGTATTGACGCGCAACCGCGCCGCGAATGCCGGCTGCTCGCTGTTTTCCCGGTAAAAACTCCAGCGAAACGAAAACGGCGGCACGAAGGAGTAATTGTCCCTCGGCAGCGGTTTCAGCGAGGCGCGATCGGGAAAATGGGTGTGGTCGAAGGTCAGAAAGCGAACGCCAAAATAGCGTTCAAAAAATTCGTACACGCCGTACAGCGTGCCGCGCGGACGTCCGCCCGCGATGGCGATATTGTTCTTTCTGATTCGGATGCGTAATCCCTCGTCGCCCAGTTTTTCGATGCCGAAACCGACCGGACTCGACGCCATGGCCGCGTTGTGTCCGATAAAAATATTGTGGTCCGGGGCGGGCGGCGCGGACACGATGGGCAACTCAATGCCCGTGGCTTGCCGGAACAGCGACTGGAATTCCGAAGCGGCGTATTTCTCGCTCGCAATGGCGTCGTCCGCCACGACAATGGCCCAGCCGTTCATTGAATCCGGGGCAATCCCGCTGGCGGCCGCCGCATGGCAGGCCAGCGTCAATCCCGCGATCAACATCAGTCTTTCCATGGAGGTGTCTCCTTCCGTGAATTAGTTTCTTTGTCCGCAACTGCTGTGCATGGTACACAGAAGTTGCGGACAAAGAAATCATATCCTTGATTGAAGCATTGCGGCTGAGCCGCGTTAGTTTCTTTGTCCGCAACTGCTGTGCATGGTACACAGAAGTTGCGGACAAAGAAATCATATCCTTGATTGAGGCATTGCGGCTGAGCCGCGTTAGGACACGCGTACGCGAACGTCCATGCCCATGCGCCAGCGTAGCACGGCCGCCCGTTGCAGTCAAAAACTGGATAATGGGTTGCGAAACGCCGGCGGCGCGGGCATAATGGGAACGCAACGGCAAACAACGACCGGGGAGTGCGGCGTATGAAAGGTGTGGTATTGGCAGGCGGCATGGGGACGCGGCTGCGTCCTTTGACGCGCGTCACGAACAAGCATCTGTTGCCCGTATACGACAAGCCGATGGTGTTTTACCCGATCCAGACCCTCGTCGAAGCGGGTATCACGGAAATCATGCTGGTTACCGGAGGCAACAATGCCGGCGATTTCCTGCGCTTGATTGGCAACGGCGAGGAATTCGGCCTCAAGCACATGAATTACGCCTATCAGAAAACGGAAGGCGGCATTGCGGACGCGCTCCGGCTGGCGCGGCATTTTGTCGGCGACGACAAGGTCGCTGTGATACTGGGCGACAATTTCGTGCAGGGCAGCGTGCGCAAGGCCGTGCAGGATTTTATGAAGCAGCCGCGCGGCGCCAAAATCTTCCTGAAGGAAGTGTCCAACCCGCAGGATTTCGGCGTGGCCGTCCTCGAAGGCGAAAAGGTCGTGCGTGTCATTGAAAAGCCCCCGGTGCCGCCGTCCAATCTGGCCGTCATCGGCATCTACCTCTACGACGCCTCCGTCTTTGAGATCTGCGAGACGCTTGTTCCCAGCGACCGCGGCGAACTTGAAATTACCGATGTGAACAACGAGTATATCCGCCGCGGCGTCATGACCTACGAGGTCATCGAAGGCTGGTGGGCCGATTGCGGCAGTTTCGAGGCCCTGCTGCGATCGAACATACTTGTCGCCCGCGAACGCGGCGTGGATGTCTGAACCGGAATACGGCAATCGGCGGCAGGCAGGCGGCATGCGCGCCACGACGCCGAACCCGGCCCCGGAATGGAACGCAAGGATTCTGAAATGAACATCAAGATAGCCCCCTCGATTCTGGCGAGCGACTTCGGGCGGCTGGCCGAGGAAGTCCGCGCGGTGGCCGATGCCGGCGCGGACCTCATCCATATTGACGTCATGGACGGCCATTTCGTCCCGAACATCACGATCGGCCCGCCCGTGATTGCCGCGTTGCGACAGTATTGTCCTGTGCCGATGGACGTCCATCTCATGCTGGACGAACCGGATCGGTTCGTCGAGGATTTCGCCAACGCCGGCGCGGACATCATCAGTTTCCATGTCGAGGCGGCGCGGCATCCCCACCGCCTGATCGATTCCATTCGGGAGATGGGCTGCAAGGCGGGGATCGTGCTCAATCCCGGCACCTCGGAAGACGACATCGAATTTCTTGCCGATGCGGTGGACATGGTATTGATCATGTCCGTCAATCCGGGGTTCGGCGGCCAGGCTTTCATCCCGGAAGCCGTCCGGAAAATCCAGAACGTCCGCGCGATGATTGGCGATCGGGACATCGAAGTGGACGGCGGCATTGACGAGACCACCGCGCCGATGGTCATCGAGGCCGGCGCGAACATACTCGTTGCCGGCTCCTACATTTTCCGAAGCGAGTCCTATCTCGAAGCCATCGAATCGCTCCGTAATGCCGTGAAATGACGGCGTGTGACGTGGAATAAGGGGACGGGGAGATAGAGGGATACAAAGGGGATAAAGCGAAAGCGAGGTCCGTCAGCGGCGTATGGCGGCGAGGAGGACGATGATTGCAAGCGGGCAGAGGACGGTTGTGGCGAGACCGAGGCGCAGTTGACTGTGTTCGGCGACGAAGCCGATGACCCAGGGCATCACGATGCAGCCGCTGTTTCCCAGACCCGCCAAGAGCGCGAACATGGATGCGCCACCGTGCGGGAAACGGTCGGCGACGAGTCCGAGGGTGGTGGGCCAGAGGCAACTGACCGCCCATCCCGTGAGGATGCATGCCGCCAATGCAACGCCGCGCGGCGCGAAGCAGGCAACCAGAATGCAGGCGGCAAGGAGCGCGCAGGCCCCGCGCATGAGGGGCACGGCGCGGATGCGGCGCGCCGCGACGGCCGCCAGCATGCGCCCGGCGATCATCAGGACGGAATAGGCGGCCAATGTCACGCCGCCCACGGTTTTACTGAAGCCGAGACCGCGTTCGGCGTAGGCGGGGAGCCATTGGACGATTCCCTGTTCGGCGGCGCCCGCGAGGAAAATGATCGCAAGGCCGGCCACGAATCCCGCCGATGAGAACAGGCGGCGTAGCGGCGTTCGCTCGGCGTCCTCATGCACGAGCGCGGGCACGTGCAAGGGGAGGAAGCCGGCAAATACGATGGCGGGCGCCGCGATCATGAGCAGCGTAATCGTTCGCCACGTCATGCCAAAATGCAGCCCCGCCGAGCAGAACAAGACCGTTGCGACGGATCCGACGCAGTAGAATGCATGAAGCCAGTTGAGCGCTTCCGTGCGCCGGTCGGGCCGCAAGGCGGACACGATCGGACTCATCACCATATCGAGCACGCCCGCGCCGAGTCCAAGCAGCACGGATGCAGCCAGCAATGCTCCGTAACTGTGGGCCGCCGCCGTGACGGCGAGTCCGCCCATGGTCAATGCGGCGCCCAGCAAGGCGAATCCCTTTGCGCCCCATCGGTCGGCCAGCGGGCCGCCGCCCAAAATGCCCGCCGTGAACCCCGCGAACATGATGGCCGAGATCCGGCCGAGTTGCTCGTCCGTCAGGCCGGCCCCGCCGCCGAAGGCGTCGCTGAAACTCGTGAGGAAGACCGGGATCAGGCTCGTGCCGATGGCGATGCACATCATGCCCCCGTAACAGAGGGCCAGCGCGCGGCGGTTCGAGGCGGATTCGTTCACGGTTCGGGTGTCCTGTTTGTTCCGGGGCGGTGGTTCCGGTATACACTGTGTCCCATGCGCGTGCACCGCCACAGACGAAAGAAAGAATGGTATAGGAAGCGCAGACCGCATGCCAAGCGCCGCATCATGCCCGTTTCATTGGGCGGCGGCGGACGGCTCTACTATCTGCTGATTGGACTTGGGGTGTTGCTGCTTGCCGCGTACATCGGCTATGGGCGCCTGACTGAAAATTCCGACGAGAAACGGCTCCGGCAGCTTGTCCGCGTGGCGCAGAAGGCCGTCGAGGCCAAGGACGTCGCCACGTGCATGTCACTGTTGGATGAAACCTACACCGACAACCAGCGCAATGACTACAAGACCGTACAGCGCCATGCGCTGCGCGAATTGGATCATGTGCGCGATGTGCGGCTGGGGATTCGGAACGTCTCGGTTCAGGTCGATCCCGGAGCCGCCCGCGCGAACATGGAGTTCGAGATTCGGTTCCGGGCGCAGGTGGACGATGGGTCGGGACGGAGTTTTCCCGTGATTGGCGTGCTCAACAATCGCGTGCCGATAGGCGCGGTGTGGGAGCGCGTCCGGCTGGTGTGCGTCAAGCGCGGCGACGACTGGCGCATTTCCTACGCCGCCATCGAATCGTTGAAATAAGGATCTTGCGGCATGGCGATGATGTTTGCTTGCCGAAATTCCGGGTGAACGACAATGGAGGAAACGGACATGGGCGGAATCGGGTTGGTGTGCATGATGGCGTGCGCGGCGGGCGCGGATGCGTGGTGGAATCCGGAGTGGGCGTTCCGGCAGCGTGTGTCGCTTGCCGCCGCCGAACTGACGGAAGACCTCGTTGATTTTCCCGTGACAATCCTTCTGGACGATGGGCTGTTTGCCTTTTCACGCGCACAGGCTGACGGCCGCGACCTGCGCGTTGTCTCTTCGGACGGATCGCTGCTCGATTTCGAGATGGTCAAGTGGTCGTCCGACAAAGCCGAAATACATGTCTTTGTGCCGAGAATTGCCGCGGGCGTCTCCGGCCAGTATTTCGACCTCTACTACGGCAATCCGACGGCCGCCGCGCTGCCTTCGGCTCCACGATGGGATTCGCGCTACCGTCTGGTCATGCACCTGAACGGCGATCTCGACGATGCCGCGCGCGGCGGCGTAGCCGCGACCGCCGAAGGCAACGTCGCCATCGGCGAGGCGGCGCGTTTCCAGGGCGATCCGGCGTTTCTGCGGGTCGTGCCGGAAAAGATCGCGGGGCTGGGCGAACAGATTACGGTAGTGGTGCGCTTTCGCGTGGACGGCGGCCCAAGCGTGCAGACGCTCGCGTCGGGGAAACGTTTCCAGGAACCGCAGGACTGGTTCAACTTCGGATTGAAAACGCCGCGCATCGTTCACACGAACGCGGTCAGCCGCGACCGGCAAGCGCCGGAGTTGAATCCCGAAGGCATTTCCGCGGGCGCGTGGCATTCGGCCATCGTCGTGTACGATGCGCGCAACAACTCGCGGACGATCTGCATTGACGGCACGGTCTTGCAGCGCGACAGCGCGTTGCCCGGCCCGCTCGAAATCCAGGAAATGCGGATTGGACGCGGTGTGCTGCATTTCGACCCGTGGCAATTCAGCGGCGCGATGGACGAGGTCCGGCTGAGCGACATCGCCCGTTCCGATTCGTGGATTCGCGCCGAGGCGGCGTGTCTCGCCGGGGGCGTGAACAGTTTCTTGGCCATAGGCGCGCCGGAGGCATTCGGCAAGCCGAAACCCGCGCCGCCGCCCTTCGACTTGGTTGCGCCGCCGGACGGCATGGCGTCGCGCGCCCGAAAGGCCATCTCGGTGCAATGGCGGCCGTCCGCGGGCGCAACGGGCTATGCCATTCTTCTATATGATGCGGCGGACGCCCCCTCGCCCTTTGCAACCATCGAGGTAGGCGCCAAAACGCAAGGCGCCATCCCGTTGGAACTCGTGAATGGAAGAACTTTTTATTGGAGCGTGACGGCGCGATCCGAAACCGGGGAAACCCATGCAAAGGAGCGGCGAAAAATGACCTTTTATGATTGGAATATGCCCATAGTCAAGCCGGAGAAGACGGTTCGGCCCGCGTTGCAGCCCGTGCGCGGCGCATTTGGCGATTTGCGCGGCTATCTGCGCAAACGCATTGACAAATCCATCCAGCGGTATTTCCTGGAAACCCCCGAATCGAGCCCGGCCATCCTGCAGGTCCTGCGGGACCGTGATCGAACGCCCGTGCGCGATCCGCTCGTGCCGTGGGCGGGCGAGTTCGCGGGCAAGTACCTGACCGGCGGTGAACTCGTCTGGCGCGTCACGCACGACGCGGCCCTGCGTGCAACGCTCGATGGGTTCGTTCGCGATCTCATCGCGTGCCAGGGGCCGGACGGTTATCTCGGCCCGTTTCCGGCGTCTTCGCGCTTGACTGGCGGCAACTGGGACGTGTGGGGGCATTACCATTGCATGCTCGGCCTGCTCCTGCACCACGAAAACACGGCCTACGAACCCGCACTCGAAACCTGCCGGAAGGCGGCGGATCTTTTGTTCGAAACGTTTGGACCGGGCGGCCCGACATTGACTTGCGACGGGGCCGGCGGCCAGATGAACATGGCCGTTTGCCATGCCATGATGCTGCTGTACGAAAAGACCGGCGTGCCGCGCTATCTTGAACTGGCGAAATATATCGTTCACGAGGCATGGAACGAGGACGGCGCGGGCAAATACCTAGATTCGGCGTTGGCCGGCGTGCCCATGCACGAGTTCCCGCAACACCGCTGGGAAGCGCTGCACGACTACCAAGCCCTGCCCGAACTCTACTGGCTGACCGGCGACGAAAAATACCGTAAGGCGTTCGAGCACATGTTCAAGACCGGTCTCGCGGGCGATCGACACAACACCGGCGGCGTTACTTCGGGCGAAGGGTTCTGCGGATCGCCGTACAATTTGGGCGCGATAGAAACATGCTGCACCGTCGCGTGGATTGCCATGTCGGTGGATGTGCTGCGCATGACCGGCGACAGCCGTGTGGCCGACGAGATCGAATGGAGCACCCTCAACAGCGCGCTCGGCGCGGTCCCGTACAGCGGCCGTGTCTGCGCGTACAATGTCCCCATGGACGGGACGCGCGTATTCGGCGTCGAACTGCCGTGGCAATCGCCCAAGGCGGGGCCCGACCTCAACTGCTGCGCGGTCAACGCCTACCGTCCGATGGGCATGATCGCGGAATGGGCGCTCATGGATGGCGCGGACGGGCTGACGCTGAACTTCTACGGCCCCTCGGATCTCCGCGCGCTGTTGCCGTCGGGCAATTCCGTCGTCCTTTCGCAGGACACGAACTATCCCGTCGGAAACCGGGTTACGATACGCGTGCAACCGAACCGCAAGGAGTCGTTTCCGTTGCGGTTGCGCATTCCCGAATGGTCGAAGCGGACGGAGGTGCGCGTGGCCGGACAGGTTTTCGACGCCGTGGCCGGAACGTATTTACGCATCGAACGCGCATGGCAGGAAGGCGATCTTATCGAAATGGCCTTCGATTTCACGCCACGATTCTGGAAAGGCGAGCAGGAATGCGACGGGAAGACATCCATTTACCGCGGCCCGCTCCTCTATGCCTATGACGCGCGGTACAACGAACTGAACCCGGACGAACTTCCCGCGATGGATTGGGCTTCGGTGCAATTCGAGGATATCGAATGGGACGGCCCTATCGAACCGTGGGCGCTGGCAACGTTGAAAGACGCCAAAGGCGCGTCGTACCGCGTCTGCGACTTTTCAAGCGCCGGCCAGACCGGCAACCATTACCGCTCTTGGCTTCCATGATCCCAAGGGATTTTTGGGAAGAGGAGCCTCTAAGTCCCGGGTTTCATGCTTGTTGTCGTAACCGCGCTTTTTCTTCTCCCGCATGCGCCGTCTTCGTTTGTGGCATGCGGCCGTTACTACCACCGTGCGACATGTTCCTCGGCCCAGCCGAGGCCGTCCACGATGATGGTCTCCACCCCCTCCGCGCGAACGCGGCCATTGAAACGCCCGAACATCTGATGCACCGACGATGCGGCCACGAGCAGATGGGTCTTGAGTTTGCGTTCGTAAAACGGCACAAACGAGAGGTCAACGTCTTCGGAATCCTCCGTCCGAATCCGCCACGGCTTCATGAAATCCGCGCTATCGTAATCGAACCGGACGGGTTCCTGAATCTTCGACAGGCGTCCGTCGCGGCAGATGCCGTTTTCGGTTGCGCCGGTTCGATCGGTCCATTGGCCGCCGAAGTTCAGGCCAATGACGCTGGCATCGGATCGCGCGGTGCATGCCGCCCAGTTCCACACAGTCCGCCAGGGCCAAATGCCGCGCCCAAAATCCAATACGGCAAACGATTCCGTTTCCGGCAGGTCGTAGTCGCGTGCGCCCAGCCTAATGCGTCCGGCGGCAGGCAGGGCCGTCTGTTTCGATGTGAACTGGAAACGGCGCGTGTCCCACGGCACGACCACATTGAGCGTCTCGTGGCCGGGCGGACGGCGGACGATAATACCGGCCTCCAATCCCTGCCGGGCCAATCCAGGCCAGCGGACATCCATCCGCACCTCGGCGCCGGTATCCTCGATTTCGACGCGAATGGCCCGTGCCGAAAACCGGACCGGTTCGCCCACCCGTTCGCCCGGATGAATACCGCGGCCCGCGGGCGTTGCCCTCACCGCCTCGAAACAGCGGTTCTCCTGAAAATCCAGCAAATACACGCCGACAATTCCCAGGTAGTCTATCGAGGCCACCGTCACGGAAAACGCGAAGGCCGGCGACATCACGCACCAGTAATCCCACCGCTTCTTGCGCGGCCAACGTCCCGACAAATTGCACCGGTGCAGCGGATGGCGCGACCATCCCACAGCGGCGGGATTCAATACCCCGCCCTTCAAGCATAAATCCACGGGGCTTGTAATTTCAGGCGATGCGTACGGCATGCGTGGATTGTGGCACACCAGGGTAAAATCTGCAAGGCGGGCAGCCCGCGGACTTTGGCGCGGGTCTATCCCGCCGACAGGATCCGGCGATCATTACGGCCAAGTAGATGCAAGTTGTCCTCTGAGGTAAAATGAAGTTGAAAATCGGCGTCGAACGAGATCGTGTGAATTTAATCGCGCAATCAAAAATGTAATACCGAATACTCCTTCGGCCGGGTTGCCAAAGTTTGTGCCGAATCTGAATGCGGCGCTGCCGTTTGATGGGCCGAGAGTGTTCATGCTATCTGTGTTGCGTTGTCGTGCCGGTAAAACGAAGGGAAGGCGGGGCATGTTTACGAGGAGTTTCCTGTCGTTGGCCATGGTTGCGGGGCATGGTCGTGTTCAATATTCTGCCGCCTGTGCCGCTTCCCGAACCGCCTGAACCGCGCCGCCCGTTCAAGAGTCCATACCCCAGGCGGCCATGCCCGTCCGGTATACCTGCGCGCTGGAAACCGGCCTCCAAGCGTCCAATGGCATTGCCCCGATCCGTCGGTCCTTCCACCGCGAACCTGTCGCGGCTACGGCAAAAAGTATTTAGGACCCTGATCCCACCTTGTCTAAATTACGGTTCGGCAAGGTCATTTCAGCGTTGAATGTCTTGATAGTCCGTCGGCCCGCCCGTTGCCTTGCGCGGCGTGCATGGGTATCATGCCGGTATTTGGATAGCGGCGCATGCTGGAGGTTTTGCATGATTTCCCGGCAAGTGGTGTGGGTCAAAGGCGTTGTCATTCTTCTGGCCGGTTTTGCCGGCTTGTCGGTTTATCTTCATCAACCGCCCCGCGTGGTTTCGGAAAAGGCTTCCCCGGCCGTTTTTTCCGCCGCGCGCGCGATGAAAATCGTTCAGGCCATCGCGCAGAAGCCGCATCCGGCGGGATCGGCGGCCAACGATGCGGTACGGCAGGAAATCATGCGTGAAATCCGGCAGTGCGGCATCAATCCGGAATTGCAGGAAACGATGGTTTGCCGTGCGCCGGGCACGGCGGCAACGGTGCGCAACATCCTCGCGCGCGTGCCGGGCACGGCAAACACAAAGGCCGTAGCGCTGGTGGCGCATTACGACAGCGTGTTGTACGGACCGGGCGCGGCGGACGACGGATCGGGCGTCGCGGCGCTGATCGAAACGCTGCGGGCGTTGAAAGCCGGGCCGCCGTTGCGAAACGATATATTGTTCATCTTTACCGATGGTGAAGAGGGCGTACAGCCGGGCAAGGGCCTGCGGGGGGCCTATGCATTTGTCCAACAGCATCCGTGGGCACACGGGATTGGCCTTGCGCTCAACTTCGATGCACGCGGCACGGCGGGGCCTTCTTATCTGTACCGGGCCAGTCCGAACAATGGATGGTTGATCCGCCAAGTAGTTGCCGCGGGCTGTCCCATCATTGCGAATTCGTGCATGGGGGCGATTTCGGATCGCATGCCGACGGACAGCGACCTTACAGCGTTTCTGGAGGCCGGCATCCCCGGCCTCGACTTTGCCTTCACCGGCAACCTCATGCGATATCACACGAGTCTGGATTCGCCGGGCAACCTGGATCCGCGCTCGTTGCAGCATCATGGCGAATATGCGCTCCGGCTTGCGCGCCATTTTGGCAATCTGCCGCTCGACAATCCGGAAGCCCCTCCCGCCGTGTTCTTCAACACGCTTGGCACGGGGATGGCGGTATATCCGATTGCGTGGGCGTTGCCCATGAGCCTCGCGGTTTTGATCGGTCTGGCCGCGTTGATCGGTCTGGGTATCAGGCGCGGCGCGCTCGGTGGAGCGGACCTTGTACGCGGAACGGCTTTCTTCATGGGTTTCGCGATCGCCGCGGTATTCGGGGCGTTGGCCGTCGTTGCCGTGGGATATGCACAGCGCGGCTATTACCTGATTTACAGCGGCGACCGGCTGGCGCTGGCCTTGATGGGCCTGGCCTTCTGGGCCTTTTTCTCGGCAGTGGGACGATTCCGAAGGCTGGTTTCCCTGCCGGGATTGTCGGCGGGCGTCTTGGTGGTCTGGGCGGCGCTTTTGATGGCCACGGCCATCGGATACCCCGGCGCCGGTTTTATGTTCTTCTGGCCGCTGGCATTTGCCATGGCGGGATTTGCCTTGATCATCATTTGCCAGGATGCCATGCACAATCCGCCGTGGTGGATTTGCGTTGCGCCGGGCTTGGCGGCTCTTCCCGGCGTGGCGATCATGGCGCCCATTCTTTACGATATCCATCTGGCGGCGACGGTGCTGTTCGCGCCTGTGACCATTGCGTTGCTTATATTGCTTCTGGGACTGGCCGCCGCGCCGATATACTGGCTTGCGTCGGCCGACCGGCGGCTGTTTTCCATAACGGCGCTGACGTTCGGCCTCGCCTTGCTGCTGGCGGTTGTCTTCTGGCCAGGCTTTAGTCCTTTGCAACCCCAATTCACCAGCCTGTCGTACGCCCTCGACGCCGATGCCAATCAGGCGTATTGGCTGAGTTGCGACGAAAAACCGGACGAATGGACCTCGTCCATGATACCGACAAATGTCCGGCCTGAATCCTTTCCGGAATTGCTGGGCGGCGATAGGCAAAAGGTATTGAAGGCGCCCGCCCCGGTTGCCGACTTGGCGCCCGCTTCCATCGAAGTGTTGGAAGATGCGCCCGTCGAACACGGTCGGCGGCTGAAATTGTGGGTAACGTCTCCCCGGCACGCGCCGCGCGTCGTGCTGCTTGCCGATCCCGGCGCGCGCATTCGATCGGCGGCTGTGGATGAGAAAACGTTGACGCTCGTCGAGGGGCCGTGGTATTTGAACTATGACATTTTCCTGCCGCGCGGCATCAAGTTGACACTGGAAATCGAAGGCGCCGATCCCCTGCGCCTCACCGTCATCGAGCATTCGCCGGAATTGCCGGAACTGGAACAGCCGTCGCGCCCTCCGCATTTGATTGTGAAACCCAACACGCCCGATTTCAACAAGGGTTGGCTCAAGAGCAACGTGACGCTTGTGAAAAAGACGTTTGAATTATAGTGATTTTTTGGGGGCGCCGATTCGTTTTGCCTGTTGCAAACATACAAGAAACGCGGAACAGCCTGTTGGGCAAAACGGAAGCGGGCAGTTCCGTTTTGTACAAGCACGCATTGGTTGCATGAATAAACGCCGAGGCGCGGCCGTGACATGGCCGCGCCTCGGATGGATGCGTCTATCGCGGACGGTTTAGTTGTACTTCTGGGCGCGCGCGATGAGGGCGTCGAGATCCGCCTCGCCGGGATCCGCGGGGGTGCCGGGATGAATGACGCGCGCCGGGCATTTCTCGGCCGCCTTGACGATATCCTTGAAGGGGCCGCCCTTCGGATCGATCACGGTGGCCAGTTTCTCGTCGTTCCATCCGAAAATCTTCGGATTGACTTCGATGCATTCGCCGCAGGCGGTGCAATCTTCGCTGTCAATGGTTGCCGGAGTAAATCCGCCACAACCGCAACCGCAATCCGCCGGAGCCTTCAATTCGTTTGCAGGAGTCACTTTCATGTTTTTCCCTTTCGTTGGTTCATCTCCGGCCAGCGCCAGCAGGTTGGCCGTGAGATTGTTCATGATTTCGGCACGAGCCTGTGCCCGCGCGTCGCTGGCAATTTTTTCGACATCAATGGTTTCCTTGTCCACTTCGGCCAGGGCCTTGAGCTGCGTCCAGAACATCAGGCGCTCCTCGCAGGCCTTGACCAACGGTTCCGCCACGATCAACCGCCCCAGGGTGTGATCCTTGTTTACCACCCATACAAACGGGAACTTGCCCTTGCGATCTTCGGGCGACAGGTCCAGAAAATCGGCGATGGGAACCATGTTTTCGTTCCATGTGCTTGCCGGGGCCTTTTTGAATTGCTTGCGGAAGCGACCTTCGGTAACCGCGAAGTCCGCGAAGGTCATGGGGAGTGTCATCTTCGCCGGTTTCTTGTCCGCGTCCACGTAATTGAGCGTATAGGTGGGCCATTTTTGCTTGATGGCGGGATTGCCGTCGAGTTCGATGCATTCGGCGAAGGTTGTGCCTTTGTCGGGGTTGAAACGGTACAACGGGAAGGCGCGGCCTTCGACCGCCAGTTTGGCCTGCTGTCGTCCGATGTCGTCCGCGATGCCGTGTTCCGGCATGCAGGGCGTGTAGACCGTGAAGATGGCTGGGCGTCGTGCGTTCAGGCCGCGAATGAACCCCTCGATAAGGTGCGAGGGATTGCTGATGCTGCCGTTCATGACATAACTGGTCCGGTGCGCCATCGCGATAAGGCCCATTTCCTTGCGGATTTCTTCCTTGCCCTGGAAGGCCTTTCCGTACTCGGCCATGTCCGAAATCTGGCCGGTCCAGCCGGAAGTGCAGGCTTGGCCGCCCGTGTTCGAGTAGACTTGCGTGTCCACGATGAAAATGCGGATCGGCTTGCCCGTCATCAGCGCGCGCGACACATTCTGGAAGCCGATGTCGAACATGGCGCCGTCGCCGCCCACCGCCACCACCGGCGGACACAGCAGAAATTCCTCGTCGGAGAAGTTCCGCCAGTTGAAATACGTGAAAAAGGCGTCGTGCGTTTTCGGGTCGTATTGGTCCTCGATTTCGAGTTCGGCGATGCGCAGGGCCTTGAATCCTTCGGCCATTTTGACCATGTGCCCCTCGAAAATGCCGATGGCCACCGAGGAACTGTCCTGGAACAAATGGTTGGTCCATGGGAACGGATAGGGGTTGAAGGGCCAGGTTGATCCCCAAACCGAGGTGCAGCCGGTCGAATTGACCATGCCCATTCGGGCGCGGCCGGTGGTCGAAACGCCCGACGTGTAACACCATTTCAGATGCTTCAATTTGGCGAGCGTCTTCGTTACCCGCGCAAGCCACGCCGAATCAATCGGATGTTCGATATTTGCGGCGGCCAGTGCGGCCTGGAGATTGGCCAGCGTCAGGTCTTTGCCTTCGAGCGATTGCATGGCCTGCTCGAAGGCGGGGGTATCGGCCGTATCCATCATGTGCGCGAGTTTCTCGCGGATATGCGCTTCAAGGCGGGTGGTCAGTTCGTCAATTTTGGCGACATGCGCCGCAATGCGCGGTTGCATGAGCGCCTCAACCGTCGCGGTGAACAGGTGCAAGGCGGTTTTTTCACCACAACCCACGCATGCGCCGTCGCCGCCGGTCATGGCCGTGTAATTTTTCTTGTCGAGCAAAAGTGTTTCGAGCGCGCCGATGCCGGCATTCAGATCCTCGAACAGCATGTATTCCGGCCTCGTGGTTGGCAGGGACAGCCAGTATTCCCACGCTTTCCGCATTTTCTCGATGGTTTCCGGCGTCTGCGTGACCGGGCGCAAGGCGTATTCGGGGCATACGCGGACGCATTCCATGCAGCCCTTGCACGCATAGGGATTGACGGTGATGGACAGCAGGCCGCCGCTGCCGGGCGATCGCTTTTCTTTGACTTTGAAATACGGTTTGACGTTGGACCATTTGAAACAGCCGATTTCCGCTTGGAACAGGGCGATTTCCTTGGCCAGCGCCGCTTTGTCCGCTTCGGGCAGCGTGCATGCCGCGAATGTGTCGGCGAGGGCTTTGTCGAGCGCCGCCATGACGCTGTCCCGTTCCTTGCCGGCGGCAATCAGCGCACGGAAGGCCGGTTCGACCTGTTTGAGGAACGACCGTAAATGGACCGGTTCGTGTCCGGCGTTGGCTAGGCGTTTTGTCGTCGTTTCAAAGATTTCGTCAATGGTATTGACAAGTCCGGGAAGGGCGCTATCCGGGCAGACGGTCCAGCAGGCCGCGCAGCCGATGCACTTTTCGGCATCCCATTCGGGATGTTCGAAGCGAATCTGGGTCATGTCGCGAATCAGGCCGCTGAGCGCCGGCATGCAACTCAGGCCGATGAATGGATCGGCCAGATTGTCGCCGCCTTTTCCGGTAAGATAAAAGTTGCCTGTCTGCTCCCAAAAACGTTGAAGATTCGTGTTGGGCTCGAGGCTCGAAGGCTGAATCCGGAGCGGCAGCGGCGGTTCGGCGATAAGCGGCGGATCCGCCACCGTGGATTTGCCGACGACCTTATTCTTGATTTCCTTCACTTCCATGTAGCCGCGGCGCACGACGCGGACGTTGTCCTCGACGATCCGCGCGCCTTTCGCGCCGAACTTGTGCTGCAACTGATCCGTAATCGCCTTGAACAGCGTTTCTTCGTCCAATTTGTTGTTTTCCATTACGGGCGAAGCCGCAAAGAAGGCGCCTTGGAACGCGTTGCCCTGCATGCGGAACTGGAGTTCGGGATCGCTGGCTTCTTCCCGCGCGATCTTGAACGCGTCGAGGTAGAAGACCCGGATGTCGTTGTCCACGATGATCTTCTGGAAACGCGGCGGAATGCGGCCCCATACGTCGTCGGGCGTCGGCAGATCGCTCTGAATGACGAAAACGCCGCCCTTCTTGAGACCGGCCAGCGGATTCGAGTGGCTGAAGACATTCGGATCGGGCGACAGCACAACATCCACATAGAAATACTCGCAATTGATCCGGATGGGTTCCGGCGCCGCCGACAGATAATAGGTGGTTGGCTGGCCCTTCTTTTCGGAACCGTATTTCGGATTCGCCTTGATGTGGTAATTCAACAATTCGAACAGGGTCACCGCCAGATTCTTGCCTGTCGTGATGGCGCCCCAGCCGCCAATCGAATGGAAACGGACCGTAATCGCGCCCTTCGGCATGAGATTGGGGTTCTCGCTTCCGTGGACGGCGAGTTCCTTGACATTCGGGTAGCCCGCGAGAATTTGTTTCTGATATTCGGCCTGTTGTTCGCTGAAGGGATTGTCGCGAATGAAATCTATGCCGAGGTAGAAAAATTTTTTCTTGGGACCGTCCGGCAGCATGTTCTCGATTGCGCCGATGATCCCTTCGGCCTGCAGGTCGCGGCTGCCCATGCCGAAACAGCCCGAATACAGCGGCGGAACGTCCTTTGCCGCGAAACTGGCCAGATTCGGATACGGTTTCGCGCCTTTGCCCGCCGCGCCATTTTCAAGGCACTTGCTGATGGTCGCGCGCACCTCGCGCGCCAGCGGCAATTCAACCGACAGCGGTTGATCCGTCCGTTCGAGCAGCACAATGCCCTTGCGGCCTTTGATATATTTGCCGATCAAATCGGCCGGGAAGGGACGAAACATGGTCATGTTGAGCACGCCGATTTTCAGGCCGCGCGTCTCGCGCAAGTAATCGGCCACGACTTCGGCGCTGCTGACCACGCTGCCCTGGGCAATGATGAGATAATCCGCGTCGTCAATGGCATACGGCGTCACCCGGTAGTAACGGCGGCCCGTCAAGGCGTGGAACTCGTCGAAGCATTGATCGGCGATTTCGGCGATGTGATCGAAGAAGAACGGGCGTTGCGCGGCAACACCCTGCATGTACGAGTCCTGGTTCTGGACCACGCCGGCCATGACGGGATTGTCCACGTCCCACAGCTCCGGGATGCGGCGGCGCTTGTCGCCGAACATGAGCCGCTGCGCGGGCGTCGGCGTGTCAATGATGTCCTCCGGACTGCCGAGATATTCCGCGATGAGTTCGCGCTCGGGAACCATCAGCGATTCGATCAGGTGCGTGGTCAGGAACCCGTCCTGGCCGACCGCGCCCGGATTCAGCGACAACTCCGCGATTTTGTGCGCGATGATGTTGAGATCACAGGTTTCCTGCGCGCTTTTGCCGAACACCTGGAACATGCCCGTGTCGTCTATGCAGTGGTAATCATCGTGGCCCGCGTGCACATTGAGCGAGTGCTTCGTGATCGCGCGGCAGCCGATGTTGAGGATGTAGGTCAGGCGCTTGCCGACGTCGCAATACAACGATTCGTGCATGTACGCGATGCCTTGGCCGGACGAAAAGTTCGCCGCGCGCAGACCCGTCATGGACATGCCCGCCGTCACCGCCGCCGCCGCGTGTTCGCCTTCCGGCTCCACAAAAATCAACGGACGCCCCGACACGTTCACGTGACCCTTTGCGGTTTCCTGCGCCCAATACTCGCCCATCTGCGTCGAGGGCGTAATTGGATACGCGCCCGCCGCGTCCGTGGATTCCCGCTCGCACATAATTACGGCCGTGTTGCCGTCCATCGCGTCGCGAATCCCCGGATATTTGACCTTTGCCTTCTCCTCTTTCATTGCGCGATTACTCCACTCTCGTGCCGGATTCTTCGGAAGGAACCTTCCATCCGGCGCCGCCTGCGTCGAAACGCCCCGCGGGGGACGTTCCGGCCAACCTGCCCGCGGCCCGGCGGCCTCGTTCCGACAAGGAACACCGCCCGCCGCGATTCAAACGTATTTTGCGCGCCACAGCCGAAGCAGAACCCTATCTTTCTAGCACGGCTCGCTACGCCCCAAAATAACGCTTTATTTTATCCTTTGTCCGTGTCCGAATTCAAACACGCGTTGGGGAAACCCCGGGAAAACGAGTGCCTTTGCCTGCTTGGCGGGCTGTCAGGATTTTCGCAAAACGTCTCCGGGATGGACGGGGAAGCCTTTGATTCCGCGGGAGCCGTCGAACTGATAGATGCGGCGCAACGGGCGGTTCGATTCCGGCAGGGCGAGGAAGTCGCCGTGGTGGAGCGCGCGGCCCGCGTTGGGATGGTCAAGCGCATGGATGGCCATCTGACGCATCCGTTCGACTCGGGCCGGTTCTTCCTTGGATCGCTCGTGGAGTTCATCCGGATCCGCTTGAAGGTTGAAGAGTTGTTGCTTCCCGCCGTTCGCCATGTAGATGTATTTCCAGTCGCCCTGCCGGACCATGATCTTGAACAAGGGCGAACCGGGCGAACCGTACATTCCGATGAAATGTTCGCGGGCGCGCTTTTTCCCCTGGGCGACGGCGAGGATGTCGGCGCCTTCGCGGAGTTCGCGCTTGCCGGCCGCCGACGTCGCGATACCGAACAGATCGGCCAGTCCCGCCAAGGCGGCATTGCGCTCGCCGGCCGGGAGGCATTCAGGCCAACTCAACAAAAACGGGACATGGCATGCCGCCTCGAAGTAGCTTTCCTTTTGCCATGCGCCATGGTCCCCCAGGTGATCGCCGTGATCGGAATAGAAGCAAATCAGCGTGTTTTCCGCGTCGCCGCGCGCCTCGACCGCGTCGAGAATGCGCCCGAGGCACTGGTCAATGTAAGAAATTTCGCCGTAGTAGCGCGCCTTGAGGACGCGCGCATGCGCGTCGTTGATGTCTTCGGCCCAGATGGCGTGGTTCATCCAACGTATTTGCTCGTCCATGAAGTCAACCGTCTTGTCGCCCCGCACCGGATTGGGCATGCGATCCGGGTCGTACATCCGGTTGAAGGGGATCGGCGGCGCAAGGGGCGGGTGCGGCCCGATAAACGACACATAACCGAAATAGGGGCGGTCGTCCTTCATGGCGATTTGTTCGACGGCCCGGTCCGCCGCCCATGCCTCGACGCCGAATTCGGCGGGAATCGGGCTCATCTGCGGCATGTAGTACATTTCGGTGCGTTCGCCCATCAGCCCTTCGATGAAGTCGTAGGCGGGATGTTCGGTTCGGATGAATGCCGCGTAACTGTCTCGCCGGCGCTGATCGGGCGACCCGTACAGTTCCTCGCTGTGGAGATGGACCTCGAAGCCCAGATCCGCGTCCCAGGGATGCGTGTGGAATTTGCCGATGCCGAACGTGCGGTATCCGAGGCGGGCCATCGTTCGGGGCAGATACGCGCCGCAGCGATCCTCCATGTCCGGGGGCTGGCCTTCGACGAGATCCGGGGCCGCATTGCCGTATAGGCCGGTTGTCGCTCCCGTGCAACCGGTATATACGGTCATGCGCGCGGGAACGCAAACCGGACATTCGGAATAGGCGTTTGTGAAGGTTACCCCGCGCGCGACGAGCCGGTCGAAGTTCGGCGTGTAAATATGCGGATTGCCGAGCGCCGCAATCGTGTCGGCCCGTTGTTGATCGGTCATTACAAACAGGACATTGGGCCGTCTTTTTTTTGTCATCGAGACGGTTCCTCCCTTGGGGGATGTTTTCGCTTCCGCTGCGAGGGCGGTTGCCGCCGCCGCGGCCGCGCCGAGAAACGCACGTCTTTGCATGGTTGCCATGGGCGATTCCTCCCTCCGGCTATAACCTGAAATTTTCGCCGAGATACGTCTTGCGGGCGAGGGGATTTTCCGCAATTTCCCCGGGCGTGCCCATGACGCTTATCCGGCCTTCACTGAGAATGAACGCATAATCAATAATTTGGAGGGTTTCGCGGACGTTGTGATCGGTGATGATGACCCCGATGCCTTTGTTTTTCAGTGTGGTGACGGTGGTTTGGAGGTCCGCGACGGCGATGGGGTCAATGCCCGCGAAGGGTTCATCCAGGAGGAAAATTTTGGGTTCTGTGACGAGTGCGCGGCAGATTTCGGTGCGCCGCCGTTCGCCGCCGGAAAGCGTGTAGGCGGGGTTGGCGGCCAGATGGGCGATGCCGAGTTCCTCCAACAAGGCGTCCGCGCGACGGTTGCGTTCCTCGGCCGTCAACGGCTGGTATTCGAGCACGGCCAAAAGATTCTGCCTCACGGTGAGTTGACGGAATATGGATGGTTCCTGGGGAAGATAGGCTATACCTTGCCGCGCGCGTTGGTACATGGGCATAGGGGTGATGTCGCGTCCGCGAAACCAGATCCGGCCCTGGTTTGGACGGAGCATCCCGACAATCATCCGGAACGTGGTGGTTTTGCCGGCGCCGTTGGGCCCCAGAAGACCCACAATGTGTCCTTCGCCGATTTCCAGCGACACATCATGCACGACGGTCCGCCGCTTGAACTGTTTAGTCAAATGCTCGGCCCGCAACAGGGGTTCGCTGGCGTCGTTCAATGTGTCAATTTCCACGGTTTGCCGATTGCATCCAGACCGGCTTAGGGTTGCTTCAATGGGGAAATCATGCCGGAGAAGGCCGCATCGATCAAGAGACGGTTCAACATCATTTGCTCCTGTGCCGGCCTTGATGTTTTTCCAAGCATTTCCACGACGGCCTTCGGGAGTTGAACGCCGGCCCACGCCTCTTCAGCATACATTTTGGGATTGGCCAGTATCCGATTCAACTGGTTTAGGATCGCCTCTTGATCCTCCGCCGAAGGCGTTGCCGCCGCCGAAGCAAGCATTTGTTGCGCCTTCCCGTCCATCAATTCGACGATACGTTTTCCGGGAGACGGTTTTTCCGCCTTTGCTTGTCCCTTCAAGGCGGCCGCCAAACCCGGCCAGTCCTGGATGTCCTCGGGGCGTAATTGGGGCGTGGGCTTGTTTGCCTTTTCCGATCCGCCCATGCCGGACAAGGGGTAATGGGTCATTTTACCGCCGAATACTTCAAAGCGATCTTCCTTGAAGTTCAAAACAATTTTATCGCCGCGCAATCCCTGCATTTGCGGGGAGTCTATGGTGGGGCTGCCGGTGAAGGTGAGAAGACCCTGATCAAAGTCCCATTCCGCTTTTTCGGCGCGGACGGTGGCGTCGGGATGTTCGATGACGACTCGGCCCTGCAATAAAATCCGCGAGGGCTGATTGGAGTTGGACTTGTCGGGCCAGACGAATCGCACTTCGGCGGCGGAAATGGGCACCGGCTTGCGTGCGGGATCGTTGGAGAGCAGGGTGATGCGCACGCCATCCCGCATAACCTCGAACCGGCCCGAAAGGGAACTCGAAACATAGCCGGCATCCACGGACATCGCGGTGTATCCGCTCAGATTGCCCGTGGGCGGCTTGTCCGCCGCCCAGCCGGTTGCCGCGGCAAGGAAAACGGCAAGTCCAATCCATTGTCTCATGGCTGGTTCCCCTCCAATTCAATGGTTCCCGTCACCCGGGTCATGCTAATTTCCTGTTTGTCAGGATACAGCCGGAGCGTCTCCGCATGCAATTGCATGTGCCGGGCCGTGATGCTGACCGGACGATCCGTCCGGAGTTCGCGTTCGTCATTCAACCACAGGACTTCTTCCATTTTGAGCCAGATGTCGCCGATCTGCGCGGTGACGCCATTGCGCAGGCTGGCCATTTTCGACTCCTCGAAACGGCCATGACGCGCCTCGATGCGAATGTCCGGCGCATCGCCGTCGCGCGCATAGATGACGGCCTTGGCGCTTTCCAAGGACCATGCATTGTCGTGCTCAAGCGTGAAGGCGTCTGCATGCACCCAGCAGGTGGGCTTTCGGTCCGCTCCGGCTGTGGGATCGGTGCCATACAGCCAAAGGTCCACGCCTTCCAGGCGGGCGGTGTTGTCCCGAATGGGGGAATTCGTGGCGCCGGGCAGGTCCGAGGCAGCGGCCTTGGGAGGAGGCGGCGTCATCATCGGTCCGCATCCCGGCAGGATCGCCGCCAGAGCGGCTATTGCCCAGCGTTTCACGCGGCGCCCTTTTCGTTCCTGCGGTACACGGCCTTGAGTCCCTTGAGCGTCAGCAGCGAATCCACATGCTGGATTCGCCGCGAAATCGCCGCAATTGTGTGGGCAAGGCCGCCCGTGGCCACGACCACCGGTTCGGCGCCCATTTCCGTTTCAAAACGATCCACCAGCCCGTCAATCATGTCCGCGTATCCGAAGGTAAGACCTGATCGGATGTGATCCTCGGTGTTGCGGCCGATAACGCAGCCCGGTACGGATATTTCAACACGGGGCAATTTGGCGCATTTTTCAGCCAAGGCGTCGGCGGAGGTCTGAACGCCGGGCAGAATGACCCCGCCGCGATATTCCGCCTTTGCGGTTATTGCGTCGAGGGTGGTGGCCGTGCCGAAATCTATGACAATGATGGCGCCCCGGTATTCCTCGATGGCGGCCACGGCGTTCACGATGCGGTCCGCGCCGACTTCCTTCGGGTTTTCGACTTGGATGATCAGCCCGGTCTTGGTTCCGGGACCGACCATGACGGCCTCGACGCCGAAGACCTGCTCGCTGACGCGCATCAGATCGAAATTCAATTGCGGTACGACGCTCGAAATGCAACAACCCTTGATGGATTGAAGGCTTACGCCCTCGTGATCGAGGAGCATTCCGAGCAGAAAGCGGAGTTCGTCCAGCGTGCGGTAATTGTCGGTGCAAACCCGCCAATGCCCCAGCAGATCATCCCCCTTGTAAAGGCCCATGACCGTGTTCGAGTTGCCTACGTCCATTACGAGCAGCATGGCATGTTTTCCTCAACAGAACAGGAGCGACAGATCCGCCGCGGGCGCCGAGTGCGTCAACGCGCCCACGGAAATGATGTGCACGCCGGTTTCCGCGATGGCGCGGATGTTTTCCAGCGACGCGTTGCCGCTGGCTTCGATCACGACATGATGATCCCGGGCGCGGCGGACCGCCTCGCGCATGTCGTTGAGGCTCATGTTGTCAAGCATGATTGCGTCGGCGCCGGCCCGGATCGCCTCGTCAAATTCGTCCAAGTTCGACACTTCCACCTCGATTTTCATGAGATGGTGCGCACCGCCGGAGGCGTTGTAAACGGCCGCCCCGATGCCTCCCGCCGCGCGAATATGGTTTTCCTTGATTAGAATGCCGTTGAACAGGTTGAACCGGTGATTTGATCCGCCGCCATGCACCACGGCCTCCTTTTCAAGCCGGCGCATCAATGGCGTCGTCTTGCGTGTGTCGCAAATGCGCACGTTGAGATCCTCGACCGCCGCGACGTAGCGGGCCGTCAGCGTGGCGATGCCGGAAAGCCGCTGGAGGAAATTGAGCGCTGTGCGCTCAGCCGTCAGCACCGCGCGGGCGTCACCCTTGAAAGAAGCCAATTCATCCCCCCGTGTAAAGCGCGCGCCGTCCGAAACCGCCTGCCAATCCTCGATGCGCGCTTTCATACAGTCGAACGCCAGGCGAAACACACCCATGCCGCTCAATACGCCGTCCTGCTTGGCCACCAGACGCGCCCGGCAGCGGGTATGCGCTGGAACCGTCCGGTTGGTCGTAATGTCCTCGTGGCCTATGTCTTCTTCGAGCGCCTCCATGACAAGGCGCTTCAAGGACTTGTTCATCCCGCGGAGTTCTCCCACGGAGCCTGTTTCTCATCCGCGCTGGACCGATCGGACAATCTGTTCCGTGACCAACGTTAACATGACCGAGGAAACAGACACCAACAAACGGGTGATCTTATCACAGGCGGAAAAGGATTGCGACTTTCACATCATCGGGATGTGGCGTGGCCGCGAAACCGGGCGAGACGCAAAAATTTGTGATGCGGGGAAAAAACGGCCTTGTCCTTGAAGCATCGCAAGATTCCCCTGTTTTGGTCATTTCGGAAGCCCAGGGGAAGAAGAAATAGGCCCAACTTGAATAGTTTATGCCTGAATCCGCCGGAGCCGAAGTGGGTGTATTTCTGCAAACATGGTCTCTTGAAAACCAAGGGGATGGAGTTCCCCAAAATCGCCAAGTGGCTAATGACTCCTTTCGCAAGGCAATTCAGAAAAAATCTTCCTCATCTTGACCTGCCCAAGCACGGCGATGTTCCCGACGCCACCGATCCGAAGCGTTTCCGAACAGGCGCTGACCTGTGGCGGCAGGTTCTGAAGATGCAACTCCTCGCAACGGGAAAGATGGACTCGGAAGCGTGGGTGCGGCTACACTGGAGGTGGTAAAGCCGGGGATCAGGCATGAAGTATGTTTTTTTGGGCAGTTTTATTGTAATGACATTGCTGTCCGTGGCGGCATGGATGTGGCGGCCGGGCGGCCGGGACGACGATCGTGTTGAAATCGTCTGGGTCTGCGACGACAATCCCGTGCGCCGCGAACAGATCGATCTTTTCAATAAACTGAATCCGAAATATTATCTCCGTCTCGATCCGCAGAACATGGGAATGGAAAAGACCATTGTGCAGTGTCTGGCCGGTGTCGGGCCGGATATTTTCGATTGTTACAGCGGTTTTCAGTTGACGGCTTTCGTGCGGTCCGGCATCGCGTACGACTGCACGGAGGCGTTCCGTGATCGCGGGATTGACATCAACAAAGTGTGGCCGTGCCTGCTGCCGCTGGTCCGATATGAAGATCGGGTGTATGGTCATCCCGGTAACGGGGGCGGCCCGGCGCTTTGGTTCAACAAGGCGCTGTTCGACGCGGCGGGCGAGCCGTATCCCCGAAGCGATTGGACATGGCAGGAGTTCCTTCCGATTGCGAAACGGCTTACCCGATTCGATGCAAGAGGGCGGCCTATCCAGTTTGGTCTCATGATGGGTACATGGGACTGGATTGGCGTGTTTCTCGGCCAATGGAATGCGACGATCTATACGCCCGAAGGCACGCGCTGCGTCCTTGATTCGCCCGAGGCGTGCGCGGCGGCGCAGTTTTACCAGGATCTTATCCATGTGCATCGCGTGCTGCCTTCGCCGACCGAGGAACTGGCCATGGCCACGGCGGGGGGCTGGGGTTCCGGCACGATTTCGCTGTTCGGCGCGGGACGCGGCGCGATGGCCGTCGGGGGCCGTTGGTGGCTTTGCATGCTGCGGGGGAAGGATTATGCGCATTTGCGTCTTGGCGCGGTCGAAATGCCCGCAGGGCCGTCACGCCGCCTGTTCGGCTACGGGCGCGCTTCATTGATCAACGCCAAAAGCCCAAACCGCGAAGGAGCGCTCGCGTTCCTCGAATATCTTCACGGTCCCGACTGGAACAATCTCATCAACCGGCAGGCGGACGCACTTGCGCCTGTGATGCAATACAATTATACCGATGAATTTCTGCACAACCCGGAATATCCCGAAGAAGACTACAACGCGGTATGGCGCGCGGCCCTGGAGGATGCCGTGCCTTTCGAAGTGTCGCCGTATGTCAACGGGCAGTTCGTGGACCGCGTTTTCCTCAAGCAGGGCGATTTCCTGCGCGAGCGCATCAAGACGGGCGCGGAGGCGATGCGCGACGCGGCGCGCGCCATCAATGAAGCCATCATTGAACAACTTCGAAGCGATCCTGAATTGAAGGAGCGTTACTTTCAAGCGGTTGCGGGGGGGGCGCGGCCGGCATGGGATCGCCCGGAGGATGCGCCATGATGCGGCGCAACCGTCTTGTGCTTGCGACGGCGCTGTGCTTTCTGCTGCCGAATTTTCTCGGCTTTCTCGTCTTTACGTTTTTCCCCGTGTTGTTTTCGCTCGGCGCGGCGTTCACCAACTGGAATCTGATGAAAACGGTTTCTTTCCAGTGGGTGGGCATGGGCAATTTCATGAAGCTCTTCACGGATCACGAGTTCTGGCTTTATTTCATCAATACGATTTATTTCATGCTCGGCATGCCCGTCGCCATCGCGGCCTCGTTGTTTCTCGCGATTATCCTGAGCCAACGCCTGCGCGGAATGGTCGCCTACCGCACCCTGTTCTATTTGCCCAGTTTCACGTCCGGCGTCGCGCTGCTGATCTTGTGGAAGGCGCTTTACAACCCGAATTTCGGTCCCATCAACGTCATCATCGAATCGGTCCTGCAATGGCTTCATCTGGGCCACATCGAGCCGCCGACATGGCTTTCCTCGACCAAGAACCTGCTGGCGCTCAGCGCGGAACGGGTCGGGATTGTCGCGAGCCAGTTCGGGCTCGGAGCGCGCGACGCCATCATTATCATGGGCATCTGGACGGCTGCGGGCGGCGGCAACATGCTGTTGTATCTGGCAGGGATATCGAACATCCCGCCGGAACTGTACGAGGCGGCGGCGATTGACGGCGCGGGACGCTGGGCGCAGTTTCGCCACGTGACATGGCCGCAACTGGCGCCCACGACATTCTTCATCGTAATCATGAGCGTAATCGGCGGATTACAGGGCGGATTCGAGCAAGCGCGGGTCATGACGCTCGGCGGTCCCGCCGGCACGACAACAACGTTGTCGTACTACATCTATACCAAGGCCTTCGAGGAATTTCAGATCGGTTACGCCTCCGCCGTGGCGTGGGTGCTGTTTACCATTGTGTTCGCCATTACCTTGGTCAACTGGCGATTCGGGAGTCGCTATGTCAACGAGTAATCGCACATTTTCCGAATGGTGGTTCCGGACGGGGCGCTACATCGCGTCGCATGCATTCCTGATCGTGGTGGCGCTTACGATGCTGCTTCCGTTTCTCTGGATGGTTTTCGCGAGTTTCAAGCCGCTGAGCGAGATCCAGCAGTTCAATCTCAATCCATGGCCGGAGACATGGCAGCCGTCGAATTATACGGATGTGCTCAACAACAAGGACATTTCGTTCAAGCGCTACTATTTCAACAGCATTTTCGTCGCGGGGTGGGTGACGCTGCTGACGTGTTTCACAAGTTCGCTCGCGGCGTTCGCGTTTGCGCGGCTGCGTTGGCCCGGCCGCGACCACGTGTTCAAATTGTATCTCGCGACGATGATGATCCCCGGCGTCGTCACGATGATCCCGAACTACACGCTGATGGTGAAGATGCACCTGCTCGATTCGTACATCGGACTGATCGTGCCCGCGGCCTTCAGCGCCTTTGGCACCTTCCTGTTGCGTCAATTCATGTTGACGATTCCGTCGTCGCTCGACGAGGCGGCCACCATTGACGGCGCGTCGGCATGGCAGGTCTATTGGGATGTGATTCTGCCGTTGGCAAGACCCGGACTGATCGTGTTGTCCATTTTCACGTTCATGGGGAATTACGGGAGTTTCTTCTGGCCGCTCGTGCTCATCAAGAGCGAACACCTGCGCACGCTGCCCATCGGCATGCTTTACTTCGACACGGTGTACGGCCGCCAAACCAACCTCATCATGGCCGCGTCCGTCATGAACATCCTGCCGCTTGTCGTCCTGTTCATCCTGATGCAGAAATACCTTGTCCAAGGCATTCAATTGGGCGCGGTGAAGGGGTAGCCTATCTCGCGCGCAAGGCAACCCGCGGCTGATGGCCGTGAGTGATATCCACCATCGCGCCGTCGTTGAGGATGGATAGCCGCGCGGCTTCCATGACGAGTTCGTTGACGCTGGAATTGGCGGGCGTGGCGATGATGCCTTTTTCATCCACTTCGCGAATGATCGCGCGGCGCCGGGCAATCGCATCCGATTCAGGCAAGCCATCGGTTTCGTTCTCGATGCGCCGGATTGTTTCAATGGTTGCCGCCACCGAAAGGAATCCATACCCGACGGGCTTGTATCCGGGCCCTTCCCAGGGAACCAACTGGTAGAAATCGGGACTGACGAAGTTGAATGTCGAGCCGGCGCAGCCGATGCCTTCGAGATAACTGTGCGACACGCCGCGGAACTGATCGTCGTGCTTGAGACAGCCCGTCTTGCCGTCGCCCTCGAAGAACATGCTCAGGCATTGCTCGTTGCTGCCCGCGCCGTCGTCGGGATAGCCGAGGCCGTCCGTGACGGAGAGGATCGCGCCGTTCTCGAAGATGACGCGGCCGTTTGCCCACAGGTAACCCTCGTTGCCGTTCGGAAAGCGGCCCTTGATGCCGTTGACGGAAACCGCGGCGGGTTTCAGGCCCGTAATAAAGCACACCAAATCAACATAATGGCAGCCGACGTATACGAACGGGTCGGTCTGGTCGCACGTAAACCAGTTCTGAAAATTCGAGTGCCGGTAGTAATACGGTTCGATCATCTTGGCTTCGCCCATGATGAACTGGCCGAAATGCCCCTGTTCGTAATGCCGTTTCGCCATCAACGCACGGGTATCGAAGCGCTTGTGGTATTCAACGCCGACGAAGAGGCCCTTTTCCTTGCCGATCCGCTCGATTTCGAGCGCATGTTTGTATTCAAGCACCAGCGGTTTGACGCACAGCACGTGCTGATTGTGCTTGAAGGCTTCCATGATGACCGGATAGTGCAGCGGATCGGGCATGGCGACCACGACGGCTTGGCGCGGTTTCATGCCGGCCAAGACCTGCTTGTAAAGGTCGGGAAACATTGTGCCCGGGTCGGTATCGAAGGCCGGATGCGGCGTGAAGGACTGTCCCGGAAAAGCGCCTTGAAGATCCTTGCTATCCCGCAATGCGCACAGCGGCGGACTGTTCAGCGCACACACGGCGATTTCCGCAACCACACCGGTGCGCTGCAGATGATAGATGGACGGCAGGAGCAAATCATGCGTAATCATTCCGCCGCCGACGATCGTCACGTCAATGGCCTTCATGGATCATCTCCCGGTTGTATATAACGAAGAGCCCGCCGGGGCGGGCTCTTCACGAACACCTATCGAAACTCGATTATACGCCGTCCGGCTTGTCTTGTGCAGTCGGCGCCTCGGGGACCTCGGGCGGAGGGGCGGCGTCCCCCGGCTTGTTTTCGCCATCCGGCGTCTCCGGCGTGGCTTCGGCCGGAGGCGTTTCGGCGGGTGGGGTTTCGCCATCGAGGAAAATTTCGATTTTCATGGTGGGCCGGGCGTCCGCCACAATCTGCTTTACGGCTTCGTAACGCTTTTTGCTGAGCATGTATTTTTGAAGGTCGTCCTTGATTTCTTCGAGGGCCACGGTGCCGGCTTCATGTTTGCCGGTAACCGTCAAAATATGCCATCCATAGGTGGTCTTGAATGGATCGCTGATTTCGCCGATGGGCGTGGACGCCATCTTTTCCTCGAACTCGGGGACCATTTTCCCCTTAGGGGTATTGGGATAGGCGCCTCCGCGATCTTTCGATCCGGGATCGTCCGAGACGTCTTTGGCGACCGCCGCGAAACTTTCCCCGCCCACGATTCGCGCTCGCGCGGCGTCAATTTTTTCTTTGCCGGCGGCCCATGCGGCTTCGTCCTTGCCGTCAACTTTTACCAGGATATGGGCAACATCGGTGGTTGCCTCGGGACGTTCCATCTGGCCGGCGGCCTTGTACTTTTCATATTCGGCCTTCAATTCTTCGTCGGATATCGTTAGATCCGCCGTCTTGGCCTCCATGAATTTCTGATTGTCGAGTTTATTTCGGATGAGGGCCAGCAAATCGTCTTCGGTCATGCCCTGGCTTTCAAGGTATTGCTTGTAAAAGTCTTCGGAGGGCATCTGGGCCTTGGCCTTTTCCAATTCGGCCTTGGCTTCCTCGTCCGACGTGGCGATGCCGGCCTGCTTCGCCAGTATCGAGAGCACTTTCTCGTCTATCACCGCGTTGAGCACTTCCCTGCGTTGATCCGCGCCGGGCTTGCCGGTCATGCCATGGGCGCCCATCATTTGCTCGTGGGCGGCCAACTGCCGGGCGAATTGCTTTCCCATGATGGGTTCGTCGTTCACCTTGGCGACGATTTCGGGCAGTTCCGGTTCCTTTTTGGCTTCTTCGGCCAGAGCGTCGCCGATGACCACGGGCGTGTTTTCGGCCTGTGAGCCGCTGTCTTGGGCTGCGTCGCCTTCGCCGGTCGTAACCGGCGCCGACGCCGTTGCGCCGCCCGCAGGGGATTGGGGCGCAGGCGGAGTGCTCTGGCCGCAACCGGCGGCTGCCATGGCCGCCAACAAAATGGCCGCGACTGTATACTTGGTATTCATCCGATATTCTCCTCGAAAGGTCGTTACACGAAAAACCGCCGTACCGTCATCGGTACGGCGGCAGATGCACAGCATATCCGAAAAGGGCCGGACCGCGCAAATATCCCTTGGCGCCGTTATGGGAAAAGCAATGTTTGGCGACCTGTGGCAAGCCGCAGGTTTGGCGGGGAAGATGCGTCACGAAACAACCGTGCTCTTGCGGCCCATTTCCCAGTAGGCTTGGCAGGCGGCGAGGCGCGCGCACGGCGGAAGATTGTTCGCCTCTTGGAGGATGAAGCGACCCCCGTCGCGTATGCCGGAATTCAGGATGCGTTCCGTTTCGCGAATCAGCGGCGCGAGGTCGTCCTGCAGAAAGAAGGAAATGGGCGCGCCGCCCGACACCAGGACATCCGGGCCAAGGTCTTTGCGCAACGCGCCGAAATCGATCGGGAAACCGGTGTCGAACGCGCTCACGCCGAGTTCGTCGCGGATTGTTTTGAAATGACGCTGTGCATTGCCGCACAGGTGCATGGCGCGGTTTTTGGGCGTCGCGAACTGATCGAACAGCCGACGGTGAAGCGGCAGTACGAACGTTTGGTATTGTTCTTCCGACAGCATTTCGATGGCGTCGTCCGCCGCGCCGAATCCGTCCGTTGGAATGGGGCTTCCAAAGTGTTCGCGCCAGGCCTTCATGCGATTGGCGACGGCGGCATGGATGAATTCGATCAATTCGGCCGCATAATCGGGATCGGTGAGCAGGTCGAGACAGATCGCCGTCGAACCGCGCAGCGACGTGGCTATCGTGAACAGGCCGTCGCATCCGCAGAACGGCGCCCATTTGTCCGCGATAACGGGCCGCCCCATGAACGTCCACCCTTGCGCGCTCTTGCGATGGAAATGATCGAGGAATTGCAGGCATCGTTCGGCCCATTCGCCCGCAAAGGGATCCGGCATGCCGCGATCGAACAGCATGCGCTTATTGTCATCATTTAGGATGGGCGTGGTGTCGGGCACTTGGCCGTCGCGATAATGCACCGGACATCCGAACCATGCCGCGTCGTAATGGTTCTCGAAATCCACCGACACATTCCATTGTTCCGGCAGGCCGCGTTCGGCGTCGCCGGGAAGATAATGCCGCAGCCAGTACCGGAATTCGAGGACGGCTTGTCCCATTACCTCCGGATCGTTCATATACTCCCTGTAGGTGATGCCGCGCACGTTGTACGAGGGATCAAGCATCAAGATGCGCGGATTGCAGGTGAAGCGCACCGGCGTACGCGACGGCCTTCGCGCTTCGAAGGCCGTCCACAAGGCCGCGACTTCCGCATTGTGTTCGGAATAATCTTCCCCGCGGCGATCCGTGAGATTGAACAACCGAATGTCGAAGCCATCGTCCATGATCGTTCCCTCCCAAATGTCCGAAGTTGTGTGTGTTCAGGCCGTCTTGAAGGATAATGTTCGGGATGGTAGGATAACAACATAAACGACGAGGCGCGCAGGAAATGCCCCAGGCAGCCGCAATGCAGGAAGCAGATCAACGGGATTCCGGATCGTTCATGCCGATCAAACTGGCCTCGCTCCGGCTCGACACCGTGACCAATTTCGACATTTATTTTCAGCCGGCGCCGGGTCAGCCGTTTGTTTTGTACAGCGAACGGAACGTTCGTTTTACCGACGCGGTCCGGCAGCGCCTGCTTGACAGCAACCTGGACACAGTCTATATCCGGTCCAGTCATCAGGGCGCCTATGGCCGCTACATTGAGGAAAATCTCGCGGCCATCCTGGAAGACGATGCCATTCCCGTCGAGGAGAAATCCGAGGCGCTTTATGCGGCGTCCAGCGGGTTGATTGAGGACATCCTGGAGGAACCCGAATCGGCGGACAATGTCAAGCGCAGCAAGGACATCATCAAGAGCACGGTGAATTTCATGCTGACCGAACGCGATTCGTTCGCGACGTTGCTCAAGCAGGTTTCACTCGATTACAAGATCTACACGCATAGCGTGAACGTGGTCACCTATTCGGTGTCCCTTGCGCAGCGCAGCGGCCACGCGTCCTCCGCCACCTTGCGCGAACTGGCCATCGGCGCATTGTTGCACGACGTGGGCAAGAGCCGCATCAGCCCGGAGATTCTCGCTTCCAATGCGGCCCTGTCCGAGCGCCAGTGGGAGGAAATGCGGCAACATCCCGTTTACGGACATGAAATTTTGTCTGCGACGGGCGCCGTGGGCGAGATTGCGCTGGACATCGTGCTTCACCACCACGAAAAGCGGCGCGGGGGAGGATACCCCGACAACTTGTCTGGCGACTCGATTTCCCCCTTCGTGCGAATCGTATCCATCGCGGATGTGTTCGACGCGCTTACCACGAACCGGCCGTTTCAGCAGGCGCAAAAAACATTCACTGCCCTGTCCATCATGCGGACAAGGCTTGCCGCCGACCTCGATCCCGAACTCTTCCGCGCGTTCGTGGATATGATGGGCCACCCGACCCGCTGATCGGCGCGATCAACTCGCCGGGGTCAGGGCGTCTTCCTTGGCCTGGAGCAACGGCTTGAAGGCATTCAATACGTTTACGATGAAGGTGATTTTCGTTTCCACGTCAACGGTGCCGGTGGTGCTTGCCATGCACGGTTTCTTTGAAATCATCGCCACGTGTTTCATTCCGCTGTAACCTCCGTTCACACCGCTCCCATGCGGTGAATATTGGCCTTGCCGCGCGAAGGCTCCCATAGCCTTCACTTCGTTTACTATACCATGCGCGCCATTCCATGTCACGCACAACATAATGTACTTGAACCGGCTACCCAATTCAAGTGGGAATGCCCGGAACCGAATTTTCCAGCGTGAAAGCGCCGCTAGTTCCCGCGTATACTTGCGCCGTTGGAGGAGCATTCCCCATGAAATCCAAAAAATGTTTTCGCGTGGCAATTCTCATGGCGGCAATCATGACAACAGTCTTTGCGCAGGCGGCAGACAGGCGCCCCGGGCATGTGGTTGTGGTCGGCATTGACGGAATGCGGGGCGATTCGGTCGAACAGGCGCAAACACCGAACATGCGCGCATTGATGGCCCGTGGCGTCTCCACGATGAAGGCCGCGGCGGTCCTGCCCACCGTGAGCAGCCCGAATTGGGCCTCCGTGCTGATGGGCGCCCTTCCCGACACGCACAAGGTCTTGTCCAACGACTGGCAGCCCGGACAAACGCCGCCGTTTCCGACCCTTTTCGATGTGCTCCGGAACCGATACAAGAAAGCGCACATGGCCGCGATCTACGAATGGGCCGGATTTGGCCGGCTTTTCAATCATGTCTCCGTTGACTTTTGCGCTTCGGCGATTATGGACGCCGTCAAGCCCGATCCAAATATTTCGCCCGCACTACGAATGACAACCAAGGCCGCGGAAGTCATCAAGATCAACAAGCCGCTTTTCACATTCCTGCACCTCGACCTCGTTGACCACGCCGGCCACGCCTCCGGATACGGATCGCCGGAATATCTCGCGGCCGTCTCCGAGGCCGACCGATTGCTGGGCCAAATCCTTCAGGCCGTCGCGGATGCCGGCATCACGGACAAGACGGCCGTATTCGTGCTCTCCGATCACGGAGGCAAAGACAAGAGACACGGCGGTTCGAGTCCCGAAGAAACGACCGTCCCGTGGATGGCCGCCGGCCCCGGACTTGCAGCCGGCAAGACGCTTGCCGAACCCATCTCCATTGCCCAGACTGCGCCCACCATCGCCCGGCTCCTGCGCGTCAAATGCCCGGCCGCATGGACCCAACAGCCGATCGTCGAGGCCTTTGCCAAACACTGATTTCCCTTCGTCTGAACGCATGGAGACCCTAGGGAATCCAATTCCGGGGGAAAACTTGCGCGGACATCGGATGGTCCAATGATCGCAGGAAAGACCGTGCTACCGGCCAAGCGACCGAAACGGAGGAAGACGGCACGATGGGACATCACGTCAACGTTGAACGCGAGTACCGGTTGCTGCGCCAACAAATGGACCGCAACGTCTGCCCCGTTCCGGATTCGCCGGCCATACTCGGCATTCTGCGGATTCTCTATTCGCCGGACGAGGCGGCCTTTGCAGCCAAACTACCCATCAAACCCACGCGCATCGGGAAACTTGTCCCGAAGTTCGCCATGCCGGAAGACGAATTGCGCGGGAAATTGACCGATCTGGCCGAACGCGGACTCGTGTTCGATTTCGAGCGCAAGGGTGAACGGTACTATTCGCTGCCGCCCGTGCTCGGCGGCATCTACGAATACGTCATGATGCGCGCGCGGGACGACCTCCCGATGGAAGAGTTGTCGCGCCTGTTCGACGAGTACATGAACGCCGATCGCAAGCATCTCGAGGCGGTGTATTCCGGGGAAACGCAATTCGCGCGGGCATTCGTCCGCGAAGAGGCGCTGCCGGAAGAGGACCACTCCGAGATCCTCGACTATGAGCGCGTAAGCCGGATGATCGAGTCGGCCTCCTTGCTTACCATCGCCTTGTGCCCTTGCCGGCACACGAAGAGTCATCTTGGCACGGCCTGCGACCGGCCGCAACGGACCTGCATCTCGCTCAACAAGGGCGCGGAGTCGGTCCTGCACAGCGGCATTTCGGAGCGCATTGACAAGCGGGAAGCCCTTCGCATCGTGGACGAATGCAAGACGGCGGGCCTGGTCCAGGTCGGGGACAATGTCCAGCGCAACAGTTCGTTCGTCTGCAATTGCTGTAGTTGCTGCTGCACCCTGTTCAACGGCGCGCGCACGCTCGGCATCGGCCATGCCATCGTGACCTCCAACTGGATGGCCGAACTCGACACCGAGAAATGCACCGGCTGTGGACGATGCGTAGCCTCGTGTCCCATGCACGCCTTGGCGACGCCCGAAAAGGGCGGGAAAACGACGCTGAACGCGGCGGCATGTCTCGGGTGCGGTGTGTGCTATACGATGTGCCGTTCAGACGCGCTCCGCATGAAAGCGCGCGACCGCCGCGTCTTCACGCCGGAAACGACCTTCGACATGATCGGCCACATGGCCATCGAGCGCGGCAAGGTCGCCGAGATGCTCTTCGACGATCCCGAACGCCTGAGCCACCGCGCACTGGGCCGGCTGCTGCGCCTACTCGAAACATCACCCCCGTGGAAGGCCGCCATGGCCGTCCGCCCGCTGCGCTCCACCTTCCTGAACACCATGCTCAAGCTCGCGCGCGAATCCAAAGAATAACGATCATAACGTGGACAGAATTCGCGCCATTCCTCCTGCCTCCTGCACTCTGCCTCGGAGATTGGGAACAGAACCCATGGAAACCCCGCGTTCGCAAAACGTTCCGCAACACGGGGCCAAGCAAACATCAGGCGTAAAGCAGGCGTCCCTTGGGCCGAGGCACTGTGCGGCCGAGCTTCTTCGCCGTTTCAATCCATTCCGCAATCACAATTTCAACATTTTCAAGCGCTTCCCGATACGATGCGCCATCGGCCATGCACCCCGGCAATTCGGGAACTTCCACAATAAACGCTTTATCCTCGTCGCTCCAATAGATGATAAGTTCATATTTTGGCACGGCGTTCACCGCCCAGGCGGTATTTCAGGATTAAATCTCTTACTTGCTTGACCTGATACGGTTTTGCTTTCGCTTGTAAAGTGATGATTTCGCTGATATCGGCGCTACAGTAAATGTGATGATCGCCTCGAAAAGGTTTGACGTTGGCCAGAGACTTCAAGTTTTACCACCCCTTGGTCCACATCTCCTCGTCCTCGTAGACTTTTTCGTCGGCGAGATCCGCCGCTTCGGCGTCGAGTTCGCTGGCGCGCGCCGGATTCGGGTCGTCGAGCACTTCGCGGTAGAACTCGTGCTGAATGAGCAGGCTCATGATTTCGTTCGTGCCCGTCCAGATTTGCGCAAGGCGCGCGTCGCGCACCATGCGCTCGATCGGAAAGATGTTCGTGTAGCCGATGCCGCCCACCACCTGCATCGCCAGATTGCACACGTCCCAACAGGCCTCCGTCGCGAATTTCTTGGCCTCGCTGACCATCCGTCGGGCGCTCGGAACGCGTTGGTCAACGGCCTTTCCCGCCGCGATGGTCAACGCGCGCGCGGCATCGAGTTTCGTGATGGCCTCGGCCACCTTGAAACTGACGCCCTGGAAGGTGCGAATTTTCTTGCCGAACGCATACCGGCGGTCGGTGTAATGCGTCGCGACCGTCAACGCCGCGCGGGCCAGACCCAACGCGCCGCCCGCCGAGGTCAGTCGTTCGGGCACCATCATCGTGTTGAAGATTTCCGCGCCTTGATTCAGTCCACCGATGAGGTTCGCTTCCGGCACCACGACATCCTTGAAGATAATGCGGCCGGTGCCTCCGCCCCGCGTGCCCATCAGACGATACAGGTATTTCGTTTCCACACCGGGGCGGTCTTTCTCGATAAGCAGGAGACTGATCCGCTCGTGCTGCCTGCCGGTCGGATTCGTGTTGCAGTAGACCAAGAAGAAATCCGCGCAAGCCGCGCCCACGACAAATCGTTTCTGCCCGCGCACCGTAAAATGGCCGTCTTTAAGTTCCGCCTTCGTCGTCGCGCCGAAGAAATCCGTACCGCCGCGCGGTTCCGTCAATGCCTCCGCCGAGATAATTTCCCCTTTCAGCAATGGCCGCAGATAGCGTTCCTTCTGTTCTTCGGTCCCAAAGGTATGCAGCGCCTCGCCCACGATGGACGGCATCGAAAACGCGCATCCCAGCGCCATGCCCAACACGCCGATTTCCTCGAGCGCCGCAATTTCCGCCGTCCAACCGAGGCCGCGACCTCCGTATTTCGGCGAAAACCGAAGGCCGAGCAGATTGCGCCTGCCTAAGGCCCGGACATAGTCCGCGGGATACTCGATTTCGTCGCGATCCATCTTTTTAAGCAGGTCCGGCGGCACCTCGTTCTTCACGAACTCCCGCACTTCCTGCTTCAGCGCCCGTTCTTCATTGGTCAAAAGCACATCCTGCAACATGGCGTCATCTCCTGTGCGACTTGCTTACATACAAACCACGGCCCTCCGAAAGCAGTATATAAAAGGCTTCCGCAAAATGCCTCATTTCAGCGAGGCCGGCATCCGGCCGTTTCCAAACGCCGAAAGCCGCAAACTTCACGGAACCGGCTTGGTGTCGTAGAGGATCGGCGCATCCCTCAGGGTTTCCCGCAGGGCGGCGATAACCCCGGGCGGGTCCGCCTTCGGTTCAAGCCCCATGTGTCGTTCGATGACCGACAGCAGCAATTCCGCAATGATGCGGTGTCCCTCGGATTTCGGGTGGCAGTTGTCGTAAAAGATCCGGCCATCGGGAATGCCGTCGGGCATCACATCCTGAAAGGCCGCTTCCGCATCGACCACAAACACATCCGAACGCTTGCCCAAATCCCGAACAAAGTCGTTGAAAGGCCCCGGAGCGCGCACGCTGAACGTGGCCAGATCGCGCGATGCCTTGTATGCCTCGCGCGCGGCGGCGAATTCACCCAACCCATCGTGCGCTTTGCCCTTCAAAAAATGAAGGTAGGATTTTTCCCAGATATCGTTCGTTTTCATGGCCAATTGCGCGTTTATTTCCCCGAGGGCTTTCCGAAATTCCAACGGATCCACGTGCCCCATTCCCCCGCCGCGACGGTTGAGGATCCTGTTCCAGGCGCCGAACCGGCGATCCCCAAAACCGGTGCACTCCACATCCGTATACCTCAGATTCGATCCTTCGACGACAAAGAGGAGAGGGATCCCCGCCTGCTGGCATGCTTCGGCCATTGTACGCATGTTGTTCCGGGATTCATCCAGCAATTTCCGCGCGTCCTCTTCCGTGATTGTAAAATCCGACGCGGCGGCGCCTTGCCAGTTTCCCGCCAAAGGACCGGTATTTGCACGAGTCATCTTGGCCAAATAGACCAGCGTCCGGAAACCCCGGAGCGCCCGCGAACGTTTCCAACGTTCGTACATCATTCCCTCAGCCACCTCGTTATTGCCGGCCTCTACGATCACATAGTCGGGCGCATGGCGCAGGCTCTCCCGGAGCAATGGTAATATGCGGTAACTTCCCCAACCCGGAACGCTGAAATTCATCACCTCGAATCGGCGGGATCGATCCCTTTCCGGAAGGGCTTTCTCAAGAACCTCCGAATAGGATTCCTCGACAAAGGGCGATTCTATGGCTTTTGTTTCATCCTGGCGCTTGCCGATAAGACCGGCCGCCGCCGATCCGCCAAACACGAAAATTCGGACCGTGTCCGCCGGCTTGGGATTCCTCAATTCCATGCTGGATTCCATCACCCATCCCGCGGGATGATGGATAACGACAACGTCCTCTTGCTCCTCGAAGACCGGCGCGCGGGGAAGGTAATCGTCGCTGCCGGATTCCTCGGTAAGCCGCAAGTACCCCTCGAAGGCCAGAAAGGGCGCCATGGCGGCAAACAGGATCAACGGAAAGAATTTTGCGCCTCGCAGTCCGCGGCACAATCCTGTTTTCATGTTTTCCCAACATCCCGCCACACGGGATCGTCGTTTCAAAAAAAGCCCAAGATACATCGAATAGGGCCCGCACCCGGGTTCTGGCTTGGCCAAAATATCAAATGGATCGTTATTTGGCTCCGGATTTGGCCTCTTCCGGCGCGACGGCATCCGAAACGATCCAGGTAATGCCTTTTGCCGCAAGAATTTGCTGGCGCAACTTGGCGGTCACATCCGGATTGGCCTTCAAATATTGCCGGGTGGCTTCGCGGCCTTGGCCCAGATTCTCGCCGTTGTACGAAAACCAGGATCCACTTTTCTGCACCAGTTTCTCCGCCACGGCCAAATCGAGAATATCGCCTTCTTTCGAAATGCCCTCGTCGAAGAGAATATCAAATTCCGAAACCTTGAAGGGCGGGCCCAGTTTGTTCTTCACCACCTTGGCTTTGACGCGGTTGCCGACGTCCTGCTCGTGCTCCTTGATGCTTGAAATGCGGCGCACGTCTATGCGCATGCTGGCGTAGAACTTCAATGCGCGGCCGCCGGTCGTCGTTTCGGGATTACCGAACATCACCCCGATTTTTTCGCGCAACTGGTTGATAAAGATGACGAGTGTCTTCGACCGGCTGATGGCCGCCGTCAATTTCCGCAGCGCCTGCGACATCAGCCGCGCCTGCAAACCGACATGCGCGTCACCCATTTCGCCCTCGACTTCCGCCTTCGGCACAAGGGCCGCCACCGAGTCTATCACGATCACGTCCACCGCATTGCTGCGCACCAGCGTTTCGCAAATTTCAAGCGCCTGTTCCGCCGTGTCCGGCTGCGAAACCAGGAGATTGTCTATGTCCACGCCGATCTTCGTCGCGAATGTCGGATCCAAGGCATGTTCGGCGTCTATGTAGCATGCAATGCCCCCTTCCCGCTGGGCGTTCGCCACCACATGCAGCGCCAGCGTCGTCTTGCCCGACGATTCCGGACCAAACACCTCGACCACCCGGCCCGTCGGCAATCCGCCCAGTCCCGTCGCGATGTCCAGCGAAAGACTGCCGGTCGAAATGGTCTTCCCGGCCTGCACAAAATGATCGTCGCCCAGACGAACCAGCGTTCCCCGCCCGAACTGCTTCTCCAACTGCGCTACCGCCACCGACAACGCCTTGCCGCGCTCATCGCCCTTTCGGGGTTCCATATCCACTCTCCTCTTTTTTGATTACTGAATATTTATTCACTATCCGCCCTATGTTCGCATAACCGGATACGATTGTCAAGCAAAAAAGATAACGGGCCCGACAGGAAACGGTCAGAGCAACCTCCCTTCGGAACATCTAGCATATCATAAGCATTGCCGTGTTTGTGCATGGAATGTTTCCATTGAATGCGATCGTCCCTGGTCGTTTCCGTGGCTTTACGCTTACGGGCCCTCCGCGTGCGGAAGCGATTTTTATCTACGAATCCGCATGTTGCCGCCCTTGATCAACGCTTCGGCCTCCTCTTTCGTGCTGTAGTTGAAATCGCCGGGAATCGAGTGGGCCAGCGCGCTGAAGGCATTGCCGAACCGCAGGCCGTATTCGACCCCTTCCGTCAGTATGCCGTAGAGAAAGCCGGCGCTGAAGGAATCGCCGCCGCCCACGCGATCCACGATTTCGACCTCGAACCGCGGCCCCTCGTAGATGCGACCGTCCGCATAGGCCACCGCGCCCCATGTGTTGCGCCAGACGCTGATGTCCTCGCGCAGCGTAATCGCCACCGCCTTGAACGCGAACCGTTCGGCCAGTTTTTTCGCAACCGCCGCATACGTCTCCGACGAGATCGCGCGAAACGAATCATCGTCCACCGATACGTCCCCCTGAATGCCGAAGACTTTCTTTGTGTCTTCCTCGGTCGAGATCAAGATATCCACGAACTCCATCATCGGTTCCTGCACGGCGCGAGCCTTTTCGGCGCTCCACAATTTGGCGCGATAGTTGAGATCGTAGGAGATTATGCATCCCGCCCGTTTCGCCGTCTGCAAGGCCTCAAGCGTGACGGCGGCGGCCAACTCGCCCAGCGCGGGCGTAATTCCGGAGCAATGGAACAGCCGCGCGCCCGCCAGCGCGGCATCCCAATCCACCATGCCCGGCGCGATCCGGCTGATGGCCGAACCCGCCCGGTCGTACAGAACCGAACTGGGCCGCGGCGACGCGCCGAACTCGACGAAATACAGCCCAACGCGATCGTCGGGCGTCCAAACGACATGTTGCGTGTCCACGCCGTGTTTGCGCGCCTCGTTGGCAATCATGCGGCCCAGCGGATTCCGCGTGAGCCGCGACACCCACCGCGTCTTCAATCCCAGGCGGCTCGCCGCGACGGCCACATTCAATTCGGCGCCGCCGATGCGCACATCGAGACGGTTCGTCTGTTCAAGCCGATGAAAGTCCGGCGGCGACAGCCGCACCATGGCCTCGCCGAATGTCACGATATCCATGAAACCTCTCCTCCCAGGCGATAGTTTCCCTGCTGCCTGTCCATTTTTTCAAGTGAAACCGATTCAAAACGAGCCTTTCGGATGTCACTCGTCTTGGTTCGTTGCTGATTGTGTATCGGTGAAAGGTCCATGCAACGCTTTCTTGCGAAACAACAGGAAACCGCAATCCACGTTGACGTGAAGCAGAAAAATGGACCTCGTCCGATCCCAAGACGCGGTGAATGCCTTGACCAGATCGTAGTCGGTGTCAATCCATGTCCTCGAGAGGTATTCGGTCAGATATTTGTATTCCTGTCCGCGCAAGAGGATGTAGTCCGGACGAAAATGTTCGAGCATGTCGTACAGGGTCTGGCGGCCCGGCGCGTCCCGCAAGTAGCAGGTGACACGGCGGTTGCAGAGTCCGGGCCAATCGTAGACGATCCGCCGCGAGTAATAGCCGACGTAACCGAGCGGTTCGCATCCGACGGTTTCGTCCGGCCGCATGACGCGCCCAAGGTAAAGTCCCGCCTGCTTGCGCACGGCATTTTCGATGTTTTCCTGAATCTGCTTTTCTGTCTTGAACGTCAACGGCAAGATACCCGCGATGCACGCCAGATAGGCCGCGGCCACAAGGCCCAGCACGGCGGTCCGCATGCGGCCTTCCAATGGGTAGGCAAGCCCGTGCAGGCCGCGAAGACTCAACAAGACCGCGACAGCGGAGAACGGCACAAGATACCACCCATGAATGAAGGGAACGAGGAAGGCATAGTACAACGTGTAGACGAAAACGAAGAACGCGGGAAGAAACATCGCCCACTGGCGGCGCCAGAAGGCAAAAAAGGTTCCGGCCAGCGCAAGGCACAGCATCAGACCCGACAGATAACCACGGTCCCAAAAGGGATGCCGGAGGTGCAGGCCGTGGCCGCCGAACGTGAGGCCGAGCGGTGAAAAAATCCAGTCGCGGATGCGTTCGACGATTTCCCGTTTCACGGTGGAACAGGTCATGTTGGATTCCTGCCACCAATGCGGCACGCCCAGCCACTTGGCCACCATCGTATGGGGAATCGGCGATCCGTAGTACCACCATGCGAACGCGAGCCAAGGCGCGTAGACGATCGCCGCCGCACCCACGATGCGCGGCAATTGCCGCCTGTCCCTGAAGAGGGCGTATACCCCCACGATGACGGTCCAGAAGGCCAAATCGGGCCGGGCCAGCATGCACAAACCAAGGCTCGCGCCCAAGGGAAGGGGCCGCCAAGTCACCGCATAGTACAGCGAGGCAAGAAGGATCAGCGTGGTCACCTGCGTCTCCATGCCGGCCATGCCCCAGAGGATCTGGTGGTGCTCGCAGGCCAGGTAGCCCATCCACATCGCCGCGAGCGGCCCCGGCAGGCGGATGCTTCGGTAAAGGGCGATCCCCAACGCATAAAAAACAGCGAGGATGGACGCGATCACGGAAACGGCTTTCAGGAACGGAATGCCCCAGCCCAAATGCAGGACATCCCCCACAAGCGGGATCAGCACGCTCAACGGACTGGTGAATCCGTGCAACGGGGGATCGCCGGGGCGATAATGCGTAAGGCCAAGCCCCTGCACGCAGTTTTCCGAATGAAGCGTCGTAATGAGCGCGTCTTCCCAGACCCGCCCCGTATACGCCCAGAAACACAAGCGCAGGCCGGCGGCAATCAGCGCGAAAAAACACGCCCATCGGAACATCGCCGCGCGATCGCCGCAATCCATCTCGCGAATGCCCGGAAGGGCGTTCAGGAATGCGGCGGGCGATCGCATGGCCGGCGCGCCCGCTACGGGACCGCCAGAAATCGCCGGGGCGGTTCGGGTTTGATGCCATTGGCCGAAATTTCGAACAACCGCCAGTACCCGTCAATGGCGGCAGGCGTCACGGTAAACGGCGTCGCGCCCCACGGCACCGCCTTTTCCCCCTCCTTGTTTTCGCGATGCCAATGGCCGAAAACGAGATGATCGAGCGGGCAATCCACAAACAGAGCCAGTTGCGCACGCATGCCCATCGAAACATCGTACCGGTGCGTCAGTCCGATGGACCAGCGCGCGGGCCGCATCGCACGCCGAAGCAATTCGAGTTCGCCGTTCTGGGCGCCCCATTCGTCCGCGATCACATAATCCTTGGTGTCGTAAGACAAATAGGCGTCCGGGCCGAAATTGAATGTATACACCGTTTCGCCGAACACGCGATCGTAATCGCCCGCCCCGCGGTCGTGATTGCCCGGACACAGGAAGGTCGGCAACGTGCACGTATCGAGGACTTCGATGAACGCGGCATACTGTTCCGGCGTGGCGTCGTGCGTGAGATCGCCCGTCAGCGCCGCGAACGCCGCGTTCGACGCATTGACCGTTTCGACGGCCTTTCGGAAAATATCTGCTCCGTTGCCCCACTCGCGTTGAGCGCCGATATGGATGTCCGTCAATAGCGCAAACCGGTAACTCTCGGGAAACGAGGCGTAAACGAACACGGACCGGACGTTTCGGTCCGTCTTGTCGCCGGCAACCGCCTCCAGTGTGTAACCTCCTTCGGCGACGCCATCGGGCAACCGGCAGCGGCCGTGCCAGATCCCGCGCATTTCGCGCCATTGGACGGCCAGCGGAACCGGGGAACCCCCGACCTCGATGCGGAGATCCGCTTTCTCGCGGAGCATAACGTCGAATTCGGATGTCTTGCCCACCAGCGCCGGCCGGCCGTTGTGCGGCGCGCGGATGAGTCCGAGCGTGCCGTCCGGTTCGCGCGCCCATGTTTCCGCGGCAAGCAGGATCATCACTCCCATCGCCGACAACCCGCACAAAAAACGAACTGCGGCGACGGGCGCCTTCCAATGGATTCGAATTCGCCTTCCCGCGACGATCAATGGCAATCCCTTCATTTCTTCTGTCCCTTTGGCCGCCACACGGGAGCGTAATCGGGTCCTAGGCGATCCGTAACGCGGATCAGGTCTTTACCGGACAGATTGCAAACGTGGATTTCCGGATCGCCGGTGCAGTTGGACACATAGGCAATCCATTTTCCATCGGGCGACCATGAAGGCGACCATGTGTCAAAATCGGGCGAAGCCACCACGGGCGCCACCCGCGCCGTGTCCACAAACACACAGTAAACGCCCCGCCGCCCTCCCCGAAACGATTCAAAGGCCAGCCAGCGGCTGTCGGGAGACCATACAGGATTCCAGTCGGCCGTCCGATGGTTCGACAGGTCCACCGCACGCTCATGCGTATAGCAGAAAAGTTCACGATCGCCACCGTCGTTCGACTCAAAGGCCAGACGGAGACCATTGGGACTGGGCGCGGCGAACCATTCCGCATATTCGCCGGTCGCGGACGGCAGTGTTTCCTGGGGAACGGGAACGACCGAATCCGACGTCATGAAAAACAGGCCCGTGCTCAATCCATGGGGCGTTTTTTCGACACCCGCGGCCACGAGGGCCGGGCCGGAACCGAGCCGATCGATTGCCGCCGTTCCGCTTTTGACATTGGGATCGGCGTTGATCGCATACAATAATTTGTGATTGGGCAGCCACACCGGCCGCATGAAACCTTCCGCACCTCCCCCCCAAACGGTTTCGTTCCCGCCTTCGATGTCGTAAACCACAATACGTTGCGTCAAGCCTTCCCCCGATTCATAGGCCAGCAGACGCCCGTCGGGCGACCATTGCGGAAACGCGTTCCACGCGGCGGTATGGGCAATCGCGCGTGTTTCGGAAGCGTCCGGCCTTGCCAGAACAATCCCCATTCCGTCGGTTCGTTTCGTGGCGAAGGCCAGCCAAGCGCCGTCCGGCGACCATGCCGGCGCGCCGTCGGATTGGCCGGGACCCACGGGTACCGCCGTCCGGCTTTCAAGATCGAGGACGTGCACGCGCAGGCTGCCGGAATCGGCGCCGGACAAATAGGCAATCTGCCCGGCCGGTGAAGCCGCCGCGATGAACGCCAACACCCATGAAGCCATGATCATGCCCGCCCGTCTCCCCGCGCGGCCATCAGGCGCGTCCGCCCGTGCGTCTTCTCAACGCAGCAACGCCTCATTGATGGTGATTTGAATATCGGCCGAGTTGACCCGTCCGTCGCGGTTGACATCCGCATCAACAACGGGGCTGGATTTTTGCAACACGGCGTTGATGACCAACTGGATGTCCACGGCGTTCACGAATCCGTCCAGATTCACATCCGCTTTTACAATGGCCACATCCGCCGGGACATAGGTAAATGCCTCGCGCGCTGTGCCCGAACCGAAGCGCGTCGTTACCCGGATGTCCTCGGCGATTCGCACGCCGCCCACTTCGGGGCTGGGCACATGTTCGGGTGTGACCAATTCAATTCGGTTTTCGTTGATCCCGCGCAACGACCGCGCCTCGATGCCGCCGACCGTTACTGACAGGGGTTGGCCGAGATTCTTGCCCAGCAGGACGATCTCGGTTCCACCCGCACTCGAACCCACCGCCAGCGGAAGGCCCGACAACGGCAGGCTCGAAGGCGACACAACGGCAGGCACGTCCGCGCGCAACGCCACCGTCTGCACCAACGGCAACGGCATCAGCGTCACCACCGGCGACATGCGCGGCATGCCCGGCAGGCCGTAGGCCGTCTTCGGCGTCACGACAAAGAACCAGCGATCTTCCGCCTTGAACGCTGTCGGCGGCACCGTCAACTGATTCGTAAGCCCGCCCGCATACACATTGTTTTTGTACCACATGACAAGGGAACTGCCCTCGCCGAAATTCAACGGGTCCGAAAGGGCCAGCGGATGCGTATAGGTGTACTCGGCGGTCAGCGGATATTCCATGCTGACGACGCGGCTGCGCGACGGATCCTCGACCGGATCGCCCGAATGCAGGCGAAGATCGATCGCATCGGGCAACGGAACATCCACCCCCACCATCAGCGTCACATCCTGATAGGCGCTCGCCGTGCCGAGCGTCGCGGTAACGCGGACCGTGAACATCTTGTTCATGTCTTCATAGGCGGTTTGCCAGCGGAACGCCCCCGTACCGTCATGGTTGTCCGCAAACGGGACGGCGCCGGCGCCATCCCATTCCGCCTGCAAGGCCGGTGTGTCCGTTGTGCCCACAGGCACGACAGTCCGCACGTCGAAATGTATCGATTCGCCCGGCTCGACCGATTGGGTCGCAATCGGCTCGATCGCCAATGCAGTCAAGGAACGCGGCAGTTCGGACAAGTCCGAACGCACATTCACGCTGCGGACATTCGGGAAGATCGTGGATGGGTCAACCGGCACGCCCATCCCGTCCGAAAGGCCGACCACCGCCGTGCGGGCGCCCACGTACAAATAGGACAGCCGCACATGGCCGCTGTGATAGAGTTCCGCCTGCACCGTATTGGGAAGATTGCCGCCCGGAGAGCCCACCGCATCCACGGAAATCATGTTCTCGAACGTGACCACCAGTCGATCGTCCAATTCGCGGACCCAAATCAGCCCGCCCGCCGTGGGCATGAAATGCGTGAACAGGAACGAAATCCGCGGCACGGCAAAATGGGAGGCCAGCGAAGGAACGCTGTTCTCAACGGTTCCCTGTTGCACCGGCGCGAAAGCGATGTAACCATTCGCGGCGATGTAAAGCGTGGAATACTTCTTTCCGAAGAACTGGAACGGGGACGAAAACGTATAGCCGTAAACCATGTCCGCGTTGAAGGGAACGGTCTGTGCCACGCCGTCCGCGTCCTGCCGCGCCACCGGCAATTCATAAAGATTCCGCCGGAGAGTCGCCGCATAGTTCGCATAGTCGGGAAGCGACGGCTCGCCGAGACCGCCCGTCGCCGCGCCCACCGGCCAGAACGTAATCTGGCTGTATGAAAGATCAAAAGGCGAGGGCGTTACCGAGGGACTGGCAGGCTGCGCCTCAAACGCCTGAGACAGGAAATCGGGCGGTTCCGCCCCGGCCGTCGCGCAACTGGTGGCGCGATCCGGAAAACCGTACGCCGTGTCGGAAAACAGACTGTAATAATATTTGGTCCCGCGCACGACTGCGACATCGAGGAATTTCTCCTCTGTGCCCTGGTAAAGTTGCATGCCGTCGGACGGATTCTGCGGGAATCCCGCCGTGCTCCTGACAAGGATTACCCGGCGGAAATTCTCGGAGGACGGATTGGTCCACGTGATCGCGATGACGGGACGGCCATACCTGTCCAATGCCGGAAGCGCGCGAAAACCACGGATCTTTTCTTCACTGGTCGCGGGCGCAATTTCGACCGCCTCCGCCGCGGCGCGCACATTCAACCGCTGGTTGAAATCCAACCCTTGATTGATGGTGGCCTGGCCAAGGAACATGTAAAAATCGCTGAATCCCGCCGCCATCGGCAGGGGCGCAATCTGTGTTTCATAGAACAGCCGCGCGACCGGCTCGATGCCCATGCCGGCCACGGTTTGTCCGTTGAACGTGTCCCCGTCGGTCAAAAGGTAACACAACTTGTTCAGGATGCCGCTGTTGTAATGAACGCCCCCATTGTCGCCGAAGCCGGTATAATACAACGGGCTGTTCAGGCGGTCCGGATCGCCGAACAACGTCGGATCTTTCATGCTTCGAATCGCGCCTATCGGCAAATCCTCGCCCATCAGCCAACGCACGGCCGCCGTGTCTGTGCCCTTGCCATTCGTCAGGTCCACAAACTCGCCCCAGATATCCGAAAACGATTCGTTCATGGCGCCCGACTGGCCCTGATAGATGAGATTCGATTCGGAATCGGTCACGCCATGGGTCAGTTCATGGGCCGTGACGTCGTCCACCGCATATCCTTCTCCGAAGATCATCCGATTCCACGGCTCACCCACCCAAAACGCATTGGGATACGGGCAATAGTAATTGCAGTAACGAACCGTCGCCGCCAAATCCATTCCTTTGTTGTCAATGCTGTCGCGGTTATGGACGCGATAGTAAAAATCGTAGGTGTCGCCCAGGAAATCATAGGCCAGATCCGCGTCGCGAATGCCGCACGGCGGATCGCCCTCGTTGCGTACGACGCGACCCAACGACGCCGTGCTGTCCGCATCGGAAATCACACGCACTTTCGCCTCGTGGGCCAGCGGGTAATGGAAAACCACTTTCCCGGTGAATCCGTCCACGAGGATGACCTCGGCGGCCAAGGGGTTCTCGGTGCTGGCGATGGTCAGTTTCCACGCGACAGTGACGGGCCCCTCCTGATCCACAATGGCCGGATCGAAGATGACGCGTTGCGGCGTTTCGATGGCGTACTCGCTGATCGCGCCCCCGTACTCCTTGATCATCCATTGCGTCGCGGCATCCTGCGCGGCGGTGTCGCCGAACGACGGCGTCAGGGAAAGCGTGCCGGTGTCGAGCGGGGTCAGATCGCGCAAGACATCGCTCATGACGCACGCCACGCCGGACGTCCCATTGGTCTGTACAACCATCTGGCCGGCGAAAACCGGTATGCCCTGATAAACCTGCTGCAATCGCACATAGGTCCGATCCGTAAACCGTGCATTGACCCGGTCGGTTTCAAAGGTCTGCCGGGAACTGCGTGTCGCGAATGCTCCGGTATGCGCCGAAACGAATGCATGAGCCAGCGATTCCGCCGTGGCGGCCTTCGCGCCCTGCGACACGGCAAAGAAAGTCCCGGGAGGCGCGCCCACGAACCGAAGGAAACCGTCGTCCGACTGCCACTTGCGCAACGGTTCCGATGACTGCCCGGCACGCAGCGCCTTGAAAAGACTGTCGAGATCCTCGGGATTCACCCCCGCGGCCTGCGCAAGGAAGGCGGTCATCAGACACACCGCCAACAACGCCGCGATTTTCAATCCCCGGCCCCGGCGATTCTCCGCATCAAAACCGTTAGCACCCATCAATGGCCTCCTGCGCCGCACTCGACACGAACGAATCGCATCCGGCGGTTGCCTGTCCGATAGCGCCGTCAGATACACACTTCCCACTCCCGCCGCGACCCACACACCCGCCACGACGAATCGTAAAACTGCACATATAACTACAACACCCGTTCACTGTGCGCACACGCACAATCCCGTGCAATGAATGCACATCCTTCCGTTTGAGCATTCCTCTCCTTACCCGTTCTACACCAACCACATAGGATATGTCAAGGGAAAATCTTCGACGAACAAGGAAAAATGTGGAAATTGTCCGAATTCGGCGCGGCTGGTCTGGCGGACCCTTGAAGACCAATCCTGCACCCATGCGAAACGTTTCAACCTGGAACCGTCGGCTAATCCCGGCTTTTTCGGACGGGCAGTGGACAAGATGGGCTTTTGGGGTTCAATGGACTTCATCACGATTGCGAGAATGATCACGAGCAGTGGCCGGCATGGGAAAACCCTTTTTCCGTACAACCGGAAGCCCATGGACGATCTCGGCAGTGACCGGTTTGACAATACGCGACGGGAATATGACAATACTTTTTATTGAACATTTTGACACTAACGGCATAACAGGGCGATTATCCGGGTTTTCCCGGTTATTCGGTTTCGTTCATGGCAATAGATATCGCGTATGGCTCGCGGACGCTTCATTTTATTCCGCCGGATGTGGTGACATGGCTTGGCACGCTGGACATCGCCGAAGCCCCTGAATTGAACCATCGCGACGAGGCCATCCGAGAAGCGCTTCGGCGGCCCATCGGATTGAAACACGGCCTTGACGGCATTGTAAAACCGGGCGAAACGGTCGCGGTGATTGTATCGGACGCATTCCGTCAAACCCGCGCCGATCAGGTGCTGCCCATCCTCATCGGCGAACTCGCCGACACGGGCATTCCGGACACGGATATCCAGATTTTGTTCGCGACGGGCATTCATCGCGCGCCCCGGCGGGATGAACAGGCGCGCATCCTTGGCCCCGCGATATTCCGGCGATTCAAGGATCGCGCCTTCCCGCACAATCCCCGCGATGAGTCGAATCTGGTCAGCGTCGGAACGACTTCACGCGGTACGCCGGTCATCGTGAACCGCCGCGCGGTCGAAGCGGACCGGCGCATCGTAATCGGCGCGGTCGTATTCCATTATTTCGGCGGGTTCGGCGGCGGGCGCAAGTCCATCCTGCCGGGACTGGCTTCCGTTGAAAGCATCGCACGCAATCACTCGATGAATCTCGATCCCGTCGAGGACCGCCTGAATCCCGATGTGCGCATTGGCATACTCGACGGCAATCCCGTCGCCGAAGACATGCTGGAAGCCGCGCGCCTCGTTGGCGTGGACTTTACAATCAACACCGTCTTGAACCGGCATGCGCAGATTGCCGCCGTGTTCGCGGGCGAACTTGACGCCGCCCACCGCGCCGCAGCCGATTACGCGCGGCGTCTCTTCGCGGCGCCCATCACCGAACGCGCCGATTTGGTCGTTGCCAATGCGGGACCGAGCCGGAATTTCGTGCAAAGCCACAAAGCCCTGTACAACGCCTATCAGGCCGTAAAACCCGACGGCCGAATCGTGTTTGTCGCGCGTTGTGAAGAGGGACTCGGCGGCGAGGCCTTTTCCAAATGGATTCGCCTGGGCGATCGCCAAGCCATCATCGCCGGCCTGCGCCGTCACTCCGAAATCAACGGCCAGACCGCCCTTTCGACCGTCGAAAAGGCGCCAATCGCCCTCTTCGTCACCGACATGACCGATGAAGATGTCCATACCCTCGGCGGGCGAAAATCGCCCACGCTCGAACAGGCCATCGCCACCGCCCTGTCCGAATTGGCCCCGCGTTCGCCCATTACCGGCTACATCATGCCGTCCGCCGCGTACACCGTCCCTCTTCTCTGCCAAGAATAGAAAATACCCACCCCCACCCTTCAACGTTGCCGGTATCGTTATCGGATCGGAGTGAACGCACAACAACGACAACGATTTTACGTCTTTTCCCGTTTGTCCAGTGCTTGTCGCAGGAACAGTCCAAGGGTTTCCTGCGAAAACGGCTTGCGCATAAACGCGCACGCCGACTCCTCGAACATCTCCCGCGCCGCCGCATCCACATCGTATCCCGTGCAAACGATGATTTTCATGTCCGGGCGCGCCTCGCGCAGAAAAGGGTATGCGTCGAACCCGCTCATGACGGGCATGCCCAAATCAAGGAACGCAACGTGGATGACTCCTTCATGGGTGCGTGCCGCCTGAACGGCCTCGAGTCCATTGCGCGCGACCAGAATACGGTAGCCCAGCCGTTCCAGCGTGCGCCGCATCAACTGGACCACCGCCTCCTCGTCGTCAACGACAAGGACGGTTTCCGTCCCGCGCCGATCTCCGGGCGATTCCACAACGTGTTCCCGCGCCGAAGGGTCGCAGGCCGGCAAATACACCCGAAATTCCGTGCCTTCGCCGGGTTTGCTTTGCACGGCGATGAATCCGTCGTGATTGGACACAATGCCATAAGCCGCCGACAAACCCAGTCCGCGGCCATGGAATTTGGTCGTAAAAAACGGCTCGAAAATTCGGGCAAGGACATCCGGCGGAATCCCGGCGCCCGTATCTTTCACGCCGAGCGTCACATATCGGCCCGGCGGAATCCGCACCGGCGGATCGTCCAACGGTTCCGTGATTTGCACGTTACGTGTCGCCACAATGATGCGGCCGCCCTCCGAAAGGGCTTCGGCGGCGTTGAGGCACAAATTGGCCGCGACTTGGTGCATCTGGGTGGGGTCTGCCTTGATGGGCCACAAACCGGGTTGGAGGCGTTCCTCGATGGACACATGAGAACGAAACGCATGCGCGTGCAGCCGCAACACTTCACGCACCACGTCGTTGAGCGCGACTTCCCGCACCTGGTTCTTGCCGCCCCGCGCATAAGCGAGCATGAGTTGGGCCAGTTCCCCCGCCCGCCGCGCGCTTTCGATGATGTCGGAAAGCATATCCGCGGCCTCCGGATCCCCCTTGAAGTCCATGCGCAGGAGATCCGCGTTGCCCAGCACGCCCACCATCAGATTGTTGAAATCGTGCGCGATGCCTCCCGCCAGCGTTGCCGTCGCCTCCATGCGCGACATGCGGATCAGGGCTTCCTCGGCGTGTTTGCGCGCCGTGATGTTTTGAAAAACCCCGACACCGCCATAAATGTGCCCCCGGTCGTTTCGCAGCGGGGCGCCCCGCAACAGAAACAAATGGTCCTTGTAGGGAATTTCACCGGATGTCGGGCGCCCCGCCAGCACGCTGCGCAGATGGGGTTCAATCCACGCCAACAACTCGCCCATTTCCGGCAAATCGGCAATCCGTTTGCCGGTCAATTCCTCCCGGTTGAAACCGTGCAGTTCCCATTCCGGCCCTTCCGCAAGCATGATTCGGGCCTCCGCGTCGAACATAATGACGGCGCAGCCGGGCAAATTTGCGGCCAGCGTGCGATAACGCGCTTCACTTTGCCGGAGCGCATCCCGGGTCTTCGTGCGCTGGAAAGATCCGCCGATGGCCGCCGCCATCGCGGCCAGCACCGCCTGCTCGCTTGCCATCCACGGCCGATCCGGCCGGCAAGATCCAAAGGCGATAAAGCCCGACAAACCCTCGGCAAAAATGGGTAGCGCCAAGACATTGCGCACCCCCAGCAGCGCCATTATCGGACTTTCGGTTTCGGGCAAGGTGACGTCGGAATCGGTCACCGGATTCCCCGATTCCAACATGTCCTGCCACCGGGCCAAAGCGGACTGGTAGGAAATGTTTTGAAGCGACGGGGTTTCAGGATCGAATACAACACCGGGATCAATCCAACTATATCGCAGACTCGTGAACCATTCGCCCGTTGAAACGTCGTGGTGATTTTCGAATACATAAACCCCATCCACGCCCGCAGCCTCCCCAATCTGCCGGAGGGCGGCGCGCATGGCCATGCACAAATCCGGCGTGGTGGCCAAGATGCGCGTGGCTTGCGCAATCCCTTCGCACAACCGGCCGCAATGTTGAACCGCATCATCCGATTCGGGCCATGAATCCTGACGGATTCCAGGATTCTTCCTGTCGGCGTCTCCTCCCGCTACGTCGCGTTTCATGGCCTTTTCCCCTTTGCTCCAATCCGGCCGAATATGGAACCGTACCTTTCCATCCTAGCAGGATCGCCTTATCCCGTCAATCCGAATTGCTTCCCACGATCCGCGCGCAAGAAGGGCCCCACGCTTGTCAACGCGCCGTAAAGCCCAAAAGGCGCCGCTTGGAGGAAGGCGACCGTCTGCACGTTGGGGCATGTCGCTCTTGATCGAACAAGGCAACGGAAAAGCGGCAAGACGCCGCTTCACCTTGAATGCGGCACCCATGCCGCATTCCTTGCGTGCGGATTTTGGGTCTTCAAGCAATCTCTTTTGCCCTGATTTCGTTCCCACTTGAATGTCAAAACTCTTTAGAAATGTCCCCTGTGTTAACTCAATGAAAATGTCCCCTGCCATTCCGTTCTGGGGCTGATACCATGGATGTGTCGTTCGGGAGGATAGGGCAACGCTGGAGAGCGCCCCGAACGCCTGAACGGCCAGGTAGACGGTAGGGCGGAGCGGCGATGTATTCCGCTCCGCCCGAATTGTCCATGTTGCCTCAAGGGGTCTTAATATATACCGGAACCTGTGCAAGGCGTTAAACTCCGGGGGTGTGGGGGCTGGCCCCCACAGATTTGGGATGAGCCCTATTATTTGGATTTCATGGTCCAAGCCCGGCGCCGCCAAGGATGGTCGCTCGGGGGTTTGTTTGGTTTTTTGGGGCTTTGGGCGGTGGGGGCGGCGCTGGTTTTTTGGGCGGGGGTTCAGGAAGAACGTCGAAGACCAGGAGGCGATCGCGATAGATGAGGTGAATTGAACCGTCGAGCCATGTGCGGACGGTAATTTTGGTTTTGGGCTTGGGCAGGGGAGTATTGAGTTTGAGCACTTGCAGGGTCATGCCGTTGTAGCGAATCGTCCAGTCGTTTCCAAGCACACGGGTTTGTTCATAGCAGAAGATGTCCCGCAGGTCTGTGTGTGGCGGCAGGGCGCGGTGGAAATCGCGTTTTGAGCGGGGCTCATGGGCGAATTTCTGATTTAAGTAGTCGTCGAATCCCTCCTGCAACAGGCGGTTTGTCTCTTCGATGGTGGTGATGTTTTGCAGGCGCAGTTCATGGCATAAGCGGTCCTGGTAAACCCCATGCTTGCGTTCAACCCGGCCCTTGGCTTGGGGGCTATTGGCCGCAATAATCAGGATGCCCAGCTTTTTGCACGCTTTGCCGAAGGCCGTCATGGGCTCTTCGCCCGCCAATTGTTCTTCCAAGGTGGCGGGCCGCTCAGGAAGATACACGTTCTTGCGGTCGGTATAGAGGGCCTTGGGAATGCCATAACGTTCAATCCAGCGATGCAAAATCGTCATGGCCGCTTCAGTGGTCTCTTGTTCAGCCATGTGTGCCATCGAACGGCCCGTGGCGTCATCCACCAAGTCCATCAGACACGTCTGGAGATGTTCTTGGCCATACCAGGCATGATGGCTGCCATCCAGTTGGAGCAATTCGCCAAAATGCTCCTTGGGCGGACGACGTTGCCGGTGCTGGCTGCGCTTGCGCCAGCGCTGCCACTGCCCGTCCGCAATAAGCCACCGCCGAAGCGTCTCATGGTCCACCACCAACCCTTCTTCGGCCAGCTTTTCCGCCGCCAATGTCGGGCCGATCCCTTGATACGCCTGCGCGTAACGGGAAAGCACCTGCGCGCGCATATCCGCCGGTTTCGACCGGCTGCAACGGCGCCCCCGGCCCCGATGGACCAATCCAGCGTCCCCTTCCAAGCGATACCGCCGGTAAATCCGCTTCATCTGGCGCGCGCTTATTCCCAAAAGCACCGCTGCCTCCGTCTGCAATAATTCACCTGAGGCTATCCTCTCTACCACCGATTTCCGCAACCGTTCTTTCTTGCTCATCAACAAATGTCCTTCTTCCACGGGACCTCCTTTCGGAGTGCCAGTGTAAGGGGACATTTCTAAAGAGTTTTACAGGGGACATTTCCATCGAGTTCGGTTCCGGGCGAATGGCAAATCGCGTGTTGCAGCAGGTACAATCTTTTATTCTGTCCATTTTGATTGAAACCAAACGAGAAACGGGAAAAGCGATGAACCAGACGGTTGTTATGAATGCTGTTATTCGCGTGATTGTTTTGGCGTTGGTTTTTTCAGCCATGTTCGGCGTGGTTTACGGGGCGGGCGTGTGGATTGTGCCGCTGATCGGCAATACCGACAAGGCGATTCTGGCCGCGATCAATCCGGATACGTATGCACCGGGATTCGATCAGTTTTTCCGGGCGGTGACGGACTATACGAACCTTCTTATTGCGTTGCCGCTGATTTCTTGGATGGTGGCTTATGCCGTCTACGCGCTGATACCGCGCTACAAATTCTACGTTGCGGGATTTCTGGCGGTTGAAGCGGTCTTTGCGCTCGTCCAAGGCAGGGTCGTACCGGAGAAGATCGGTATCGGTTCGGGACTGCTGATTCTGCTGTCCATTTGTGCCGTCATTGGGCTGGCGGCGCATCTCCTCCATGTGTCTGTGTTTCGGCGCATCATTCCCGGCTACAAGACCTACGTTACCGGACTGCTCGGAATCGAAGCCATTGTTGTGGTCGGTCTGGCGGCGACGGGGCGGCTATGGCCCAACAGCGTCTACATGGGCGCGAACGTCCTGCTCGTCGTGTCGTCCGCGTTCTTCCTGGGCTTGGCGGCGTATCTGTTCCACACGATGGACGACGATGCGATGCGGCGGTTCGCGCGCGTGTTCTGGCTCGTGCTGATCTCCATTTACTTGACGGACGCGTTCGGGACCAACCGCATCAAGGAGGCCATCGCGCGGCCCCGTCCGTTCAACGACGCGAACAAACCTTGGAACGAGAGTGTGCGGCGCATTCCGGATGAATACCTTCAGGGCCGCAACTCGTATCCTTCAGGCCACGTTTCCGGTACATTCGGATTGCTGACGCCGATCTTCTGGCATGTGCGCAACCGAAAAGTCCGCGCCGCCCTAGTAGGATGGGGTTGTTTGCAAGGGATCTCGCGCGTCTATACCGCCGCGCACTTCCCGTTCGACTGCCTGATGGGCGGGCTGCTGGGATTCGGCGTGGGCACGCTCGTCTTCTTCACGCTGTGGGGACGGACGACGTGGCCGCCACAGGAACCAGCAGCAGGGAAACAACCCTATCCCGTCACTTGAGGTTCGCCAAGTCATCGAGATCGCGTAGACGTCCGCTGGCCCGTTTGTTCTCCTTCAGGTCGTTATAGGAGATCAGATTGACCTGTTGTCCATCGAGATTGTCTTTCTGGCGCCTCGGATAACACTCTTCGAATTCAACACCCGATATCCCGGTATGAATTTCGATACGTAATGGGGGTACGCCGATGCGGACAATGCCATGGTCGGCCAGAAACAACTCTGCACTCAATTCCGGGACATCCACGCCAAAGCGTTTGAACACTCTTACGCACCGCGCGGCATTATCCGGGCTCGATTCGATCCAGATATCCATATCGCCGGTTGGACGCGGATAGCCGTGGCATCCCACCGCATAACCGCCGATCAACAGGTAGCGGACGCCTTCATCTTCGAGCAATTTCAAGAACTCTTTGAAGTCTCTCGGTAGTTGGATCATAGCCGTATGCAATCTGGCGCATGAGTTCGACTGCCTGCAGGCGTTCCGCAATGGACTTGCTCAGCCAGTAGTCGCGATCGTCTGTATCGTGCCCCGAGATGACGGAAAGCGCGGTTCGGTCAACGCGCAGCTTGTCAATTTCTCTTTCCATGACTCGATTATAGCATGGCGGCGCCGTAAACCGGAGCATGGAAACTACTTCGTCTTCGCCTTGCGCGCGCGCAGCTCGCGGATCAGCGCGTTGGCGTTCTCGACGGTGATGCCGCACGGTTCGCAGTATTTCTCCGGATGGAACGGTTTCTTGGCGTGGGCCAGGTAATGGTTATCGGTGGAAACGGTGAACTTGACGCCGGCATCGGCGAGGGGTTTCACGTCGGCGATGAGCGCCTCACGCATGGCGGGGATTTCCCAGCAGTCGCCCGATTCGAGCGCCATCTCGATGTAGAGCGGCGCATCCTTCATCAGCCGGACGACTTCTTCCTGTTCGCCGGGCTTGAAGAACCGGAAATCGGCCACCGTAAGCGACGCCGGATCTTTTCCCGCCTTTTTCGCGTCCTTCAGGATACGTTCGATTCGCATCGTGAACGGGTGAAAGAGAATCATCGGTATCGGATGGCGCTGCTGCACCTCCTTGATCTGCTTGATGCGTTTGATGAGCAACGCGCCGTCGGGCGGGCCTTCGTCGTGATTGGGCGAAATGTGCCAGCCGACCACGTCGGCCAGATCGATGGGCGGTTCTTCCAGTCCTTCCTCGAAATCGAATTCGGAGATTTCCCAGCCCTTGAAAATTGTGAGTTCCGGGTGCGCGGCGGCGGCCTTGTCGAAATCGGCCATGAGCGCCCGATGGCCCTCGGCGCCCATCGGATACAGCACTGTGCCGCCATGTTCGCGCGCCCACCGGGCCGCTTCCTTTTTGTTCATGCGGTACAGTTCCAGGTGGTCAAGGAGGAGGAACGCTTTCCGGCCATCCGCGACGGCCAGCGCGATCCATTCGTCCAGCGGCGCTTGGCGCTCCAGTCCCGCGTGCAGGTGCATGTCCATTTCGCGCAGCGCAAACACGGGCGGTTGCGCTTCCGCGCCAAACCCGCACAGAATGGCCAAATAAACGAGAGTTGTCATTTGCGAGACTCCTGTTTTTGGGGAGAAGGCCAATCCGTCCGATCGGACGGAGCCGACGGATTAGTCGGATCGATCCGATCGATCTCCCCCATCCAGCTTGATCACCTGCAACATGGATGGCGGCGGCAGTTCGCCGTCGCGCGGCCGGTCGCGATTTGCATCGAGCGTTTCCCATCGCAACACATAGCGAGCACTTGGTTCATCGCATGCGCCGAGATCGCCGGCAAACCGGACTTTGAGTCCGGGAAAACTACCCGAGGGCTTTCCCAATGCCGGCGGGATTGCCGGGGGTTCTTCCAGGTTGCCGAGCGGTTCCAGCGTTTCCGCGTCCAGTATCCATGCGCCCGATCCCTGTTTTATGTGATGGTAGGTTTGTTTCAACTGTCCTTTTTTGTGGGGATGAACGCCGGAAACATTTACCTCGAAAGGTATCGCGCCGCCGCCGCCGAATGCCCAGCGGTAATTCCAATCGCTGGCTTGCCGGCTCTTCCATGCGCCGTCCTCGAAGCGCGCGTTGAACGCCTGTGTATTTCCGTCGGCGTCGTACTTGATATAACTGACGATGGCCCGTTTTTTCGCGTCGAACCCAAGCCGGACGTTCCCGTTGATGATCCCGCCGCCCGGCGGAATGGGGTCAACGATCTCCGCCTTGTCAATGGTGATGGGCAACGCAAGCGGCTTGCCGTCGCTTGTTTCCCAATGGACGAGGTCCTTGCTGCGCGCATAACACGGGTCGTGATTCGTCGCGCAATCGGGTGTGTCCCGCCATACCCAGCACACATGGAAACGCCCGTCCGGTCCGCGGTGCGGTCCGTCGAAATACGCGTTCATCTTGCCCTTGCCGGACGTCAGGGGCCGGTCCAACAGACGGCGCCACGTCTTTGTCTTGACGTCGTAGGTGTTGAAAATTTGATCGCCGTTGCCGCTGCGTCCGTCTCGGTAGGTGAAGACAAACGAATGTTTCGGCCCCTCGATGAAACGGGGATACGTCACGCGCTGCTCCAATTCGCCCACCATCGGCGCGCGATCGAAGGTATCGGGCGCGAGCGGTTCGCGGGTGCGGAAATAGACCAGCGGCACGCAGTGCATGTTGCCGCTCAAATGGAGATAATCCGCCGGGTCAACTGCCATTGTAATGTAGTTGTGGCTATCCCAAACGACCTTTTCCGGCAGCGTCGTGAAATTCCAGTGCGCGTTGTCCAGTTTACGCCACGCGACGCGCATGTCGCGATCGGCGTCGTAATAGGCCACGAACTGTTTGCCCTTGTGGGTCAGCAGCGCAAAGCCCACCGGATGCCCGGCCCATACCCGGGCAACGTCAATGGTCTCGACCACGGCAGGCCCCTGCGCCAGCGCGCAGACCGCCAAGAAAATACCATGAATAAGCATTGCGATTTTTCCTGTTTTTGTTCGGTGAACCGCTCTGTCGGATCGGGCGGATCGGTCCTATTGTCTTTGCCGCATGGGTTTCCCGTCTTCGCCATAGACTTCCAGCGTGAATTCCCAGCGCTTTCCACCGGCATCCTCGACCTTCACAAGGATCGGATTCAGTCCCTTTTTCAAATCGGCATCGAAGGAAAAGGCCCCGGGCATGCCGTAATCGCCTTCGGCGCTCCAATGCGAAAAGGCGAGTTTTCCGTTTACCCAGACTTTTGGGCAATCGTTCGCGCCCATCTCGAAACGGGCCTTTTGCTCGTGTTTTGAGAACACAAGGCAGAACGCATACGCCACCTGCTTTCCCTTGGGAAACAGGCTCTTGAAATCAACCGTCCCCCGTTCGTTCGACTCCAGCGTCGTTCCTTTGACGGTTCGTGTCTGGCCGTGTGCATCCCGATACGTCACCGTTGTCGCCGGTGTGATGGCGGCTTCCGCTTCACCGCCGACGGCCGCGAGATAATCGGTATCGAATCCCGCGCGCGACGCATGGCCGGGCATGGGGGAGGGGACGTCCGGATTCGGGAACGGGCCGATGGCGGTCCACTTCCTGAGAAATCCCGGGTCGGGTTCGGCGGCATTCAGCCCTATTTCAACCCCTGCATTTTTGGGCGCGTGGTTGCGGATATGGACGCCGCAAGGCATCAGATTCGAGGAGATGACCGCCGACCGCGTGCGCGGTCCAAGCGCAACCGCGTATTGCCCGCGGCGACTGCCGTTGAACTCGCAACCGTTCACGAGCAGGCGCGCTCCATTGGCGTCAATGCACGCCGCGCCGTCGCCGTGTCCGTCCCATGGACCGAAATGGCACGACTCGAAGAAGACCGCGCCGCGCCCTTCGATCTTCGCGTGCGAAACGATGTCTTTCATGCCGTAGAACGCGCACGCGGTGAACTTGACCTGCCCGCGGTTCGTGGGCGCAACCTCGACGCCGGACATGAACATGCCGTTTACGAACGACACGCCGGCGTCGGGAGCGACAGCGTCCACCTTGATGGCGCACGGCGAAACGTCCATGTAGCAGTTCGTGTAGATGCCGCTGCCGGGCTGGTTCCGGACCTCCCCGCCCGGTCCGGCGGTGGGACCGGCGATGAAGTGCATGCCGACGCGGTAGAAGATGCTGAACAGGTTCACGGCCATCTCGCCGTCGGTGCGTCCGATGATGAACGCCGTGCCTTGCTCTTTCGTGAAAACCCACAGCGGACTCTTCGGATCGAGGTCCCAGAACGGCCAGAAATGGATGTTTTGAATGCGCCCCACGTCGTAGCACTGGTTGATGTACAGACCTTTCAACAAGGGATGCGCGTACAGGCCGTCAATAAAGTGCCGTCCCGTCACGTGCGTGCCGAAATCCACCGCCTGATACGGGTTGACGATCGTGACGTTGCGAATCGCGCAGTTGTCCGCGCCGTCCACGGATTGCACCGTCCACGGATACGCATGCGGTGGATTCGCGACGATCTGCTCCGGGTAGAAGATCGTCAAGCCGGACAACGCCGAGTTCGTGGACATCGAGATGAACGGCGTGCCATCCGCATTGCCCTGGCCTTCCGTCGCCAGCAACACCGAACCCGAATCGAACGGCCGCCCATTCACCGGCGCGCGCCAGATTCCTTCCAGCGTCACGTTCTCCGGAATCGTCAGATGGCCCTTGATGAGGTACTTGCCCGCAGGAAGTGAAACGATACCGCCACCGGCCGCGCAGGCTGCGTCTAGTAATTTCTGGAGTTCAACCGTCAGGTCGGCTTGTCCGACGTTGGTCGAAGAAGCTGAAGCGGTTGCCGTCGACAAATCCGCCGAACTTGCCCGCGCGCCAAATATCAAAGTGAGCGTGAGAGCCAATACGAATCCGAACGAATGGAACAGGCAGTGAGTGCGGGACCCGGCAAGAATATCCATTCCAAAATCACCTCCTGGCGTCGTCAGGTTCCGGCAGCTCCCGGGCCACCGCAAATCGGGGCTATTCGGTGATGCGATCTCGAACAAACGCGATCACCGCATTGACTTGCGATACAATCTTCTGGCGAGGTAATGGTTCGCTGAAGTCCGCGTCCTAGTCGTACCGAAACGTTATACCGAAAGCCGTGAGCGTGAGAACGTCATTTGCCTGCTCGGGGACTTCCACACCGCTGTTGGTGAGAAGCGCTACTAGTGCGCGGAGGTCGTGTGTTCTCGGATAATCGACGTCATGGAAAACGAGTAGCGCTTTCAATGCCTTTTCGGTGGCCGGTTGTGCGTGAAAACCGAATGCGCGCTCCGAAAAGTTCGGGTTTGGAAGCATTTGTTCGAGTGTACCGAGATCGTCACAGGCAAGGGCCAGCATGGACTTGGCGGAATCACGCTCGTTCATATAGCGTCCTGCCTTCTCTCAGGGCGATGCGCACGATGTGATTCGTGGTATCGCGCCACTTCTCTACCTCGTCTCGACTGAATACAAGAAGGTCGACGGGAACCGGCACGTCACGCAAGGCGTGCATCAGGCGTCCAATCTCTTTGTATCGGGAATGCTCGCGCCCGAAGGGGCGATCCTCAACGATAAGCAGGTCCACATCGGAATCCCTGCCAATCTTGCCCACCGCACAGGATCCGAAGAGAACGACTTTGTCGGGATCGGCTTGTTCGACAATCCGTGTCGTGATCTCGTGGATGATGTCCTCAGTGATCGTTACCATTACGGTCGCTTCCGTTGCCCGTGGGCGCGAACTCTAGCGATAATATACTTGTGCCGGACTTGTTGTCGCAAACCGATGACGGCCAGCGGATCGCCCTTCCGTTGCCAACTACACCGAACCCGAGTCGAACGGGTTGCCGTTCACCGGCGCGCGCCAGATCCCTTCCAACGTCACGTTCTCCGGAATCGTCAGATGGCCCTTGATAAGATACTTCCCCGCAGGCAGCGAGACGATGCCTCCGCCCGCCGCGGACGTGGTATCGAGCGCTTGCTGTAACGCGGCGGTGTCGTCTTCGATGCCGTTCCCCTTGGCCCCGCATGCCGAAGCGTTCTGTACACAGGGCTTGATTCTGTCCGCACCCGCCACCAGACTGCCCAGAAGGAGAATTGTCGCGGAGACAAATCCGACGACACTGTGAATTCGTTGCGAACCGATCATGCGAAAATCAAGATAACATTGTGAAGCCGGTAACATTCACCCGTCCTATCCATAGCGATTCCTGAAGTTGCCGGTCAGCGCCTTCGCGACACGAACTCCTCCAGGGTAAGTCCAATGTCTTTTGTAATCTCATGAAGCAAGATCGGCGAAATGTCGCGGTTTCCCTGAAATGGAATGGTAGTGCCGCGTTCGTCCGGATGACGGTATTGACAATGCGATCCACGCGGGCGAACCTGAACGAATCCGAGCGACTCGATGAGGCTTTCCACTTCGCGCGGCTTCAAGATGGGAGTCTTTGCCATGATTACGGTACGGTGATCGTCTGTAAACCGGCAAACTTGGTCTCGAGACTCGGTTCGCCATCCTCGACCAGCATTGCCACGACTTCTTCGAGATTGCGCCGTAGTTCGTCCAGCGTTTCGCCCTGGCTGTGTGCCCCCGGAAAACCAGGCACATGTCCCACGTACAGACCCGTGTCGAGGCATCGTTCGACAATCGCCGTGAATGTGTGCATCGCTTCTACCTTTTCCGGGCGGTTCATCGCCTTTGAACGTCCAGAATATAGCACGGCAGATACACAGATGACGAAGCCGCGCACGAAGAAAGTGTCCGCGTTGATGCACATCGTCAAGTTGAATTGGAAGCGGCGAGCCCATTCAGTAGAACGGACATGGCTTCTGTGAATATCTCCCAGTTCTCCTGACTCTCCAATTTCATCAACGGGATGCCGGGATACTTGTCTGTTGGCGTGAATTGAATGCCGTCAATGCGATTCAGCACACCGTACACTCGGTCCACAAGGTTCGGATCTTGAGCGCCATTGCGTATGTCTTCTGTGTAGAGGGAAAGGCGTGCCGATATCCCTCCCCATTGGTCAAGACACATAGGTCTGGTCGTGGAGACAAGTATGTGTAAGGTGGCCTGTTTTGCTCCCCGTCCCCCGCGAAATCTTAAGTTGTGTTTTCTGGCCCATTCCATGATCTTACCTGCGACCTGTGCGTTTCTCGGCTGCGTGTTCTGTAGCTGCATCATGAAGGAATCGGCGTCCCAGGGTTCTCGTTGAACCGATTGCGTCTTTTTACCTTGCGCTTCTGCCGTGAGGCCAAAAACCCTCGGAACCAGCGTCTGGATCTTCTCTCCCGCAAAGTGTTTGATTTCAACGGCCAGGACTTCAGCGGGATCAAGTTGTTCGTTCAGAAATTCGACGATTCTCCGCAATTCGGATGGGATCTCATCCGCTACAAAGATCATACGGATGCAGCCTGCTTGAAGGTTCTTCTTGACATTGCTCCAGTACACGTCTTCGTCGGTTTCCATGCCGAAACAGTCTTGGAGCTTCTGTGACGGGCTGGATCCTTCTTGGTCGCATTGTTCCTCAAACTTGGCCCGAATGGTTTCCATCGGCCAATGCACGACTACGTTTGCTGCATAATCGAGCATCTGTCCGACAACTTCACGCCTGATTCGCGAGTCGGTGCTCCGTTTGACTTCGACCAGTGTAGGAATCCCGTCCTGATCCAAGAAAAGGTGGTCCACCGACCACCGATCGGATTCGTTTTCCGCGGCGGGAATGCCCATTTCACGGGCAATCAACAGCCACTTGCGGGGGTTCTCAGGATCGACTTGTTCACCCGGCAGCAAATCCGGATACGATGCGAGCAGTTCCTGGAAAACATCCTCCGAGGGGAACCGCGCCTCCATCATCTTGACCAATTTGCCTCCATCTTGAATGAGGTAGATTCCGCCGCTCATCATTTCTCCCTTCGTTTCAGGCGGCCACACTCGCGGCGGCTCCTGAGACTGGCATTATTCGGGCAGTCCGCAACGGTCCCGAACAAGGGACATGAAATCTCCAATCTTCTTCACGACGCCGGCGCGATCCAGGTAGTCGTCAAAGGGTTCGTATGATTGGTAACGAAACACGGTGCCGAATGTGGACAATTCGAGCAGTCCTTCAAAATGTTCAGGAAGTTCCTCTCCCGATTCTCGCAACAAACGGGCAAGTGTGCGAAGATCATGAATCTTCGGGTACTGATGCTGAATCGAGATCAGCCAAGTCTTGAGCGCCTTTTCGACCGCTTCTTGTGCGTGGAAACCGAATACCTCATCAGCAAAGCCCGGCTTCTTCACCATGAGCTTCGGCGCGTCGTAATCCTTCTTTGCCATGATGAACATCGCGGCTGCGCGATCAGGATCGTTCATAGAGGATTTTTCCCTCGTGAAGCGCTTCCCGGACGACATGATTCACCGTGTCTTTCCATTTCTCGACTTCGTCGGAACTGAACACGAGGATATCCATGGGAACGGTGGCAACGTCGGTGGCGCGCCGCAAACGGTCCATTTCCCGATAGCGCGAACGCCCGGGGCCGAACGGCTCGTCCTCGATGACGAGGAAGTCGAGGTCCGAGTCGGGCCCTGCCTCTCCGCGCGTGTAGGAGCCGAACAAAATGATGCGTACAGGCGAGACCGCGCGGCGGATCGCATCGGCGATCTTGTCCACGACCTCAGGTGTGACTGTATCCATTGGATATCCAGTCTCCCAACGGGTTCACGACGATTATTCTACTTCACGACGAAACCTGCAAGTTTGCCGGGGACGAAGACTTCCTTGACGATGGTCTTGCCGGCGAGGTGTTGGGCGACTTTGGGGTCGGCCTTCGCGGCGGCAAGGATCGCGTCCTTGTCCGCGTCTTTGGGCACGGTAATGACGGCGCGGAGTTTGCCGTTGACTTGGATGGGCACTTCGATGGTGTCCTCAACGAGCAGTGCCTCGTCGTGGACCGGCCATGGTTCGTAGGCGAGCGTGTTTGCATGGCCGAACCGTTCCCAGAGTTCCTCGGCCATGTGCGGCGCGAAGGGGGAAAGGACAAGCACAAACGTTTCCATAACTGCGCGGTCAATGGACGGCGCCTTCAATGCCGCGTTGACAAATTCCATCATGCGGGCGATGGCGGTATTGAACAGCAGGCTTTCGATGTTCTGCGTGACTTCCTTGATCGTATGGTGCAACACGCGAATCATCGCCGGGTCGCCGCCCTGTTCGACGATGCGCGGATGGAGCGATCCGTCTTCGGTAACGAACAGCGACCAGACGCGCTTGAGGAAGCGGAATACGCCCTGGATGCCTTCGTCGGTCCACGGCTTTTCGCGATCGAGCGGTCCCATGAACATTTCGTACAGGCGCATCGCGTCCGCGCCGTATTCCTGCACGACCGTGTCGGGATTTACGACGTTGTACCGCGACTTGCTCATCTTCTCGACTTGGGCCTTGACGGGCACGCCGGTTTCCTTGACGAAATAGCCGTCGTCGCGTTTCTCGATTTGGTGCGGATAGTAGTACTTGCCGTTGTCGTCCTGATACGAGTAGGCCAGAATCATGCCCTGATTGAAGAGCTTGATGAACGGCTCCCTCGTCGAGACGTACCCGGCGTCGTAGAGCACCTTATGCCAAAACCGCGAGTAGAGGAGATGCAGCACCGCGTGTTCCGCGCCGCCGACGTAAAGGTCAACGGGCATCCAGTATGACTCAGCTTCTTTCGACCATGCCTCATTATCGTTTTGCGGATCGCAGAAACGCAGGAAATACCAGCAGGAACCGGCCCATTGCGGCATCGTGTTCGTCTCGCGGACAGCCGGTTTGCCGGTAACGGGATCGGTTGTGTTGACCCATTCCGTGGCTCGGGCGAGCGGCGGCTGGCCGTCGGGCGTCGGTTTGTAATCCGTAAGTTCCGGCAATACGAGCGGGAGGTCTTTCATCGGAATCGCGCGCACCGTTCCGTCTTCGAGCGTCACAAGCGGAAACGGCTCGCCCCAATAACGTTGCCGCGAGAAGAGCCAGTCGCGAAGCCGGTAGTTGATCGTGCCTTTGCCGAGTCCGCGTTCTTCGAGCCACGCCGTGATCTTCTTTTTCGCATCGGGCACGCGCAGCCCGTTGATGAGCGGCGAATTGACGAGCACGCCATCGCCCGTAAAGGCTTCCTTTTCGATATCGCCGCCCGAAATGACTTCGATGATCGGCAGATTGAATTTCTTCGCGAACTCATAGTCGCGTGTGTCGTGCGCCGGCACGGCCATGATTGCCCCGTAGCCGTATTCGGCGAGGACGTAGTCCGCGATCCAGATGGGGATGCGTGCATCGTTGACCGGGTCGATCGCGTAGCCGCCCGTGAACACGCCCGTCTTCTCGCGTTCGTCCTTCATACGGTCCTGCGCGCTGCGTTTCGACGCCGCCTCGACATACGCCTGCACCGCGGCGCGCTGTTCCGGCGTCGTCACTTCCATGACGAGCGGATGCTCCGGCGCGAACACGCAATATGTTGCGCCGAACAGCGTATCGGGGCGCGTCGTGAAGACGGTAAACGTCTTATCCGACCCGTCAATGCCAAAGACGACATCCGCGCCCTCGCTGCGGCCAATCCATTCGCGCTGCATGGCCTTGATGCCTTCCGGCCAATCGAGGTCTTCGAGGTCTTCGAGCAGGCGCTCCGCGTACGCGGTGATCCGGAGCATCCACTGCTTCATCATCCGCTTTTCGACCGGATCGCCTGTCTCGACGTACTTGCCGTCCTTGACCTCTTCATTGGCGAGCACCGTACCGAGGGCCGGGCACCAATTTACGGCGGCTTCCGTTTGGTAGGCGAGTCCGCGCTCGAAAAGCACCTCGAAAATCCACTGCGTCCACTTGTAGTACGCCGGGTCCGTTGTGTTGATTTCGCGGTCCCAGTCGTAGGAAAGGCCGAGCGCCTGAATCTGACGTTTGAATGTCTCGCAATTCTTGTTCGTGATGATGGCGGGATGCTCGCCGGTGCGCACGGCGTGGCGTTCCGCCGGCAGGCCAAAGGCATCCCAGCCCATCGGATGCAGCACATTGAATCCCCGCATGCGCTTGAATCGCGCGACGATGTCCGTCGCCGTATACCCTTCCGGATGACCGACGTGCAGTCCGTCTCCGCTCGGATACGGAAACATGTCCAGAACGTAGTACTTCGGTTTTGACCGGTCAACTTCCGATTTGAAAGTCTTGTTCTCCAACCAATACCGCTGCCATTTCGTTTCGATGGCGCGATGATCATACGCTCCGCTGGACATTCGATTGGCCTCCCAACTGCAATGCTTCCAAAGATGTAAAAAAGGGAATGGCCGAATATATCACAATCGTACGCCGGCATGCATATCCGGGCACCTTCCGGGCATGGAAGGAATAAAATACTCCTCATTTTGACCTATTTTTTGACGAATATGCGGACCTCTGCTACAATTGGGACATTCCGCAGGTAGCCTGCATCTCACTGGAGCAAGGAATTACCCCAATGACGGAGACGGCGTCTCAGCGTGTACCTGGGTTTGAAGGAACCAAGGTCGAGAATTGTTATCAGTGCGGGAAATGTACGGCAGGATGTCCGGTTGCCGACAAAATGGATGTCGTGCCGAACCAGATCCTGCGGCTTGTCCAGGCGAATCTGCTGGACAAAGCCCGGAACTGCCTCGCCATCTGGACCTGCCTTGCCTGCCAAACCTGCACGGCGAGGTGTCCGCAGGACGTGGATTGCGCAGGCGTGATTGACGCGGTGCGGCACCAGGCGGTGGCCAGGGGGATTGTCCCGGAGAAACAGCAGCGCATCTTCCTGTTCCAACGGGCGTTCCTCGACAATATCCGCAAGAATGGCCGCGTGAGCGAGGTCGAATTGATTGCGCAGTTCAAGCGGCAGGCGTTTTTCAAGGATTTCAACGTGCCGTTGGCGATGAAAGACGCGCTATTGGCGCCGAAACTCATGCAGCGGGGCAAGTTCCATTTGGTGGGCGAGAAGGTGCGCGACAGGGGCGTCGTCCAGCGTATTTTCGATCGGTGCGAAGCGGCCGCGAAGGCACATGCCGCTGGAGGAACGGCTTGATGGCGCAAGTTGGTTACTATCCCGGTTGTGCATTGCACGGCTCGTCGAACGACTACGAGAAATCGATCCGCGCGTGTCTGAACGTGCTGGACGTGCAACTCAAGGAATTGGACGACTGGATCTGTTGCGGGGCAACGGCGGCGCATTCGCTGAACCATACCTTGGCGGTGGCATTGCCCGCGCGAAACCTTGGCATCGCCGAGCGCGACGGGTTCGACGAAGTGTTCGCGCCGTGTCCGATGTGCTCGATGGAGTTGCTGAAGGCGCGGAAATGTCTCGGTGACGACGCGGCGTTGCGGAAAGAAATTTCGGATATCGTTGAAGTCAAGGTGGACGGCCGCGCTGAGGTCATCAATCTCATCCAGTTGTTGATGAGGGCCGGCGTGGAACGCATTGCGGAAGCGGTGAAGAACCCGCTCAAAGACCTGAGCGTGGCCTGTTATTACGGTTGCCTGTTGACGCGTCCGCCGAAGGTCGTGCAATTCGACGACTGCGAGCGTCCACGTTCGATGGAAACGATTGTCGAGGCGCTGGGCGCGAGGACGGTTGAATGGAATTATGCGACAGAATGCTGCGGCGCGGGCATGACGATGGCGGCGGAGGCAACCGTGCTCGATTTGTCGAACAAGATCCTGCGCAACGCCGCCGATCACGGCGCGAACTGCATCGCCGTGGCATGTCCGATGTGCCATGTGAACCTCGACATGAAACAGCCGGACATCGAGCGCGCGTTTGGCGTCGAGCACGGCATGATGATTTATTACCTTTCCGATTTGGTGGGCTTGGCGCTGGGGCTCGACAAGAGCGCGATCGGCATTGACCGCCATTTCGTTGTGTTGGAACCCAAACCGGTTCCGCAGCCAGTTGTGGCGGAAGACTGAACGGAGTGCGAAGTGCAACGTGGATGCGATAGACATGGTGTACGCAGTGGATCGTTCCCACTCGACTCTCGTCGTTCTGCTGTCGCCTTCGCGATTACTGGCTACTGGCTACTGACTGCCGACTACTCTCTTGAGGACATGCACGAATGGCACGAATAGGCGTTTTTGTTTGCTGGTGCGGCGAGAATATCGCGCGGACGGTTGACGTCGAGCGCGCCACGCGGGAGATTTCCGAAATCCCCGGCGTGCGCCGCGCGGTCAACTACAAGTACATGTGTTCGGATCCGGGACAGGGCATGATCCGCGACATGATCCGCGACGAAAAACTCGACGGACTTGTGGTGGCTTCCTGTTCGCCGCATATGCACATGAAGACCTTCCGCGCTGCCGCGAAGGCTGCCGGACTGAACCCGTATCTGGTCGAGATGGCCAACATTCGCGAGCACTGTTCATGGGTGCATCACGACCGGGAAGAAGCGACGGCGAAAGCCGTGGACCTGATCCGCATGTCCGTTGGGAAGGTGCTTCGCAACCGCGCGCTCGAACCGATCAAGGTGCCCTTGACCCGGCGCGTGCTGGTAATCGGCGCGGGCGTGGCCGGTATTCAGGCCTCGCTCGACATCGCGGACGCGGGCTTCGAGGTTGTGCTCGTCGAGCGCGAGCCTTCCGTCGGTGGCAAGATGGCCGGACTGTCCGAAACGTTTCCCACGCTCGATTGCTCGCAGTGCATCCTGACGCCGCGCATGGTCGAAGTCGGCCAGCATCCGAACATCAAACTGTACAGCTATTCCGAAGTCGAGTCGGTTGACGGGTATGTCGGCAACTTCAAGGTCAATATCCGCAAGAAGGCACGCTATGTAGACATGGACAAATGCACCGGTTGCGGCGACTGCTGGAACAGGTGTCCTTCCCGCAAATCGTTGAGCAGTTTCGACTATAACCTCTCGACGCGCAAGGCCATCTACATCCCGTTCCCGCAAGCGGTGCCGGCACGTCCGGTTATTGACCGCGACGCGTGTTTCCATTTCCTGCGCGACGCCTGCGGGACGTGCAAGCGGAAATGCGCCGCCGGAGCGATCAATTTTGAGGATCAGGATCAGATTGTCACGGAGGATGTCGGCGCGATCATTGTGGCAACGGGCTATCAACTCTATACGATTTCAAAAGATCAGCCAAACGAGAAACTCGCCGGCTATGGCGAGTACGGCTACGGTAAGTACAAGGATGTGATCGACGCGCTTCAGTTCGAGCGCCTCATTTCAGCATCCGGGCCGACCGGCGGCGAACTCAAGCGGCCTTCCGACGGCGAAACGCCGAAGAATGTCGTCTTCATTCAGTGTGTCGGTTCGCGCGATTGCGCGAAGGGCCTCTCGTATTGCTCGAAGATCTGCTGCATGTACACCGCGAAGCATACGATGCTCTTCAAGCACAAAGTCCACGAAGGCCAGGCGCACGTCTTTTACATGGACATCCGGGCGGGTGGAAAAAATTATGACGAATTCGTCCGGCGCGCCATCGAGCAGGACGGCGCGAACTATTATCGCGGGCGCGTCTCGAAGATTACGGAAGAAAACGGCAAACTGATCGTGCGCGGGGCGGACACGCTCGCGGGCACGCCGGTGACGATCGAGGCGGATATGGTCGTGCTCGCGGCGGCGATGCGCCCGGCCGACGGCATCCTCGATTTGGCCCAGAAACTCAAGATCGGATACGACGAGTTTGGATTCCTGTCCGAGTCACACCCCAAATTGCGCCCCGTTGAAACGAACACGGCGGGCGTGTATGTCGCGGGGGCGTGTCAGGCGCCGAAAGACATACCCGAATCGGTCGCACAAGCGTCCGCGGCGGCGGCCAAAGTGCTTGTGATGTTCGGCAAGGGCGAATTGACGCGTGAACCCGAAATCGCCCAAGTCAACGAAATTACATGCGCGGCCTGTTATGCCTGTGTCAGAACCTGTCCCTATCAGGCTATCGAGAAGGCCGAGATTCGTGATCGCAAGGGCAACCTGGTGAAGTATACCGCGCGCGTCAATCCCGGCCTTTGCATGGGATGCGGCACGTGTGTGGCGGTGTGTCCGTCCAAGAGCGTGGATTTGGACGGTTTCAGCGAACAGCAAATCTATGAAATGGTGAAGAACCTGATATGAGCGACACAAACGCATTTGAACCGAAAATCGTCGCCTACGTCTGCAACTGGTGCACGTATCTGGGCGCGGATCAGGCGGGCACGAACCGTCTCGAATATCCGAGCAACGTGCGGATCGTGCGCCTGCCATGCACGGGGCGGATTGACTTCAACCTGATCGTCAAGGCGCTCGAAATGGGCGCGGACGCCGTCCTTGTTTCAGGCTGCCATCCGGGCGACTGCCACTACACGGCGGGCAATTATCACGCGCGGCGGCGCTGGATCTTGTTCCGATCGCTGCTTGAAACGATGGGCATTGACCTCGAACGCATCCACTTTGCGTGGATTTCCGCCGCCGAGGCGAAGAAATTCCAGCAGACCATCACGGAGATTACCGAGAAGACGCGCCAGATGGGGCCTTATCAGGGCTACCGCCGCGTTTGCGAGGCCGGCGTATGATTGAACAACTGCGCGAGACGTGCAAACGCCTGCTTGAAGAAGGCACGGTTAACGTCGTCATCGGCTACGGACAGGACGCCCCGAAGGGACCGGTCCATCCGGTATTCGTGACACGTCCGGACCAGGTGAATCGGCTGGTCTGGAACGACCGGTGTTTCAACAATCTGGCCACGTACCTGACGCGGCGGGACATCAAGGCGCTCGGAAAACCCGCCATTGTCGTCAAGGGCTGCGATGAACGCGCCGTCGTCGTGCTCGAACAGGAATCGCAGTTCAAGCGTGAAGACATTTACGTCATCGGCATGGCGTGCGACGGCGTCGGCTCGCCACGCCTGGCGAAATGCGCCGCGTGCAGTGTCCATGTGCCCCGGTTTGCCGACGAGACGATTGGCGTGTCGAACGTTCAGGCCGATGGCGAGGGGCTGTTCGCCGAACTGGACGCTTTCCTTCAGAAACCACTTGCGGAACGGCTTGAATATTGGATGAACGAGCTGTCGCGGTGTGTCAAGTGTTACGCATGCCGCGAAGTCTGCCCCATGTGTTACTGCAATCGGTGCATCGTTGACAAGAACCGCCCGACGGTGCTCGACACGTCCGCGACGTTGAAAGGCAATTTTGCGTGGCAGATTACGCGGGCGTTCCATCAGGCCGGGCGGTGTGTGAGTTGCGGGGAATGCGCGCGGGTGTGCCCGGCGGGCATTGATCTATCGCTGTTGAACCTGTCGCTGGTTCGTGCCGCCGAAGAACATTTCGCCTACCGCGCCGGTATGGACAAGGACACGCCGCCGGTTATCGGTTCGTACGCCCTGGAAGACAAGGAGAACTTTATTCTGTGAGCCAGACGATTACACTCGACGCCCTGAAACGGCTTGTGAACGAATGGATTGCGCAGGGCAAGCGAGCCGTCGGCCCGGTCCGCGTAAAGGACGATCTCGTTCACTATGCGCCGCTGACGGATGTCGAGGCGCTTTTGTTCGGCGGTTTCGTGCATCCCGCTAATTCAATCAAGGAATTTTTCTTTCCGCGCACGGAGCCAATCTTTACCTACCGGTTCAAAGGTCAAGCCATCGAACTGGATGACTGCAAATCCGACCCCGTCGAACAGGTGATTATCGGGGCACGGCCGTGCGATGCCGCATCGGTCGCGATTCTCGACCACGTGTTCAACTGGGACTACAAAGACGAGTTCTACAACGTGCGCCGCGCGACGACGACGATTGTCGCGGTGGGCTGCATGGATTTCGACGACGAGTGTTTTTGCACGTCCGTGGGATTGGGACCCATTGCGGAGAAAGGCGCGGATGCGCTGTTAATTCCGATGGACGGCGGCTTCGAGGTGCGGTGTCTAACACCGAAGGGCGAAGCGATCTTCGCGGGCAAGACGCAGACTTCCGACAAGTTGGCGCCCGTACCGGCGGGTCCGGCGGTCAAATTCGACATTGCCGAAATTCGCGCACGGCTGGAGGGCAACTACGAAGACCCGGCGTGGCGTGAGATTGTGTTGCGCTGCCTCGGCTGCGGCGCCTGCGCGTACGTGTGCCCGACCTGCCATTGTTTCGACATCGTGGACGAAGGCACGGCATTGGGCGGGGTGCGCGTCAAGAACTGGGACAGTTGCCAGTTCGGCATGTTTACGATGCATGCGTCGGGCCACAATCCGCGCGCGACGCAGGGCCAACGCCAGCGCCAGCGCATCCAGCACAAGTTTCGCATCTATCCCGAAAAATTCAATGAAGTCTTATGCACCGGTTGCGGCAACTGCACGCGGAACTGCCCGGTCGGGCTGGGCGTGCTCAACACGATCGAGCAACTGCGCGCGTTCGTGCCGGTGGAAGGGTAGGTCATGGAAAATGTGTACAAACCCGAATTGATGGAAGTGCTCCAAGTCACCCAGCATACCGCCGATGTGAAGTCCGTACGCATCCGGTTCCGCGATCCGGCGGTCGCGGAGAAATTCACGTTTCGTGTGGGGCAGTTCGGCATGTTTTCCGCCTTTGGTACGGGCGAATCAACCTTTAACATCTGTTCGAGTTCGACCTGGAAAGATTTCATCGAGTTCTGCTTTCGCCGGACCGGCAAAGTGACGGATGTGCTGTGGCGCTTGGACGAGGGCGACACGATTGGGTTTCGCGGGCCTTACGGCAACAGTTATCCCGTCGAGCAATGGGAAGGCCGGAACCTGATCTTCATCGGCGGCGGCATTGCCATGCCGCCGATCCGCTGCGCAATCTGGTACGCGCTCGAAAACCGGGCCAAATATGGTAACATCACGATTGTCTACGGCGCGCGGACGGTCGGCGACATGGTGTTCGCAAACGAATTGGACGAGTGGGAGCAGCGCGAACGGACGCGCGTGATCCGGTGCGTGGATCCCGGCGGCGAAACGCCCGAATGGAAGCATGAAGTGGGTTTGATTCCGCACGTCATCGAACGGTCCGCAATTCCCGCCGACAACACCGTCGCGCTAGTCGTCGGTCCGCCGATTATGATCAAGTTCACGCTGCCCGTGCTGGACAAGATGGGCATCGGCCAAGAAGATATTTACACGAGCCTTGAAAACCGCATGAAATGCGGCATCGGCAAGTGCGGACGTTGCAACTGCGGCCCTGTCTATGTGTGCAAGGAAGGTCCGGTATTCTCGCTCGCGCAACTCGGCCGGTTGCCGAACGATTATTGAGGAGACGATCCGCAGATTCGGTTGCCGCGGAGCCGGTAAGTCTGCGCGCTACACGGTTCTTTCGCCTGAGAACATTGAATCCATGACCGAATTAGGAGATCATTCAATTTTTCCTGCCTCGAAAAAGCCGGGGACGCGGGGGGGCATGCGCCTGTTCCGGATTGTGATGCAGGCGCTGGCAATGCTGGCTTTGGCGGCCCTTTTGCTCGCCGGCATCGAGGTGATTCTTCGCCTAGCCGGACAGGGCCGTTCCATACGGGTGTTTACGCGGGAACATCTCGGCGGCACGGATTACCATGTGACGAACGGGGCCTTTTTTCAACAGTTCTTCGCGTTGCCGATCGATACCATGTGGCAGGATGCCGAAACCTACATTCCATGCAAAAAACCGGAAAATTCGATCCGGATAGTCATTTTGGGTGAATCGGCGGCGTTGGGTGTGCCGCCGGACTTTGCGTTCAGTTTCGGCCGTATTTTGGAGGCGATGCTCGAAGCACAATTTCCCAAGGCCCGTTTCGACCTGTACATCCTCGCGCAACCGGGCATCAATTCCTATGCATTGCGCGAAATTGCGCGGGATTGCCGCCGTATCCAACCGGATTTTCTGGCAGTCTACATGGGCAACAACGAAATCAACGGACCGTTTGGCGCGCTGGCCACGCCGCGTGATTCGTTCCTGTCGTCCCTGTATGCGATTCGGGTGCGTTTTTTCCTGCGGGACTTGCGGCTGGTTCAACTGCTGACCGCCCATGGCCGGGTTCCGTGGCATGCGCCCCCGGAGAACCCGGAACAGATCGCCTCGCCCGACGATCCGCGCATGGAGCGATCCAGCCGCCATTTTCGCTCCAATTTGCAAGACATTATCCGGGCGGGACGCGACGCGGGCGCCCATGTGTTGCTCTGCACCGTGGGATGCAACCAGCGCCAATGGCCGCCGCAAACCAGCACAAACCGGACGGACCTGCCCCCCGAACGGTTTCAGCAATGGCAAGATAATTATTCGGCGGGCATCGCCAGCCAATCGCGGGAGCAATGGGACGAGGCGGCAAGGGCGTACCGGGCCGCCGAGGCCATCGATTCAACGCACGCGGAATTGCAGTTCCGGCTTGGCCAGTGCCTCTTGGCGCTCGGACAAACCGGGGAGGCCGCCGTCCATTTTAAGTCCGCATGGAATCTCGACGGATTCCACTCCCGCGTAATGCCGCGCATGAATGAAATTGTGCGCGAGGAAGCGGCGGCTTGGGCATCGGAACGCGTGCATCTTCTCGACATGGCGCGCGTCCTTGCGAATGAAAGCCCCGGCGGAATTCCCGGCAGCGAGTTTTTTTACGATAATGTGCATCTGACCTTTCCCGGAAATTACGTCATTGCACGCGAGTTGTTCGTCCAGATAGCCGCATTGCTGCCGTCCTCCGCGCGGGGTGAAATCCAAGGCGGGCCGATTCCGCCGGCCATGAGCGAATGCGAACAACGTTTGGGGTTGTCGCCCGGCGTGTTGCTCAAGCATCTGCGCGGCGTTGTCATGGGATACCGGATGTGGTGGAAGAGACCCACGCCGGAACTGGATCAACAAATCACCGCCCTTGAAGCGGCATTGGGCCCGGATATCTTGCCGGGGATTACGGAAGGCTACCGGAAGGCCCTGGAATATCGGAAAAACGATCGCCTGCTGCGGACACGTTACGCCGAAACGCTTCTGGAGGGCGGCCGCACCGAGGAGGCGATACAGCAGGCGCGGGTGCTGGCTGAACAATACCCCTACCGCCCGGCCACGCACCGCCTGCTCGGAGCGGCGTTGACCCAGGCCGGCCAGACGGAGGAAGCCTTGCGGGAACTGGAAACCGCGCTGTCCCTGTGCGACGCCGACGCCAAGACCCAGTATGAACGCGGCCGGTTGCTGGAGAAACTGGAACGTTTTTCGGAGGCAAAAGATGCCTATATCGCAGCCATTTTGATCAATCCGCGCAACTTCGAGTCTTACGATCCATTGAATGCCCTTTTCGAAAAAGAGGGCGGCGCGGCCGCACGCGCCAAGGGCTGGGCCGCGTTGGTGAACCAAGTCCCGGATTCGGCAAGGGCGCATTTCCAATTGGGACTGGCCCTGGAAAGCGTGAACGATTTGCCGAACGCCATTGAACACTACCGGACGGCGTGCGGACTTGAGGGATTCGATCCGGCCATGCAGGGCGCACTGGGCCATGCGCTGTTGAAAAGCGGGAAATGGCTGGAGGCCGTTCCGCCGCTGCAACAGGCGCTTCAAATCAACCCTGACATTGCGCATTTCCGCCCGTTGCTTCTCCGCGCCCTGATCAAATGCGGCAAACTCGACGAGGCCCGCGCCGAGGCTGAACGGTGCCGCGATCGCGGCATTGCCCTTCCGCCGGAGGTACAGCAGGAATGGGATGCCGTTTCCGGAATTTCAAAATAAATGGTGAAAAAGATCATCGAGACGGAGCGTCTTTTCAACACATGAGCATGGCCCCGTCCTTTTCAATGATCATGAACAACCGCTCCAACCGGGAGGAATAATCGTGACCGAACTTCGGCTTTTTCATGCGCGGCTCGCATTGATTCAGGCGTTTCTACGCCAGCAGAAGCATGACGGCATCCTGTTGTCGCGCGTGGACAATTTCGCGATGGCTACGGGCGGCAAGCGCAATTATGTTTCCACGGCCACCGACATGGGCGCATGCAGCCTTTTCGTCACGAAAGACGGAAAAGCCTTTTTTATGGGCAACAACATCGAGGCGACGCGCGTGATGGCGGAGGAACTCTCCTGTCTCGAATGCGAGTCGCGCGATTTCTTCTGGTTCGACGGGTCGCCGGCTGCACTGGTGAAAAAGGAATTTTCCGGGTCTTTCGTTTCGGACGACGGATCGCTGGGCGAAAATGTCAACGGCAAATTGGCATATTTGCGCGCGCTGCTGACCTTTGAGGAACTGGAGAAATACCGCCGCCTGGGGAAACTCGCCGCAGATGCGATGACGGCCACGATCAATGCCATCAAGCCGGGACAGACCGAAGCCGACATTGCGGCCCTGCTTGCCGCCGAAGGCGCCAGGCGTCGCTGCCTGACACCGGTCATTCTTGTCGCCGCCGACGAACGTATCATGCGCTATCGCCACCCGCTGCCCGTTGTTTCGTCCCTGCTGCCCGGCGGCCCGGATGAATGCCCGGTCAAGGGCTATGTGATGGTCGTGGGTGGGTTTATGCGCGAGGGACTCGTCGTGTCCATGACGCGGTTCAAGCGAGTGGGTGACCTGCCCAAGGGAATTCAAGGCGCCCATGCGCGCATCTGTGCGGTGGACGCCCTTCTCCACGAGGCGACCGAGCCGGGCCGGACTCTGGGCGATGTGTTTGCGGATTGCCAAAGGGCCTACGTGGACCTCGGCTTCGATCCGGATGAATGGCATCGCCATCACCAGGGCGGCGCGACCGGCTACGCGGGCCGCACCTGCAAAGCCGCGCCCGGCGAACCCTTCCCCATTCTCGATCCCCAATGGCGCGAGGCCGTCAAGGGCATTCTCGACATGGACACCCCGTTCGGTCACGCGTTTGCATGGAACCCCAGCGCCCCTGGCGTGAAATCCGAAGACACTTTTATCATGCTGCCCGACGGCGCCAAGGAAATTGTCACGCGGACGCCCGCCTTGCCCAACGTCGAACTCTCCTCTATTCTAGGCCGACCAACCGCTGTGGCCAAGAGCGGTATTGCCTGACACGGAAGAGGCGTCCGGCTACGCTTCGGCCCCGAGTTCCTCGTCGTTCTTGAATTGTCTGCGGCGGCGCTTCATTTCCTTGAGGGCGTTGGCCTTGTAGAACAATGCCGGTTCGATGATGGGATCGTGGATGCCTTCCGTCTCCACGTCGCCGTAGGTGACCCGCCCGCGGTAAGTGCGGTTGGAGAGGATAATGGCGATGGCCTGCCGCGACCATTTGTTGCCCTTGCGGGTGAACACCTGCCGGGAATGCAGGTAGGCGACGACCTTGCCCGTGCTGCGGTGACGGAGGTATTCGCGGAAAATCATGCGCACCACTTCGGCTTCCCGATCATCCACCACCAGCGGCTTTTCGCCTTCGTGCCCGCGGCGGTAGCCGTAGGGCGCCGGACCGGTCCCATAACGGCCTTGTTGCACGGCGCCGAGCTGTCCGCGTTTCACTTTCGCGCCATGGGTGACACGTCCGGCAAAATCGGGTTCATTTTCCGAATGACTTGTTTCCGCCGTGCCGGTTTGCCGTTCCACCATTGCGCCGTCTTTTATTCTTGTATCCACCACCGCCTTGGTGCCTTCGTCAAGAATTTACCACGTCTAAAGATGCTTGTTTCCGTGCAGCATCGCCCAAGATGCTGGCCCTACACATCGAAGTATATGACAGATGCCGGAAAATGTCAATAGTTATTTTACCCCTTCTTTCTTGTCTTGCCGGACGGATTATGAGAAAAGCGGAATCCGTGCAAGAAGGAAAAAAGCCCATTCCCCCCGGAATGGGCCTAAAGGTCTGGAATGAATGAACAAGCCGGGTTGGTTTTTCAAAAATGCGCAATCGGTCACTAAAAACTGTCGGAACTATACCTTGTGTGGATATTTCGCACCGGTTGCCGCCCGCGCATTGGACTGAAGTTACTTGGCTGCCTTCTTGGGCTTGGCCATGGCGGTCAAAACGGCCGGTGTTTCGCCGTAGGGGGTGGCGTCCATGGCCAGACTGGCTTCGACGACATCGAGGATTTCGCGGCGCACCATGCCGGCGGCCTTGGCTTCCGCGACGACTTCATGAAGGCGCCCAATGATTCGGCGGCGGCAATCTTCGCGGCACTTGAGTTCGATATTCTTGTTGACGAACACGCCCATGCCCCGCCGCGTATACAACAGGCCCATCACTTCGAGATCGCGGTAGGCCTTGGCCACGGTGTTGGGGTTGACTCCCAACCGTTCCGAAAGTTCACGGACGGACGGCAGTTGATCGCCGGCCTTGAGACGGCCGGATGATATCGCGAACTGGACATGGTTTTCGATCTGTACGTACACGGCTACACTGCTGTGGATGTCAATGCTGGATAACATGATTTGGCTCCTTTTCCGTTATGTTCGCGGGCGCACTCCGCCCGGCTCGATCCGCTCAGCCCTTCCACGCAACGCCCTCGACGGGTTTCAGTTTTCGGCAACGCCATGTATAATAGCGGCCATGAAAACAATTCGATCAGATTCCCAGTGCCATCGAGGGAACAAAGACAACGCCCATCAGATTCCTAGAATATATCTTCTATGGGAAAATATCAAGACCCGTTTACTCCCATGACGCATTTATGGGGTGTCCCTAAGGCAGCCAAGCCGCGAGGCCGCGGATGGCGTCTGTCGGCTTGGGCGGCGCTGGCGGTTTTTGCGGCGTGTTTTTTCGCCGATGCGCGGTCTCCGGCCAAGGAGACGCCGCCTTCCCCGCCTTCAAACCCGCCAAGCGCCGCGCCGGTTGCGCCGGGCGCCAAGGGCTGTCTCGAAATCAACATCACGGACGTGCTCGGCAACGACATTCCCGCGCGCGTCGAGTTGCAGAATCCCACGACGCTGCCCAAACCGTTGCGGATCGAAGCGCCCATGGGCCGGCTCACGGCGGATGTGCCCGCCGGCAATTATCGCGCCTACGTGTATATCTGGTGGCAAAAAATCCCCGTCATGGTGGATACCAAGGATCTGTCCGTTCAGGAGGGAAAAACCGCATACCTGCTGACGAATCTGCTCGAGGGCGCCGCGGGGAGTCTTGCCCTCCTCGATTTCGACCAGGATCGCGATTTTGTGATAGACCGTGTCGAAAAGGCATGCGGCACCGATCCCTACAATGCCGCCAGCATTCCCGGACGTCCGACCCTCGTTTTCGACGATCGCGTTTTCGACAAGAAAGAAGCCTGGTATTGCGGCGAATTACATGCCCGATCGACCTTCGGCGGTGGCAAGGAATCGCCCGCGCAACTGGTGCGGCGCGCTGAAAGCGCCGGGTTGGATTTTCTGGCCATCACGGATCGCAACACGATGGATGCCTGTTCGGATCCCGGGTTTCGATCCGATTCCGTGGTGCTGATTCCCGCGCTGGAATGGGGCAGCGATCAACGCGGGGTGGCGCTGTTGTACGGGCCGCGGACCTTTCCCGAATTCGTTGATGATATCCCGCAGGCCCAGGCGCTGGTGGATCTCATTCAGGCGCAGGGCGGTTTCTTCGCGATTGCGCATCCCTGTTTCCCGACCGCGCCGTGGCAATGGGGATTGTCCTTCGTCAACGGCATGGAAGTCTGGAATCGCGGCTGGCGCTCCGTGCCGCCTCTTTCGCTTCACCAATTGGGCGAGGATCTCAAGGAACGCAAGGACGGATTGTTCGTGCATTCGATGGCCCTTGCCGCGGCGACCAACGGGTTGTCTGCCAACGGACAGGCTTCGATTTTCTACGACGCCGAACTGGTGCGCGGCTTGAAGGCCGCGGTGATCGGCGGTAGCGGAACGGGCAGTCCCGGCGTGCCCATGGGATCGCCCGCGACGTTTGTCCAAGCCCCGGAAAAATCCGTGAAAGGCATCCTTGACGGGATGCGCCGGGGCCGCACTTACGTGGCCGCAAGCCCCAAAGGACCACGGCTGCGGTTTGTGGCCGATATCCTCAAGGACGGTTCGTTCGACACGTCCATCGGTGGCATCGTGCCGCTCAACATTCCCATTTCCTTCGAGGCGACGGTGGACGGCGCCAAGACCGGCGAAATCCAAATCTTGTTGAACGGACGTCCCCTCATCTCGAAGAAGATCGAAGGGAACCCGTTCACGGTGCGTTTCGATCACACCCCGCAAAACTACAGTGTGTACCGTGTCCGCGTAATCGCCGCGCCGGGCAAAAAAGACGCGGGATTCGGTCCCTTCGAGATGCTGGCCATGTCGAGTCCCATCTACGCGCAGGATGTCAAGATCAAGGATCCCAAGATCGAGAAGTACTTGAAGGAACATCCGGCCGACCGCTCCACGGATCAGGCGGAGCCGCCCCTGCCGGCCAGTCCCGCAGGGGGTGAGATCGTTCCCAAATGGAAGTTTTAGGTTGGCCCGCAAACCGTGTTAGGTTCGCCAATGAGCATGGCATTTCCGGCATGACCAGTCCCGGTGAATGAACAGAAACGGAAGACCCAGCAGGGCAATCGCAAACAGGGACACCCCGAGCGGCAGCGGTTGAACATCTACGTTGGCTGAACGACAGGCGGGGCATCGCGGGCAGGATTCGTCGTCGCTGCTGATATATTCGTCGAGATCGATTTCGGCTCCGGCGGTTTCGTTCAATATGTGCCGCGCCCTGTCCAGATCCGATCGCGCGACTTTCAACTGATATCCCCCCGACGCCAGGGAGCGATACCGGCTGAAACGGTGCACGCGCGCGCGAATGCCCATGGATGCGAGTTTCGATTGAGCCAAGCAGGCTTCCATCTCGCTTTGGAACGACATTACGGTTTCGGAATCTGAATTCATACAGGCGACAGCATGCGGGAAGAAGAGGAAACAATGCAACCGGCTCCCCTTGGCGCTTGAGCGTACCGCGTTCTTGAGGCAACAGGATGAGAAGTTCCACGAAGATAGCCGTTCTGGGCAATTTCATGTCGGAGCAGGCAACGAGATCTTGTGGGAAAAATGAAAATGGCTGCCTTGCAGCGCCGATTTCCAAATCGGGATTTCGTATTTTATCAAGCCAATTTGGAAATCGGCGTTACATTCCGAAACGTTTACGACTCCGAGAACACGGTACTCTCATGCTTGGCAGTCTTCGGTAAAAAATTGTCCAACGCTTCAAGATGGCCTCTTATTGCAAAGCCTTCCGGTATCCATCCAAGGCGGCTTTGCCCATGTTTTCGAGGGAGTAGCGGCCGGCCCATTTCGGGCCTTCTTCGCGGCAGCGCCGGCGGAAAGCGTCGTCGGTCAGGGCCTTGATCAGTCCCGCCTCGATGGCGTCCACGCTCAATGGATCGCAGGTTTCTGCAATTCCGCCGGAAACTTCCATCATCGTCGGGTCGGTCGAGGTAACGACCGGGACGCCGCAAGCCAGTGCCTCGACGACAGGTATGCCGAATCCTTCATAGAGCGAGACGTAGGCGAAAGCGCTCGAAGCGCACATGAGGCGCGGGAGATCCTCCGTGGCGACATATCCGGTGAAAACGAGCCGGTCGCCCAAGTTCAACGCTTCGATGGACTCGGCGATGGGACCGAAAAACGTCCGTTTACCGGTAAAGACGAGTTTATGCGGCAGGCCGCGATCTTTCAGGCGCGCGAAGGCCTGCGCGAGCCGGACGAGGTTCTTGCGCGGCTGCAACGCGCCGACGTAAAGGATGAATTCGGGCGGCAGATTGTATTTCGCGCGAGCGGCATCCAGTTCTTCGCGGTCGGCGATGGGATGATAGATGAAATCCACGGCAGGCGACACGACGTCAATCTTTTCCGCGGGCGCGCCGTAGAATTCCTGCGCTTCGCGTTTCATGGCCTCGGTCAGGACAAACACGCGGCGGGCGCGCCGGACCGTCCCCGTGCCGAGCCACGCCAAACGGTACCGGTCAATGATTGGCAAGGTTTCCGGAAAGCGTATCCAGACCATGTCGTGCAGCGCGACGATATACGGGCATGGGCTGTACGGCGGCGCGCTGTACTGGACTTGAATGAGGTCGAGTTTTTCCTTTCGGGCAATCCAGGGCAAGGCGAACGGCACGCGCAACCATGAGGAACGCACAGGCAACGGGTACGTCGGAAAACCTTCCCCGGCGTCTGGCTTGCCGTGTTGATCCGCGTGGACCAACGCCAGAATCCCCGTTTCGGGCGCGACCATGTGAAGTCCGCGCAACAGTTGGCGGATGTAGGTCTCGTTTCCGCCGATTTGCGTTCCGATGGCGTGTGCGTCAATTCCGATTCTCATGCGTGGGCGCCCCCGCTCTCTGCCCATGCTTGAAGCAAGCGGACATGACTACATCTCGTGCTCGTGTTCATGCTCGTACTCGTACTCTGCCGCCCAATTTGATGCCAAATGGATAAGACGGCGGAATCCACAAGAGCGTTCACGCAGCAAGACGACGCTCGGTTTTTCGATCTTTCGATTTCGAGCATGAGCACGAGCAAGAACGGCCATGCAACGTATGCGAAATAGCGGTTCATTTGCGTCGTTTCTGGTATTCGTCCCATGCTTCGAGATAGGTATCCTTGACTTTGCGCACCATGTCCTCGAGCGTGAACGACCGTTCGATCCATTGGCGCGCGGCCCGGCCCATGACGCGGCGGCGTTCGGGATCATTGGCGAGTTCCGTCAAGGCGGAAGCCAGCGCGGGCGCGTCCTTCGGCGGCACGAGCAGGCCCGTTTTGCCCACGTCGAGGGTTTCGTGCGTGCCGCCGATGTGCGAGGCCACCACGGGCAACCCAGCGACTTGTGCTTCGAGCACCGAAGTCGGAAATCCCTCTTCGAGAATCGAAGGTTGCGCGAACACGTCCATGGCGCGCAACGCGCCGGGCAGATCCTCGTAGAATCCCGTGAAGATGACCCGATCGGCCACACCGATCTCCTGGGCATACGCTTCGAGCGGCTGGCGCAGGTCGCCCGTGCCGACAATCATCACGCGCAGGTGCGGCGCGTCCTTGCGCGCCAGTTTCAACGCGTCAAGCAAATACTTGTGGCCCTTTTCGGCGAACAGGCGGCTCACGGCGCCGACGACGCAATCCCCGTCGGGGATTCCAAACGCCTTCCGGACTTCCTCCCGCGGCGCGCCCTTGTCGAACTTCGACAGATCGAGGCCGGTGTTGATGACGCGGATCTTTTCTTCCGGCGTGCGGCCCCAGAGAATCTTTGCTTTCATGTCGTTCGAGACGGTGATCACGCGGTCCATGTTCGGCAGGCCGAGGTTGCGCTCCATCCAATGGTTGATATGCGCGCGGATGTGGAACTTCGGTTGCCACCAGCCGTAGGGACTGCCTACGAGCGCGCACGGCCATCGCTTGTATCCGACGCCGGTCAACACAATCGAATTCGTGTCGTGCGCGTGGATCAGGTCTATGTCGTATTTCTTGATCAACTCGTCAATCTTGTTGCGCGCCGCGAACCACGCCGTGCGCGACCGCCATGGAATACGATCCGGGGCGACGGTAAACCCCTCCTTTTCCGCGGCGTTGACGAATTGCTGGTCGGTCCCCGTCCACGTGTCGTACGGCACGACCGTGATGTTGAACAGGTCCTTCGGCAGATGCCGCATCAACAGGAGAATGATCGTATGCGAACCGCCAAAGGCCCATGTGCGGATCAGATAAAGAACGTTCAGTCGTTTCACTTGTCGCTCCCCGGCTTGATCGTGACCGTTGCCGTGTCTCTTTCCTTGATATGCGCCGTGGCGGTGGTTGTCTTGCCATCGGGCATTGTGACGGTGATTTCGTACTCGCCGCCGAATCCCTCCAGCAAAGCCGCGCCCGAAGCGTCCGTCTCGGCGTCCAGTTCCGTCGTCCATGCGGCCATGCGCTGCCGGATGCGTTCGAGGACGGGCTTGGCCTTGTACATGCGGTCATACAGACAGCCCGTCTCGACATCGGGCTTGAGCGCCGAGATACCCCACCATGTCACCGATTGCACGCTCGGATGGGCGAACGCGAACGTATACACCATGTCGGCATAGTCGGCCTGGACCTGCGGACTCCACTTGTCCTTCCAGTAGCCGCATTTCCACGTCGGGCCGTAATACGACGGAAGCGAAAATTCCGTGATGTGGATCGGTTTTCCGAAATCTTTCGCATAGCGTTCGACGGTGTCCAATACCCATGACGGCGTGAAGGCCGGCGTTTCGATGCCGCCGAACAGGGCGCTGAGATGCGAACCGGGATAAATCTGAAGCCCGACGATATCAATGTCCTTTAGGCCGTCCGCTTGTTGCAGTTCCAAGAGGAATTCATGGTAGGTGGTCGAATAATTGTCCCACGGATTGCCGTCCGTGTCGTACATCAGGTATTTCGATCCGAAATTGATGTCGTGGCCGCTGTTGATGAGCGTCGGCTTGCCGGTCCGTTCCTTGGCAAGTCTGGCGGAGGCCTTTGCCAGTTCGACAACGTCCTTGCGCGGCAAATTCACGACATTCGTGTATCCGGGTTCGTTGATGACCTCCCAGATGTCAATCTGTTTGCCGATGGCCCCTTCCATCAGCACTTGCTCGTGATCGAGAATCGCCTTGGGCAGGTCGGAGGTCTTCATTGTCTTGGCGGCATCCGGCATGATGCCGTAGCCTTGCAGGAAAATGACGCCGTGGCCCTTGACGGCGTAGCCGAGTTTCTTGAGCGCGCTGACGCCAAAGGTGCGGTCCACACCGCTCCAGTCGTCGCCGTCCGGTTTCGTCCAGTTCCAGCCGAGCAAGACCGTGGCCAGATCGAATCCCTCTTGCCGCGCCTGCTCATAGGCCTTGGCGTTATAGGGACTGCCTTCAAGCACGCCGAACGAGAAATCGCGGCTTGTCTGCCTGATATGCACCTTGCACTTCGCTGCGGGCGCGCCTTTCGCATCGGCGACTTGGATCTGGAGTTTGCCCTTGCGCACCGACGGGATCGCCGCTTCCGCCGCCGCCAGTTCGAGGTCGTCCCGCAATTTCAACGCGGCGGAAAGCACCCCGTTCGATGCCTGGTTGCGCTGCGGCTCGTCGGTCAGTTTCATGGCGTCCGCCAGTTTTGTCTTTACCTCTTCTATTTTTGTCTTGGCATCCGCCGGATAGGCGTCGGCGCGCTTGACGAGGTCGTCCACGGCCGTGCGCGCCAATTCGACGGCCACCTGGATAATGGCGTGTTCGCCCGGCGCATTGACGGCGAAGCCTTGTCCGCCGTTGTCGGCGCGCAGAAGCAATTTGCCATAGCCGGGGACTTCCCAATAGAGCATCTGAATGATGAAACGCTCTTTCGGTTCGACCATGAAGGCGGGCAGGCCCTTTTCGCGTTTCGCGCCGAATCCGCCCGATTCCTTGTCGTGCACCCACCAGCAGCACGGCGGTTTGAGTTCGCCGCCCATGCCCGTTACGCCGCAGAATTGCCCGGCGAACTTCCCCCTTTTCTCGTAATCCTCGAAACGCATCAATTGGCCGCTTGCATCGTATCCGCGGAGGATCAGGCATCCCGCCGCGGGCAATTTGAAGGTCGCCGCGGACTTGTCGCCCATCTGGTAAATGCGCGGTTGGAGACTGAAGAGTTCGAGGCCCTCGGCGTTCTTGATCGTCGGCGGTTGGCAGATGATCAGGTCGCCCTTGGCCGCGCCGTCCAGTTTGAAGGTCCCGTCCGATCCGGAATTAGTGAAGGTCTTTGGCTGCCACTGCGGCGTCATGAGCATCAGGAAGACGCCGGTGGCCGGTTTGCCCTGCCCGTCCACCACGTTGCCCGACAACCCCGCGCCCTGCGCCGCGCCCGCCGTCGCCAGTACCACCGGTGCCGCCAACAGCGCCAGCATCGCGCAGAATCCCCTGTGCTCTTTCATGCGCCGTACTCCTCGTGGTTTGTCCCGTACCGGGTCATTTACAGAACGATTGTACACCGGCACGGGGCACATGCGCACATCGCGGTTGGACATTCCTTGAATAGGATAACCGGATTTCTTGGATATTGAAGGCCATGAATATTATATGGCGATGTGATGTCATTGGTATTGCGGTCGGCGCTATTCCATCGTATTTGTGGAAACCGCCGCCCATTGCCTTGCTTCGGCGATCGCGCCGGCCACAATGAGATATTGCGCGAGGTAGTAGGTTGCGTAGCCGGAGAGGGCGAGGCCGAGGCGGGCGGTATCGAGCAGCATGTGGTTGACGGCGATGTGGGCGTCGGAAATGACGAAGACGACGGCGCCGGCCGCAATAAGCCGCGTCGGACTTTCGTGAAACACGGCCAGCGCCATCATGACGCCCATAACCGTCACGTACACGCACACGGGCGGAATTTCGGCGAACGCATTTGCGTGCGCCATGCGAATGGACACGGCGGCCGTCAAGGCGGCCATCGCCAGCGTACACACGCCGACGATCCATGCTCGTGCCGGAGTCCATCGCAGATCTTTCGCGAAGGCGATGGAATAGGCGACGTGTCCGGCGAGGAATGCGCCAAGTCCCGCCATAAACCACGAACGTTCGGCGTTCGACAGGCTGTAATCGCCTACAGAACCGAGCGCGACGCCCAGCGCGACCCAGGGTCCGAACCGTGGGCGCGAGTAGGCCCATGCGCATGCGGCAAGGAAGATGGCGGGCAGGGATTTGACGATGCCCGCGCCGATCTCCAAATGGACCAGATTCAAGCCCGTTCCCGCCAATGCCAGGAAAAGATAGACAACCGAAAGGGCGATCGGCATCGCGATCTCTTTTTCGGGAAGAACGGTTCCTTGTCGTATAGTCATGCAGCGTTTTTCTGATGGTTCAACATCGCGCAACCATGCCGCGATTGTACACCGGCCGCCCTGTTCTTCGCACTTCAATCCAAGCGGATGGACTTTTGGGGAAAAATCCTTGGCCGCCCCATCCGCGGCGGCACAGGAGAAGAAAAAACGCAAACCGCTGCAAGCACTAGGCTTGCAGCGGCGTGGGGTTTCGAATATCGGGTAAAAACGTTACAGCCAGCCCATGTAGATCGGGATGTAGACCACCTTGTCGCCGTTTTCTTGGGCAGCCGCATCTATTTCTTCATGGGAACCGGCCGGGCCTAACACCACCGGGAACGATTGCCCATAGGCAATGCTCGACGGCATCGGCGTATGCCATGGGTTCCATGAAAAGAACCGCATCTTTCAACACCTCCTTGTCATCCACGCCAAAACGCTTCGGGCTTCAGGAAACCGCCCGGTATATCATTGATACCGTAGGACGCCTGTTTTCGTTACATTATTCCCGCGTACTCGGAAAAGTTTCAGAAATTTCCGGATCGCCGGGGGCTGGCATGACGATGCCGATGACGAGAACGAGAAAAAAGAGGAGGAGAGAATGGGTTGTTTGGGTCTATTTTTTCTTGACACACCGGCGATTAGTGTGGTAGCGTGACGGCTGGTATCCGAAAATGATGCAGGGCTGCATCCAACGGAATCGGAGATCTTGGGCGGTGTATCTCTGTGCGGAACAGAACGTCCCCAGGAAGACCCCGGAAATCGTTGCTGTTGGCGGGGGAAAAGGCGGTGTGGGCAAGAGTTGTTTTGCCGTCAACACAGCGGTCGAGATTGCGCGAAAAGGTTATCGGGTCGTCTTGGTGGATGCGGATTTGAGTTGCGCGAACATCGAGACTTTTCTCGGCACGCGATCAGACCGCCGTCTCGACGATTTTTTCCATCAGAAAGGCGGGAAAAATCTGGGGGCGGTGGTGTGCGACACGCCGTTCGAAAATTTGCGTCTTGTGCCGGGCACCACAGGCCTGCTCGATGTCGCCAATCCGAAATACCAGCAGAAACTGGCCCTGATTCGGGAACTTCGCCAGATCGAGGCGGATTTGATCATCGTGGATTTGGACGCCGGCGCGCATTTGAACACGCTCGATTTTTTCCTCTTGACGGAAAACAACGGGATTCTCGTAATTACGCCGGAAAAGACGAGCATTGACAACGCGTTCAAGTTTCTTCGGGCGGCGTTGTTTCGCCGGATCGAGCGGTTCTACCAGTCGCCGGAGGTGGCGTTGTTGCTCAAGCGCAACGAGACCTTGACAGACTTCCTGGACGCGATTCAGGTGTCGGACGTCTTCGAACCCGAAGTGCGCGAGCAGGTATGCGGCGAAATGACGGCGCTTGCGCAATCGCTACGCCCGAAGATCGTGGTCAACAAGGCGCACAATGCCTACGAGGCGCAAATCGCGGCCAACATACTGGCCAAATATGCGCGGCAGTATCTGCGCATCGAGCCGTCTAATCTCGGTTTCATCTATTTCGACAAACTCGTTTCAGATAGCGTCAACGCGGGAACGCCGTTCGTCGTGAGCCATCCGGCCCAGAAAGTATCGGCCTGCGTGGCGGATTTGGCGAACCGGCTGGGATATGTCTGACTATGGCAAAAAACATGGCAGGTGACGATATGACGGATGTGGCACGCCGAAAACCCTTGGCGCTGGATGCGGATTTACCCGATGCGGGCGGCAGCGGCGATTCCTATGCGGAACTGGAAAAGGCCGCGAAAAGTGATTCGTTTTTTCACCGAATCAGCACGTCGTTTCAGGAAATGCTCCAGACAAGCCGGGGCGGAGATTCCTCGCAGACCGGCGAACTGGAGTTGTCCGATTCCACCACGGTGTCGGCCGACGATATCGCTATCCGGCGCGCGAAAAACGTGACGCCCAAGCGCATGATCGTGCCCGAAGGCGTGATCATCGGCGGATCGATGACCAGCGGGTCCGAGACCGAAATCTGCGGGCGCGTTGACGGGGATGTCATTGTGGACGGCAAGCTGTTTCTTGGGCAGACCGCGCTCATTTCGGGCAACGTCCGGGCAACCTCGTGCCGGGTCGAGGGGCTTGTGGAAGGCAAACTCGAATGTTCGCAGGAGGTGGACGTGGGCAAAACAGGCCGCCTGAATGCCGACGCGCTGGCGGGCAAACGCATTGCCATAGCCGGACAGATTTTCGGCAATGTCAGTACGGGCGGCCTTTTGCGGCTGGCCGCCACGGGCCGCGTGGAAGGAAATATCCAGGCGCGGCAATTGGTTATTGAAGAAGGTTCAACGTTCAACGGGCGTTGCATCATGCGCACGCCGGCACAGAGGACTGAGACGTAAGATGTATTTTCCGCTGTTCGATCCGACCATGATCCTGCTCATTCCGGCGATGATCCTGGCGGTATGGGCGCAAATCAAAGTCAAAAGCACGTATGCGAAGTTCAGCCAGGTCGCCACGCGATCGGGACTGACCGGCGCGGATGTCGCCAAACTGATTTTGCAGGATGCCAATATCCCGTTGTCGAACGATCCCAGCCGGTTCCCGGGCGGAGTCGCTTGCGGGCTGGCGGCGATTCCCGGCGAACTGACGGATCATTACGATCCGCGGACCCGGATGTTGAACTTGTCGGAAGACATTTATTACGGCCGCAGTATCGCGGCGCTGGGCATCGCGGCCCATGAAGTCGGCCATGCCATTCAGCACGCCCAATTGTACGGTCCGCTCGCGCTGCGAAATATCATCTATCCGGTGTGCGGACTTGGTTCGACGTTGGCGTTCCCGCTGTTTTTTATCGGGTTGATAGCGAATTTCGGCGTGTTGATGCAGGTGGCCATCCTGTTGTTCACGCTGGCGGTGTTCTTCACGGTATTGACGCTGCCGGTCGAGTTCAACGCCAGCCGGCGCGCGCTGCTCGCGCTCGAAAACGGCGGTTATCTTACCGCGGATGAATTATACGGCGCGCGCAAGGTTCTAAGCGCCGCCGCGATGACCTATATCGCCGCCGCCGCCATGGCTATCATGCAACTGATCCGCATGCTGTTGATTGCCAGAAGCCGCGACTGATTGCGAGGCGTCAATCGGGCGTTTGAACGCGGGGAAACGGCGCGGAAGGCGCAATCTCGAGCCGGGGAATGGGCAACGGCATGGAGACGGAATCCCGGTGCGGCAGCGTCGAGGGTGGCAGCCATTTCCTGTTCTTGAGAGTTTGAGGGATTCGATAGCGTCCGCATACCGGACAGGGCGAGTAGCCCTTTTTTACGGCTTCCCCCTTCGTAATCGAAACGCCCGGCTGATTGAGATACACGCATCGCGGTCTGTGGAAATGTCTATTGAAGGCGACCAGATAGACCTGTTCGGCGTCTCCCGGCACCGCATGAATCAAGGCTTTCACGCCCAAGGTGCTTGGTTCATCGGCGGAATCCTCGATTTCGCGGTATTCCGCCGCCCAAAGCCCCTTCGATGCCTTGCGGGCGCCGGCTTCCCGATTCCGGATAAGCACATCGTCCGGCGCGGCGAAGCGGTCCCATCGAACGTATCCGTCCGACAGCAGGATTAGATCGAGGCGGCGCTGATCCGGCAGCGTCACCTGCCCCCATACTTCCCCGTATTTGATGCTTCCCATGACGCGGACGGTCACTTCCTTTTTCAGGCAAAGCCGTTTGGTGGCCGCCAAGGCGCGGGCCGTCAACTCGGGCGGCGCCTGGGGGGCTTTCACGCCGAACAGTTCCACGACCTCCATGATTCCATCGTGCTTTACGCCAATCCGGTTTACGGCGGCTACCCAATCCACTGTCCCGCTAAAGTCCGCCGTCGCAGCGCTTTGAAACGCGAGAAAAAGAACCGTCAACAGGCCAAACAGGCGGCGCTGCGGCATCGTATGAAAAAGAAAACACATCATGTGCGCCATTCTACCGTTCCCCGGGCAAAGCACACAAGGGCACAAAAACACGGCGTTTTCAAGGCATTTCTCACCGACTTGAGAGTAGCGAGTTCTTGCATGTATTCATCTGCTCTGAACGCGTATGGGGAATCCTTCGGGTGAGGAACGTGGGACAGACTGTCCAGTCTGTCTTTTTCGAAGTCACGCCATGTCCGTGGACGGACAGGCTGGACAGCCAGTCCCACACATTCGCCCCAATTTCTGCCATGTCGGGACTCCACGATCAACGCATCAATGCAATTCCATAAGGCCATTTTTCGGGGGATTGCAGACTGAAACAAGGCCCAATAATTCGGTACTCCCTTGTCGCCGCTATTTGCGCTTTTTCCGTATGTCGCGGAGAATGCGGCCGTATTCATCCAGGGGTGGGTCGCCGAACCGTTCCACATAGGCGCCGTCGAGCCAGACGGCAAATGTCGTGATGCGGCGAATGCCGCGGCCCGTATAGTAGGCCGCATCGTCTTCTGTAATTGATCGCTCCCACGGGATGCGGGCCAAGGCGTCGCGCTTCCAGTTCGAGTGGAAGGACACGTCCAGCCAATATTCGAGCACTTGCGCGTTGTCCGCGCCGAATACCGCCAGGTTCGCGTCGAGCGCATCCTGCAGCCGCGCGTATTCGGGCGCATCGCGGTTGCGAATCGGCTGTCGGTAGTTGCGCTGGATCGGCGCGAATTCGAGGAAAATGCCGGGAAGGGGCTTGACCTGCGACGGGGGGTCCAGCGTGCCGTGGTAGACGAGATGGGCCAGCGTGGCCATTGCGTCATTGCGCCGGATGGCCTTCAACATTTCGTTTTCGAGCAACAGCGCCTGATCGCTGTCCGACAGACCGCGGCATTTTGGACACCGGCACATGGGCTGGCCGTCGTCGGTCCAGAAGAAGTGGCGATGCGTTGTGGGAGGGTAGCGCCGCGCATACGAGGCGGCGTTTTCGCACACCCGATTGACCCCGTCCGGGTTGCTCACGCAGAGGTTGGCGTCGGGCACGCGTCGCCCTTCGTCGTTCATGCGGAACATTTCGGGATATTTCGCGAACAGATCGCGGGGCAGCAGGTTGTTTAGGGCATGCGATTCGTACTCGACCTCCAGGCCGAGGCGCTTGCACGAGGCCATGAACGCATGTCCTTTTCCCGATTTCACGAACGCTTCACGCAACACCGGATCGAGGTGCAGGCCGATGGTGGTGAGTCCGGCCCGTTTGGCCCGTTCCGGCCATGGAAAGGTCTCGGTATCCGACGGCAAAATCACGACGCCCCGCGTGGTCACGAAGGATTTTTCGCGTTCGGGCATGGTGCGGATGCCTCCTGTTTCCAAAACCGCGCCGGCTGCAAGACCCATGAAACGCCGTCTATTCATCGAAGGGCGGGTCCGTAGGTTACGCGGGATCGTTTTCAAGGACAATGCATTGTCCGGGAGCCATGGCGAATTCAAGCGTCCGGTCGCTGAAAGGCGACCGTAACCGGCATGTCCCGCCTCGTTCGGCCACAATTTCGACGCGCCGCGTTTTGCCTTCTTTCCGAGCCGCGGAAACGAGAAACGCGCCCTGTGCGCGCAGCGCGTGAAAGGCCGCGTCGCGCCATGTTTCGGGAATCGCGGGGAATACTTCGATGACGCCGGTATGGCTTTGGAGCAGCATTTCCTGAAGCCCCGCGGCTGCCGCGAAATTGCCCTCGAGCGTGAAGGGACGATACGTGAACCGGCTGTATCCCTTGCCGGATTGATCGCCGTTGCAGTGGAAACCGTTGCGCAATACGAAGGCCGTCGCAAAGGTTTCAAGCGCTTGTTCGGCCTTGGCGCCGTCGCCGGCCCGCGCGGCGAGGTTCGCGAGCCATGCAAAACTGTACCCGCACCAGTGCTTTGAGCCGAGCCGTTCGAGTTCATCGAGCGAGGCGCGAATTATGCGCTCGGATTCGGGTCCTTGCGATCGATCAATCAGGCCGAGGGGATGGATGGCCATCAGATGTGAAAAATGCCGATGGGATTCCGGCAGCGGATAGTTCTTTGCGACAAGCAGGCGTCCGTCATCGCCGAGACTCAGCTCGGGCATTTCCCCGCACACCGCGCGCCAATGGGCCGCGTCGTCGTTGTTATCGAGCGTGCTGGCCATTTCGGCGGTGGCTGTGAACAGCCAGCGAATCAGCGCAAGGTCGTAGTTGGTTATCGTGGGAAACCATGCGTTGGGCCGGTTGTCGTTGATTTCGGGCGATGAACTCAGGGGAAGGGTCCGTTTGCCCGTTGCGTCGCGCTCGTTCGTGACCGCCTCGAGGAACGTCGCGCAATCGCGCAGGTAGGGATAGGCGCGTTGTTCGAGAAAGGCGCGGTCCATGCTGAATTTCCAGTGCAGATAGAAATGGTGGGCGAGCCATGCGCCGGTCGTGGCGGAATGCGTGTACTGCCGCCATCCGCCGATCTGATTGTTGTTCAAGTCCGCCGTCATTGGGACATTCATACCCGGCATGCCGAAGAACCGTTGCGTCCATTCCCGGCAATTTCCGCGCGTCTCCCACAGCCAATCGAGATAACTCAGTCCCTCGTCGAGGCGGTTGCCGCTGTAACAGGGCCAATAACTCAACTGCGTGTTCAGATCGTGATGGTAGTCCCCTTTCCAGGGGGGGAGTTTGCCGTCGTCCGCCGTCCATGGCCCCTGCAGCGTGATCGGCGGCGAGCCGCGCCGGCTGGCCGCGCCGAATTTGTAGGTGTCAAGGCGCCACTGGCGTTCGATGGCCTTGTTCGGCGCCGAAATCCATGTCTTTTCCCAATAGGCTTTCCACCAGGCTTCGTGCGACGCCCGCGACGCATCGGCCAGCGCGCGCTCCACATTTGCCTTGGCCTCTTTCAACGGATCGGCGCTCTCGCGGCTCGAAACAACCGACCAGGCGCCGCGCCATGCGCCCGCTTCCGCCTTCCATGCGAGATGCACCGCGAAACGAAATCCGCCCCACCCTTCCTGCTCGTAAGCCGACCATGTTTCGCCGGACGTGCAAACAGGCTTCGGATAGCCGAGTTGCGCCAGTTCCCCCGCGACGATCGCCGGTTTCGCGGGGCCGGCTTCCTTGCCGCCAAAGGCCGGCGCAACCAGTTTCGCCGAAATGGATTCCGCCCCGTCCGCCTCGATGACGCCCACGCATTGCGTCGCATGAATCCACACGCGCGCCTGTGCGCCATTTCTGAAGGCCATCGCCGCCGTGGCATCGTCGAGCGACAAATCCGCGCTCTGGAACGCCGGTGCGCCGCCGATCGTGAGTTCGATGCGCCCCGCGGGTATCTTGGTCGGCGCGGGCCGTTCGTAGGGGCGGTCATAGAGATTCAGCAAATCCTCGAACTTGCCGGCCTTTTCCCATTCACGCATCCGGGCATACATGTAGTCCGCCGAATGGAATTCCGGCACGGGCCGCAAGTCCCAAAGATCCGTCCGGTCCAGCGAAATCTTGACGGGATTGCCGTCGCCCCAGACCAATGCGCCCAGGTTGCCGTTGCCCAGCGGGAAGGCCTCGTCCCAAACCATCGCCGGTTTGTCGTAATGCAGGCCGCCGTCGGCGGGCGCCGCCAGAATCATGAACACAAACGCCGAATACATCATCTCCGAACCCTCTGTCATTGCGAAGCAAACGATTTTTCCCGGCAGGCCGGGAAACAAGCGTCAGGACAATTTGAACAGGCCGTTGTCTATGGCAAAACGGACTAGCTCGGCGCGCGTTTTGAGTTCGAGCTTGCCCATGATGTTGTTGCGGTGCGTTTCGACGGTGCGTTCGGAGATGAACAGGCGTTCGGCGACTTGTGTGTTGGTATAGCCGTAGGCGAGCAACTGGCAGACTTCCTGCTCGCGTTGGGTGAGCAGCGAAACCCGGTCGGATTTCTTGGGGGTGGTCCGGCCGACGTAGGGCGATATCACCAGATGCGCCAGGGTGGGATCGATGTAACTTTCGCCCCGCGCCACGGCGTTGATCGCATGCACCAGTTCCTGATCGCTCGACTTCTTGAGCACATAGCCGCGAACGCCGATCCGTAGAAGTTCCTGCAGATAGTATTCGTCCTCGTGCATGGTCAGGACGACAATGCCCAGCTTCGGAAACTTGCGCAAGGCGGCTTCGGCCACGCGCGGGCCGGGCAGGCCGGGGATGCTAATGTCGAGCAACAGGACGTCTACGGGGTGTTCGTCCAGCGCATTGAGCGCATCCACGCCCGAACCCGTTTCACCGACGATTTGGAAATCTCGCTCCCGTTCCAGCAAGGCCTTGAGGCCGCTGCGGAACACGGCATGATCGTCAAGTATGAAGACCCGAACCGGCATCGTCTGTTTCTCCTGAAGTTTGAAAAGAAAAGGCGGCAAAAACGCGGAAACCGGCGTCCGCAAACAGCGAAGCGAGTCCAGGCTGTGCGTTCCTCATCCGCCATCCCTCTCGTTTTCCAGCGATATCCGCACCCTCAGCGTCGTTCCTTTTCCCGGCGCGGAATCCACGGTGAATTCGCCGCCGATCAACGCGACGCGCTCGCGGATGCCGAGCAGCCCCAAGGGGGGGCGCGATCCTTTTTCGAGCGCGGGCACGTCGAATCCGCATCCGTCGTCCTCGATCACCAGATGCACTTCATGGCCGTGGCGCAACAGAATGAGGCTGGCCTGGGTGGCGCGCGCGTGGCGTATGATGTTGGTGCAGCCTTCCTGCGCAATCCGGTACAGCGTCACCTCGATGGGATTGGGCAACCGCCCGGCCTCGTCCCGCGCGACATATTGATAGTCAATCTTGAAGGGCAGCAATTTCGAGATTTCCTGGGTATACCGCGCCAGCGCCTGATCCAGACCGTAATCGTCCAGGATGGACGGGCGCGCATGCCATGCAATGCGCCGGACTTCGTCAATCATTTCGCGAATGCCGTTTTTCACGTTGTTGAACCGGTCGGCATGGAGGGGCAGTTCCTTGCACGCGGCCTCGATGGACAACAGCGTCGTGGAGAGGGACTGCCCCAGTTGATCGTGCAGTTCGCGCGCGATGCTCTTGCGTTCCTCTTCCTGCACTTCCACAATCCGGGCCAGCAGCGACTGGCGGATGGCCTCTTTCTCGCGCACCTTTTCCCGGTAGGATTCGAGACCCTCCGCCATCTGATTGAAGGCCAGGGACAATTGCCCGATCTCATCCTGGCTGAACACATCCGCGCGGGCCTGAAAATTGCCTTCCCGGATCTGATTGGTCGCTTGAAGCAGATTGTGGACGGGACGAACGATCGCATAGGTCAGAATAAGCGCCAGCGACAATCCCACCGCCACGCACAGCGCCAGGCTCCAGAACAACGAGCGGCTGATGGACGTGATTTCTTTTGCGATAATCCGATCCCCAACGCCCAGCCGGATGATGTCTTGTCGCGTGTCGTTGACCGATGCCCACGCTTCGAGAATCAATCCCTCCCGCCGTTGATAGGCCCGGATGCGTCTCGTCCCCAACTTCAGCTTGCGGGCGGGGACGTCCATCAGGCCGGTCGTGACCTCGAACGACTTGGGATCGGCGTGGCAGCCCATGCAGAGGTTCTTGTTGTTGATTAGCAGATCCGCCGGCGCTTCCTGCGGAAAGGCAAAGCCATGGGAGACGATTTGGCGATCCGGCGCCTGGACGATGATGTAACGCACGTCGGGGAACGCGTTCATCGTGTTGGTCAGTTCGCGATCCACGTCGGCAATTTGTTTTTCGATCAGCAAGGGCGCGATGCGGTCCGCCAGCGCCGTGGCAATCGAGAGCGCCGTTTCGCCGTGGACCTGATAGTGCGTGTGAAACATTCCAACGCTGATTTGGTGGAATGCAACCCCTCCGAACAGCAGCGTCACCAGAAATCCGATCCCCAGAACCTTTAAAAAGATCGGCACCGACAAGGCCAGCCAAACCAGTCGCGCGATGATCTGTCTACATGCGTTGAACACGGACGGCCGTCACCCGTTGATTTCCCTGTAACAAAGAAAAGACTTGTCGAATTATAACACCCGGCCTCAGGAAAAGGAATCGGGTTGCATTTCCGCGCCGGGATGGTCTACCGTAGCCCCATGGTGGACGACATGAAAAACACGGCAACGGACGAAAGCGCCTCGTGTGGTTCCGTTCCATCCGAAACGGACGGCGACGAGGGGCCAAGGGCCTATTTCTCGTTTCTGGGCGTGGCCGGCATCGGCTATGTCGGACTGTTGATATTTATTGTGATCTTTGGGCTTTTTGGCGATGCATTGACGGCGGGTGTGGACGATGCGTGCGCGGAAGCGTCGTTTCAGGGCGGCCAGAAGGCCCTCGACCTCGGCAATTACGATCTCGCGATCCGCCGTTTCCGCCGGGCGTTGGATGGACAGTTCGTGGACAAACAACGCGAGTACGAGTGCGGGCGTTCCCTGTGCGAAACACTTTACCGGCTCGAACGATACGACGAGGCGGTGGATGCGTACCGCGCGTTGCCTCCCGGGGCGCTAACAAAACCGGGGCATCTGACTGCTTATGTGTCGTCTTTGTGGCGCGGGGGCAATCCCGCGGAGGCGGAACGACTGGGCCGGCAATGGCTGGAGATGGCCCGCGAGGCCGGGGATGCCACGCAGGAATCCTGGGCCTGTGGAACCTTGGGCGGGATTTGCCAGGAGGCCAATCGCCTGGAGGAGGCCTTGTCGTACTACCGCAGGGGATCGGCGCTGGCGCCGGACAGCCAATTGACGTTGAGCGCGGCCGCGGTCCTTCATGCGCTTGGACGCGATGAAGAAGCCATTCGCGAACTGGACGCCTTCTTGAGCCGTGTTCCGATGGGCAATTTGCACGAACAGGCGCGAAGACTCCGGGAACAATGCGCCGGCGTGAAGTGATTTCCGGTTTCCGCCGCGCCCCGAACTATTGGGCGGGGAGGGGCGGAAGGGACTTGACGCAGCGAAACCCCACCGTGTCGGACGCGGACTCAAAGGGCATGGAAAACCGCATATACATGGGGGTGTGCTGCTGGTCGCGATAATGGCCGCCGCGTACCACGAGGATCGTGCCAAACGTAAAATGACGGGTGTCTTCACGGCCGTCGCCGGCTTCGTAGGGCAGGGGCATGAAACGTGATCGGGTCCATTCGGCGACGTTTCCAGCCATGTCGGTACAGCCGGCCCATGAAAGGTCGTCGGTAAAGACGCCGACGGGCCGCGCATATTCCATGTCCGGCGAGTCGCTGCCCGAATTGCAACCGCCGTCCTTCCACGATTCGCCCCATGGGTAGTTTTTCGATGCGGCGGGCCCGCCATAGGCCGCGCGCGCCCATTGGGCCTCGGTCGGAAGTTGCTTGCCGGCCCATGACGCGTAGGCCAGCGCGTCATAGAATGTCACCGATATGACGGGATGGTCGGCCGGCGCGGTTTCGAGATCGTAGGGAGGGAACCGCCAGTTTTTCTCGCGGCAAAACAGGAGGTACTCGCCGTTGGTGACCTCGTGTTTGTCAATGAAGAAGCCGTCGAGCGTCACGACGGAAGATGCGTTTTCGTCGTGAATCGTCACATCTCCGGGAAGCACAAACACCATGTCCGACGGCCAGTCGGCCAAGGCGGAGTAACACTGAACCGCTTGCCGGGCCAGTTCAAGGGCCATGGGATCTTTCTTGTGAACCAGTTCCTGCGCCATTTCCCAGCGTTTGCGGGCGTCTTCGAGAACCTTTTTCATGGCCTCGTTTTTTTCGACATCGGGATGGATCTGGCTGGCCTGTTCGATGCGCGACTTCCATTGCCTGAATTCGGCGTCGAAACCGATGGAAGCGTCTTCCGGAGGCGCCAGCCGTTGCGCCACGGCCAGCGTTTCGGCATGCGTTTTCAACGACTCGCGGCGGCCCAGTTCCGCGCGGTAAAGTCCCACTCCCGCCAGCAGCACGATGCCCGCTGTTAGCGCCGCGCCCGTGAGGAACCGCATGGACACCCGCTTGGCAGGGGGCGGTTGTTTCGGGGGGTGCAGGGCTTGCGGGGCCGGGCCGGTGGCGCCTTCGACGAGTTTGCGAATGGGCAGAAGCGCCGCCCGGAGTTCCCTTACGCTTTGATAGCGTTTGGCCGGATCCGGGTCAACGCATTTCGCAACGATCGGATCAAGCGCCGGCGGCACTTCACGGGTCAGATGCGAGGCGGGCCGCGGCACGCCGGTCGGCATGTTGCCCGTCAGGATTTCGTAGAGCACGACGCCGACGCTGTAAATGTCCGCGCGCGCATCCACGCTCGCGCTGTCGCGCAGTTGCTCCGGCGACATGTAGAAGGGGGTGCCCATGACGATGGCCGGCCCGGTGAGATGCCGCGTGTCCATGAGTTTCGAGATGCCGAAATCCATCAGTTTGACCGTGCCATCCTCGCAGATCATGACGTTTTCCGGCTTGATGTCACGGTGGACGGTATGGCTATGGGCGTATTCAAGCGCCGCACACAAGCCATCTATGATTCGCAGGGCGTTGCGCACGGGCAGCCGCTGGCCCGCCGGCAATTTTTCGAGCATGTCGCGCAGCGAACGGCCCTTGATGAGTTCCATCGAAATGTAAATGATGTCGCCGGTGATCCCGATGTCGTGCACGCGGACGATATTCGGATGGGACAACCCCCGGGCGATGCGCGCCTCGTTGAAAAAACGCTCGACGACGGTCTGATCGCGCACAAACTGCGGCAGCAGCGTCTTGAGCGCAACATCCTCCTTCAACACGTTGTCGCGGACACGATAAATGCAACCCATGCCGCCGCGTCCTATGACGTCAATCACCGAGTAGCGCGACGCGACAATCTGCCCCGGGCGGAACACATACTGCGCCTGCTGGACCGGCGGCGCGCTGGGCGGCGCAATTTCGATTTTGATGCGCGGCAGGGGTGTTTTGCACCGGACACACGAATCCTGGCCGTCGGGATTGACAAAATCGCATTTCGGGCATTTGACTTTTGCCATCGCAAAATCCTTTTTGCGCGTTCATCCTAATATGCCGGCGGGGAAACTTTCTACTTTTCGCCGGGCGGATATCCGCCGTTTTCTTTCATCCTGCATGCGTCTTGCACGGCCTTTAGGACTTCGTCCACGGCGATGGCTTCCATGCACCGGGCGTGGGTGCAGGGGGAGAAACGGTGATTGAAGGGGTTCACGCACGGCGAACAGGCCAGTCCGGCGGATAGCGCGCGCGCGTTGGGTCCCAACGGACCGTACCGCAGCGGCGTTTCCGGCCCGAACAGGACCACGCCGGCGATATCCGTCAGTGCCGCGAAGTGCCCCGGCCCGCTGTCGTTGGTCACGATGACGGACGAAAGGACATACAGGACGAGCAATTCGCGCAGCGACGTCTTTCCGGCAAGGCTTACGGCGCGCGGCGACGCGATTCCCTTGCACAAGGCTTCGGCGGCGTCACTTTCACCGGCCGTTCCCGTGACGACGATGACCGCGCGGGGATCGTCCGCGATGATTTTCCGTCCAAGGGCCTCAAACCGGTCCAGCGGCCACTTGCGCAAAGGAATCAGGTCGCCGGCATTCGGATTGAGAATCACGATGTGTTGTCCGTCGGGATGAATGCCGCGTTCCGCCAGAAGCGCCAATACGCGATCAAGCGATGCCCGGTCCGGTTCGAAGCGTGGCGGCGGCCGGCGGGAAGGCGGAAGCACAGTCTTCGGCATCGGCGTGTCCCCGGGATCCATCCATGCGCATTCCGTCAGCAATGAATAGAATTCCGCTGTATGAAGATAGGGGTTGTATTGGACACGATGCGTCATCAAATGGCCGCGATAGGGATTTTCGCTCGTAAACCGGTGCAGTCCCACGCGGATGCGGGCGCCGGACAGCCGCGCCAGCACCGCTGAACCCCGTGAGAAAAACTCCAAGTCAATGGCGGTGTCAATCTTTTGGGCGCGCATAAAACGCATGAAGCGCCAAGTATCCAAAAGAAATGCCCAAAGGCCGTCGTTCCGAAACGAAAACACGTTTTCAGCGGGCAGCGCGTCCATGATGTCGAGGATGGGACGATTTTCAGCGAAAACGCAGAAAAAGATGTTTTCGCGTCCGACGCGGTCCGCGGCCCGTTGAATGGCGTCTGCCGCGAGCACGGTTGCGCCCTGTTCAATCAGTTTGATGAACAGAATGCGGCGCGGGCCGTCCGTTGCCGATCCGCGCCCGCGAAAGAAACCCGAAATGCGGCTTGCAAGGCTCACCAGCGCGCACACCGGCACGCCGGCGCAGGCGTCGAGCCATCGAATCATCCGTGCGTTCACCGTATCTCCCTCACCGGGCATTGTACGGGGAGAACAGGCTCATGTCCAAATGACCGTTCGGGCGGCTCCTTCCGCTCGCCGTGTCGTGGCGGTAGATGTTTGAAACGTGCGACGAACCCGTGACGCACGGCACGCCGACGAACGGCGCCGTTGACGTGAACAGGATGTTGCCGTCGGGCAGGTAGCAGGCGTCGTAGTTGTCCACGTCCGCCTCGGTGATTAGCGGTAATTGCCGCACGGATTTGTCCGATATGTTCAATTCATGGATTTGCCAGCGGCCGTTGTCGCCGGGCATCGAAAAAAGCAGGCGATCCGCGTCGAAATGCAGGTCCACGTCGCCCACGAAAACATCCTTTTCGGGCCGGTACAAGGTGGTTAGCGCGCCGTCGTTCAAGGGAGACAAGATTGCTATTTCGTTGTCGAATCCCGACATCGGCAACGTCGAGTTGCTTTCCCAGTTTTGCGACAGGCCGAGTTGTTTTTCAGAACGTTTGACGACGATCAGCGAATCGAAGTTCAGCAGGGGGTTCGCCAACAGCGCTGCGCGCGCCAATTCGTCCCATCGTTTCCATGTATCGCCGTTTTGCGACGCGGCCGCTTCGTCCGCGGCCTCGCGCAAGGCTGTCTCTCCTGCGTCATCCATGAGATAGTCCGCGCCGAACGTCTGCCGCAGGTCGCGCACGGCCAGAAAAACGGACTCGAAATCCGCATGTTGCGCCGTGCCCGTTGCGCACGAAAGAGACATCAACGCAATCAGGAAAGACCTCGCCGTCCGCCGGATCATGCGCGGCGCCTTATTCGGGATCGCCGAGGGCAAGCGCATCGTTGCGCATGCGCGCGATATCCACCGCATCCAAAACCAATGTCCCCGCAGCGGCGTTTTGTTCGGCCTGGGCGGGCGTGCGCGCGCCGCAGAGCACATGCGTGACGCCCGGCTGGGCGGCCGTCCACGCCAGCGTAAGTTGCGCGAGCGTACAGGCGTATTTGTCCGTCAAGTCTTTCCAGCCCGCAAGCATCGCCAGCACCTTCGGACGGTTCACGAGTTTGAACCATGCATTCCATGCCTCGTTGCTGCGGAATTCGTTCGGATCGAAGACGCGATCCATCCCGACCTTGCCGGTGAGCAGACCTTGTTCGAGCGACATGTAGGTCAACGTGGCCACGTTGTTTTGGGCGCAGTAGGGCAGGATATCGGCCTCCGGCGCGCGGTACAGCATGCTGTACCGGAACTGGTTGCTGGCGATGTCGCCATGGGACCGGTATTCGTCCAATTGTCCGACGCTGACGTTGGAAACGCCGATGGCGCGAATTTTGCCCTGATCTTTCAGTTTCATCAGGAAGGCCATCGTTTCCCCAATGGGTGTAAAATCAGGATCTTTCGATGGCCAATGCGCCTGGTACAAATCAATGTAATCCGTCTCCAACCGGCGAAGGCTGTTTTCGATTTCGATGGCGATGGTTTCCGGTTTCAGACAGATGAACGTGTCTTTTCCGTCGAAGTGAAAATGGAACGAACCGCGATGGTCGTCCCACCACATGCCGAACTTGGTCGCGAGGACCACCTTGTCGCGCCGGTTGCGAATCGCCCGTCCGATGAGCGTCTCGCTGTGGCCCCATCCATACGCCGGCGCGGTATCAATGAGATTGATGCCGCGATCCAGCGCGGCGTCAATGGCCCGGAGCGACTCCGCGTCGTCCGCGCCGTTCCACATCTCGCCCCCGCCCATGACCCACGTTCCCAAGCCCACGATGGATGCGCTTATGCCCGAATGGCCCAATTCCCTGTATTGCATGGTGTCTCTCCCTTCCGGTCAAATGATTGCGAAAAGATCGTAATACATGTTTTGTTTCCGCCGTCAACCTGTCCCGCCCGGCATGTCTTCCACGAGAACACATTCCAACGGTTCGAGGGGTATCGTGCGTCGGGCGTCGTTCACGCGCACGACAGCCTCCGCGCGTGTTTCCGTCAAATTCCATGCTATCGCGCAACGCGCCGAAGGATACCACGCAAACACGGCGGGAATATCGTTTTCGACATGGGGGAGATTCCTGAAACGGGAAACGGCTTCGTGTTTCAGTTCAAACAGGGCGGGCAACTCCTCGGCTGTCTCGCGCACGCCGGATGCGCCCGCGCCAGGCCGCGCAATACGGATGGTGTTTTTCCCGGCTGGAATGGAGGCAAGTCCGCGCGCATCGTCGTTGCCCAGAAAGACATACCCGCCTTCGGGTTTCGCGGTCACCTCGAACGGCATCCCCGTTGCCAGGAAAAGACTGTACGGGTTGGCGTCGCCCACCCTGCGGCCGTGTTCGCCCCAGAAATGCTTGAACGGTCCGCGCGGCGTGTGGCCCGCGACGCGCGCATGCAGTTCGGCCTGGCGTTTCATTGCGGGCGCGAGAGTGTCCCAGTGCGCCTTTGGAAACGGCGTGATGCCGCTCATGAACATCGTGTTTCGCACGTCGGCTATCGTCGAAACGATCAGTTTCGCGGCCATGTTTTGGGCGGACAATTTGTCCGATGGAAACGCGGTGGTCTCGCTGAAGGCCCGGTCGGGTCCGGCGAACCGGCGATGGAACAACGCGCTGAACAGTTCGTTCGTCTTGCCCTTTATGGGCGCGAAAGAGGCGTCGTCGAACATCAATTCGCCGACGCGGAACGGAACCTTGCGGTAGTCGTCGAGCCGGATTCCCGCGGACTCCGATCCCATGAACATGATCATGTTGCCGAGTTCGATAACCGGCGCGGCGGCTTGTTGGGCCCGGAAGCAGGTAGTCAATTCATCGCACGTGAAATCGATCCATTCGCGCAGCGTTTTCGACAAATTGCGGCGCGCAACGTCGCCAAGCAGTTCATCCCATTTGTTTTCGCCGTACCCGCGCGATTTCAGAAACGCCCGCTTGTGTTCCCCGCAATAACAGCCGCCGATCACGCCCGGCGCCTGTGCGAGCCGGAAATCGTCGTCCACGAAGACGCGGCGCACACCGGCTGCGGCCAGCGCGCGCATGGCCGCCGCGTTTTCTTCCGTGGCGGGTGCGTGGAGCGAGGTGCCGGCGTATGGCGTGCCGTCGGGACGAACGCCCATTCGCCAATGGGTAGGCGGCGTCAACGGAAAATGTCCCGATTTCGCGCCGAGCGAGTCGCCCGGGTGGCCGAGGGGGACATTGATGGCATGCGCGCCCATGCCCATGGCCTCGGCGCGGCGGCGCCATTTCGTCAACGCTTCGATCGGATGCGGCCAGTATCCGTAGAAAAAACCGGCAATCCAGGCAGCCGATATGCCGGCGTTCCGGGCGATGTTCAACCATTCCGGGTCGTTTTCGAGCGCCTCGATCGAAATGGACAGATGAAAAGCGCGCCTTTCCGGATGTGAGTGTATGGATCCGAAGGCCGACATGCCCGCCATCCCCGTCCCCGCGGCGGCGAAGGTTTTGAGAAAGGTCCGGCGTGAATGTGACAATTTATGTGTGTGCATGAATTTCATCATACGAAAATCGCGCCCTGCCTGCCAAAAAATGGATCCGCCCCATGCCGTTGAAAAGAAAGGCGCATTCCGGCGGCGCCGCGAAAACGGCGGCGAAACGATGTACACAAAAACCCGCGCCGGGGCGTTTACACTAATGGATGAAGGAATCCGTGGGAGTCAGGACATTGCAGGACGCTTATGCGGAATATGATCGCCTGATCGCGCCGATCGAGGACAAAATGATCAAGGCAATCTGGCGGGTGACGCGCAATGGCGAGGATGCCGAAGAGGCGCTCCGCATTGCCCTTGCGACGATCTGGCGCCGATGGAACCGTATCGCCGGCCACGCCAATCCGGAAGCGCTGGTCATCCGCATTTGTCTCAATGCTTCCCATGACGTGCTCCGGGGCAAAAGCCGGCGGCGGCGGCATGAGGCATCCATCCATGCGAACGATCGCGCCTTCCTTGAATCGCAACCCGCCGCCGGGCCGGCCCCGGACGAGGCGGCCGTCTTGCGCGAACAGGAATCGGCGGTGTTGCATGCCATCAGCCGCCTTTCGCACAACCAGGCCGCCGCCGTGTTGATGCGGCTGGTGCAGGGCCGATCATACGGCGATATAGCCCAGGCGCTGGGCTGCAAGGACGCCACGGTGCGCAAGCACATTGAACGCGGAAGGGAGCGGCTGCGCCGGATGCTGGAGCCGTTTGTCGCTTCCTGCCGCGGGGAGGCTGTTTTATGACCCCGGAAGATCCGTCACGCGATCCATTGGAGAGACTCTTGAAAAAGACCATGCGCGATGATTTGCCGCCCGATGTCGAGGCGCGGCTACGAAGCCGTTTGGCCCTTTTCCGGCAGGATGTGAGCCGTTCGCGCCCGCCGTCGTGGCGGACAGGGTGGACGACGCGCGGGTTGCTGCGCGCCTCGGCGGCGATGGCCTGCGCGGCGCTGCTGATCATTGCGCTGCAATCGCTTTTCGACAACGGTTCGGCACCCACATGGGCCCAAGTGAACGCGGGATTCGCCGCGGCGCCGTTCGTCAACGCGACCATCTACATCAAGAATGGCGTCCTCGACGAACCGCTTCAACTGGAACTCTGGATGAGCAAGGGCGGGCGGCTCCGCATGCGCGCCGGCAACCAGATTCTTTTCGGTAGGAACGGGGAAATCGCCGAGTCGTTTACATTGCCCGGCACGACGCCCCCCCGCGCCGGGGTGGACGAGGCCCGCCGGATGGTGCAGGAGTTTGTCGCCGGACTGGGCGCATCGGGCGCGTTTTCGTTTGAAACGCTCGTCAAGGCTTTGCCGGGCAAGACGCCGCAAACCCCGCCGCTTCCCAATCAGGACGCCAGCGTGGCCCGCGATCTCGCCGTGTTCGACATGGTCGGCGACTCGCAGGGCGACTGGGTCCGGATATGGGCGCTGCGCGAAAGCCGCCTGCCGGTGCGCGTGTTGTTCTGGGATCCCGGCCGGGCCGGGAGCGTTGACGTGCTATTGTCCTATTTCAATGAGCAGCCGGCGGAATTTTTCGATCCGGCGGCGTTCCGGAAAACCATCGAAGGGATGGCCGATCCCGCAAGCCAGGCATACTCCCTGCTCAAGGATCCCGGCGGCCGGCCATGGTCGCCGCAAGACAACAAAAGACCGTCTGCCGCGCCGGGCATCTGACCGGACGGCGGCGCAAACGAAAGGAACCCGATCATGAAACGCAACAGGTGTGGTTTTACGCTCATCGAACTTCTGGTGGTCATCGCAATCATCGGCATTCTGGCCGCGATTCTGCTGCCCGCCCTTGCCCGCGCGCGCGAATCGGCGCGGCGCGCCTCATGCCAGAACAACCTCAAGCAGATGGGGCTCGCGTTCAAGACCTATGCCAACGAAGCCCGCGGATTTTTTCCCCCGAAAGTCCGCCTGTGCGATTTCGGAAGCGATCCGATGGCCCGCAATTATTCGTGGATGCCCGACGCGCTTTCGATTTATCCCGAGTATCTGAACGACGCCCACGTGCTGGCCTGTCCAAGCGATCTGCGCGTCCACATGTTCCTGAAACCGGGCGAGGCGAACGCATGGTTCAAGGCCGACGGAACCGTGGACCTCGATCCGCTTACCGGTTGCGGCAACTTCGCGCTTTACGGCGACGCATCCTATACCTATACGGGCTACACCCTGCCCAAGGACAACCGTTTCCTGCTGGACTGGCCGGGATTCGACCCGCAGGACCAGAGCGGAATCCCGGATGTCATTGCGGCCATTCAGCCCCTCTTTCTCGACCCGGCGAGCGAGCATGTGATCGCCCATCCGACGCTGGGACAATTGCCGCTCATGCGCATGCGCGAGGGCATCGAACGGTTCTTTGTCACCGACATCAACAATCCCGCCTCGACCGCCATCGCGCAGTCCACCCTTGCCGTCATGTGGGACAATCTCAGTTCCGATGCCACGCGATTCAACCACGTTCCCGGCGGATGCAACGTGCTGTACATGGACGGACACGTCGAGTTCGTTCGCTGGCCCGGGGAGGAATTCCCCGTCAATCCCTACATGGCCTACATCCACAACGCGACGCTCTGAGGGATTCGGTTGGTGCGCGTTGTATTCGGACGGCGTTCCGGTTCACAATACGGAAAACGCAGGGAGGAGTCCGGCTATGATTGATTTTCACGTGCATATGGGCAATCTGTACCGGGAAGGGTATCCGGCAAGGCCGCCGCTGAATGTGGATCAACTGATTGACTGGATGAATCGCTCCGGCATCGAGATCGGTGTGCTGCTGCCGCTGGAAAGCCCGGAAGGATCGTGGGGCTATTTCCTGAACGAGGAGGCGGTCGCGGCGCGCAATGCGTATCCGCGGCGTTTGATCGCCTTTCTGTGCGTGGATCCGCGGTATCCGATGGCCGAGGCGCACATTGATTATTTCGTCGAAAAACACGGCTGCAAAGGCTTCGGCGAACACGTCAACGGTCTGGCCTTCGACGATCCGCGCAATCTGCGGATTTACGCCAAGTGCAACGAGCACCGGCTGCCGCTGGTGTTCGAGATAAGTCCTGACTTGTGTTTCGACGATCCCGGTCTTCCCAAATTGGAGAACTGTCTCAAGCAGTTTCCGCATGTCACGTTTGTTGGACACGGCCCGGCATTCTGGAGCGCCATATCGGCGGACGATCCGCGCTCAGGCTATCCGAAAGGCCCCATCAAGCCGGGCGGCGCGGTGGACCGCCTGATGGCCGCCTATCCCAACTTGTACGCGGACCTTTCGGCGGGATCGGGCCACAACGCCATGACGCGCGACCCGGATTTCACGCTTGGATTCATCGAGCGGAACTGGCAACGGCTGCTATGGGGAACCGACATCGTCGGTGTCCATGACAATCCGCCGCAGATCGAATGGATACGGTCGGTTCCCATCCGCGAGGAATGGCGCAGGGCCATTCAGGAGGAAAACGCCCGCCGCGTCTTGAATCTGGCATAACGAGTGCCCGCCGTCTATCGCTCTTCATTCCAGTTTCGCCAGGCGTAGACGATAAAGGCGATACATCCGAGGATCAGCGGAACGACGACGAGGACGGTGGGCCAGTCGAACCCGTCCATGTGGGTAGGCCCCACGCCCATGCTGATGGCGGCCTTGCCGGCCTTCTTCGCGCTGAACAGCCACCCCACGGAACTGCCGAGGAACCCGTGAATGAAACCCAACGCGATCAGATTTCGGTTGCGGTCTTCCATGAAGGCCCACGACAGCACGATGCCCAGCAGCCAGGTAACCGCGACGAGATACCAGCTGTTGATGTGAATGAGGCCGAAGAACGAGCCGTTCAGGACGGCCACCCAAAACCGTTTTTTGGCGATGTCGGACGGATTGGCGGCGGGACCGAATCCCTTGCGAAACCGTGTGCCGAAATAGGAACTGAACAGCAGTTGCTGGAGCGCCCCCCAGAAAACGTAGCCGAACACGTCGAGCGCGAACTTGGTCGGACGGAAATCGGCAAACGCCTTGGCGCCGATTACCACGGCGGCCAATAAATACAACGCCGCGCCGAGAACGGCCGTAATCTTCAGGGCCGTCCAGAAAGCGGTTCCGAAATTGTCGTATCGAATCACGCAGGTCGCAAAGGCGCCGGTCGTTGCGATGCCCATGGCCAGGATGGCCGCCTTGCCCGCGAAACTCTGTTTCCATGCCAGCGCGTTCTCGCGTTTCATGTCGAACAGGAAATCCGCGACCTCGTGCCATTGCCAATAGAAGAAAACGGCCAGCATGCCCCATACCAGCGCCACGGCCGCTCCATAGGCCAGGCGCCGTTTGGCCGGCCCGTGGCTTACAAGCCGCCAGAGAGCCACGGGATTACCCAGTCCCCACGAGGTTAGCGTGTCGCGATGGATGCGCGGACTGACAAAAAGCAGATACAGCGCGCCGATTGTCAGCAGGGCCGTCGTGAGCGTGTTGGCGAAATCAATCTTCATGAGCACGCCAAAGGGATATTGCACGCACCACAGCAGAACGAGGCAATACGCCATTGTCGCAAAAGGTTCAATGACGTTGAAACGCCTCGATTTTGCCTCCCGTTCGAGTTCCCCCGCCGTGTTGCGAATCGAACGAACCCATGCCTTGTCGTCCGCGATTGACTGTGCCATACCGCTGCCTCCTCGTTTCGGGCGGCATGGTATCACAGCCGAAACGGGTCAGGCCACAATCGGTTTTTCGGCCAGCACAATCAAATCGGCCGACGTGGACGAATCGAATGGCGTGCGGTCGAACCCGCCGTATTCCGCCGCGATACAAAGTCCGGCCGATTCGGCGGCTCGGCGCAAATCCCCGGACGTCCAATGCCGCAGCACGGCCGTGTCGGCCAATGAACGGGTCCCGTTTTCGTCCGTTATGTGAAAGACAATGGACAACAGCGTGCGGTTTCCGTCGGGTATCAGGCTCTTTACGGCAACGGTTTCCTCGCCTGCCACGCGATGCCGTTCGACGCGGTGCCGAGGTTCCTGCGCGGACGGCGCATTGTAATTCAGCAGTTGGGCGAGGAAGAGTCCGCCGGGCGCAAGGGCGGCGGCCACACCCCGAAAGAAGGACGCCAGATCGTCTTCCGAAGGCAATAGCGACAGGCTGTTGCCAAGGCAAAGCGCCAAATCCCACGTGTCCACCGGAAGACAGCGCATGTCGGCCACGCCGTAAGTAATGGATGGATGGGTGCGATATGCGCGCGCATGGGCAATCATGCCGGGGCTTGCATCCAGCGCGGTGACGATTCCCCCCGCCTCGGCCATAAAGAGCGCATGCAGGCCCGTGCCACAGGCCAAATCGGCCACCCGGCGTCCCGGCGCCCGCCCGAAACAGTCCATCAGAAGCGGTCCTTCGCGATCGATCCGTTTCCGGCCTCCCGCCAGCATATCGTAATAAACGGCAATGTCGCGAAATGCCTGCGACGGCGCTAGACCGTTATCGTGTTGTTGCCTCAAGGCGTATCCTCTTCGATGGATTACCGGCCGGCCCAGATCATGCCGCGCCGCATGATTTCGCGGCATTCGGGCACGTCGAAATCCCTGGCGGCATGGCCCAGCGACGAATAGAACACGCGGCCGCTGCCCCACCTTCGTTTCCATGCGACCGGCATGACGCATCCCGCGGTCCACGGCGCTTCGGCCCCGTCGAACACGGTGGTTGCGAGTACTTCGTTGGAAGGATCCACGTGGAGATAGTACTGCTCCGAATTCATTTTGAAGTCCGCGATGCCCTCGGTGATCGGATCCGAACGATTGACGATGTTCACGGTATATTCGCGGCAGCCGCCGGGATGGGCCACCCAGTTCCCGCCCGTCATCCATTGATAATCCGTGTTGTTGCGGAACGCGTCGCACATGCCGCCGTGCCATCCCGCCATGCCGGCGCCCCCGCGGACCGCATCGAGCAACCCCTTTTCCTGCTCGCCGGTAATCGTGCCCATTGTCCAGCATTGCACGATCAGATCCAGCGATTGCATGCGATCCCGGTCGAGATAGGCGTCGAGCGTGTCCGAGAGGGCGACCGAAAACCCTTCCGCTTCAAGAAGGGGCGCGAAGACATCCACGCACTGTTTCGGTTCGTGGCCCTCCCAACCACCCCATACCATCAACGCGGACTTCATGCTTTTTCCGTCTCCTTGATGCAGCGGTACGCAAAAGCCGGAAACAGATTGCGCCATATTATCGGCGTTTTTTCGGTATTCGGAAATCGCCCGCGAAGACGGCGTTGAAAGCGATAACCCCGCGGCGTCCACGGGCTGAAGAAATAGGTGAACGTCACAAACACACCCCCGGGACGAAGCGCGTTGTAGGCCGCGTTCAGCAATTCGTCCTGGAGGTCCGCCCCGAATATGGCAAACGGCAAGCCCGACACGATGCAATCGCACGCGTCCAATCCGTGCGCCGCGAGGTGCCGGCCGGCGTTCGCGGCGGAATCGTGAATCACCTCGACGTTTGGACAACGTTCCCGCGTCTGTTTCACGAATTCCTCGCTGATCTCGATAGCCAGAAAAAGGGCGTCCGGACGGAGTTTTCGGGCGATGACTTCCGTGAAAACGCCGGTGCCCGGACCCAATTCGAGCACCGATCCGGCTTCCCGAACCCCCGCCGCCTCGGTGATCAGTTCCGCCAGGCGTTGTGAACTGGGCGCCACGCCGCCGACGAATTTCGGGGACGCCAAATACTCTTTCAAGAAACAAATCAGTTCCATAAGCGTCCTATCTCCGACACCGCGTGTTTTGTTAGAAACCAAACACTTTATTTTATGATAGCGAACTTCAAACAAATCATCAAGATCATTTTTTATGATAAAATCCATCCGATAACCAAAGCGGGAGACCGCCGTGGCAGGCGCGATTATCTGCGAATTGTGCCCGAAAGGGTGCGAGATTCAACCGGGGCAGAGCGGCGAGTGCCGCATTCGCGTGAACGTGGACGGACAGTTGCTCGCGGTCACGTATGGGCATCCGTGTACTGTCCATATAGACCCGATGGAGAAGAAACCGATGTTTCATTTCCTTCCGGGAACGGCTATTCTCTCGCTCGCGACGGTCGGCTGCAATCTTCACTGCAAGAACTGCCAGAACTGGGAGATTTCGCAGGGCGATCCGGAGACGGTTCCGGCCCATAGGCTCCCGCCGCGCGACCTTCCCCGTATCGCGCAGGAGAACGGCTGCCAGTCCGTGGCGTACACTTACACCGACCCGACCGTCTATTACGAATACGCGCTGGACGGTTGCATTTCGGTGCGCGAGGCCGGACTGCGCAATGTGCTGGTCACGGCCGCCTACATCAACCGTCCGCCGTGGGAGAAATTGTGCCGGTATGTGGACGGCGCGAAGATCGATCTGAAATCCATGTCGGATCAGTTCTACCGCGACGTCTGCCAAGCAACGCTGAAACCGGTGCTGGATGCCTGTGTCGTGGCGAAATCGCTCGGCGTGTTCGTGGAGCCGACCAATCTGGTCATTCCGACCCTCAACGATTCGGACGACGATTTTCGTAAACTGGCGAAGTGGATCGCCGAAAATCTCGGTAAGGACACCCCGCTCCATTTCTCGCGCTTCTTTCCGAACTATCAGATGCGAAATCTGCCTCCGACGCCTGCCGAAACGCTTGATCGCGCCCGCGACATCGCGCAAAGCGAAGGGTTGCAATACGTCTATATCGGCAATGTGTCGCGTCCGGATGCCGAAAACACGTTCTGTCCGGGCTGCAAGAAACTGCTCATCGAACGCCGGGGATACACCGTGCTGCAGAACCTGCTGCAGAACGGCCGATGCCCCGGCTGTCAAACGGAGATACCCGGCCTATGGCGCTAAAACGGCGTTCTTTCTTGAGTATTCTGTTGCGGACATTGGTTGGCGCGCCGCTGTTGGCGGCCGCGGCGTATTGGGCGCCCAGGCGCGTCACCGAAGCATTGCGCACATTGAGATATCCGGGGCACACCCGGGCTTTGGGCCGTGATGCGATCAAGGAACCCTGCGACTGGGCCGGTTGATGGAGGTTCGGATATGCGAACGAATCGTCTTGAAAGTTGGGGCGCTTGGAGGCGATTTCTGGGGCCAGGCGCGCCTGTGATTGGGCTGCTTCTACTCCTGATGTTCCTGGTCCCGCTTGGAATAATGCGCGCGCGCGTTTCATCGGTTCGCGCAGCCGCCCAGGCACAGAATCATGCAGGCGCGACCGTTGTATCGCCAAGTACACCGGAAAAGAAGGCCGTTTTCCAATCGCCGCTGGCCGGGCAATGGTACGATGCGGACAAGGATCGGCTCTCGGAGCAATTGGACGGATTTCTTGCGAAAGCGGACGCGGCCCCCGTTGACAACATTCACGCCCTGATTGTGCCGCATGCCGGCTATCGGTATTCGGGGCCGGTGGCGGCGTATGCCTACAAGCAGCTGGCCGGGAAGAAGTTCAGCCGCGTCATTGTGATGGGACCGTCGCACCGCATGGCCATGCGCAATGCGGCCAGCGTGCCGGATGTCACCCATTACGCCACGCCTCTTGGCGAGACGCCGCTCGACGTGGACTTCATCGCGGCGCTGAAAAAATATTCGCCCTTCGGCACGGTTCCCGGCGCGGACGACCAGGAGCACAGCGTGCAAATCCAGTTGCCGTTCCTGCAGAAGGTCCTTGGCGATTTTACCTTCGTGCCGATCGTCGTGGGGCGGATCGATCGCGAAACGGCGCGGACCATGGCCCGTATCCTGTCGGGGTTGATCGATCCGGAAACACTGGTTGTCGCCAGTAGCGATTTCACGCACTACGGTGTCAATTACGACTATGTCCCCTTTACGGACAACGTCTTCGACAACCTCAAGAAATTGAACATGGCCGCATGGGATTGCATTCAGCGCAAGGACATCGCCGGTTTCGAGAAGCACATCGAAAGCACGGGCGACACGATCTGCGGGGAATGCCCCATTCGGATACTGCTGTCCATGCTGCCCTCCGAATCGGAGGCGCGACTGCTCCACTACGACACGTCGGGCCGCATGATGAACGACACGACGAATTCGGTGAGTTATCTGTCCATCGCGTTCACGGGCGCGTGGAAGAAAGGAAAACCCATGGAACCGACCGCATCCGCATCCATCGAAACATCCCCGGCGCAGCCGTCCCTGACGGAAGAAGAAAAGGCAAACCTCCTGGCGCTTGCCCGCGCCTCGCTCGAAGGAAAGATCAAGAATGGACGATCGCCGTCCCCGGAAGAACTCGGCATTCCCGTCACGCCCGGCATGAAGCAGATCATGGGCGCCTTCGTGACGCTTAAGATAAACGGACAGTTGCGCGGCTGCATCGGCGAGATCTTTCCGCGCCGCGAGTTGTACAAGGCCGTTATCGAACGCGCGGTGGATGCCGGCATCAATGATTATCGTTTCGGGGCCGTGACGGCGGCGGAACTGCCGCTGCTGCGCTACGAAATCTCCGCGCTGACACAGCCGCGTCCGATCGGCGGCTACAGCGAAATTGTCCTCGGCAAGCATGGCATCGTGATCGAAAAAAACGGACGCAGCGCGGTGTTTCTGCCACAGGTTGCGCCGGAGCAGGGCTGGGATCTACCGACGACGCTGACGCATTTGTCCATGAAGGCGGGGCTTCCGGGCGACGCATGGAAAGAAGGAACCAAATATACGGTATTCGAGGCGATTGTGTTTCATGAAGGAGAATGATGGGGCGCGGAAGGCCAAAGGCTAAAGGATGAAGGATGAAGGATGAATTGGCGCAGCCGGGCGGTGCTTCTGTTAATTCCCCCCTTCAAGGGGGGAATTTCGTATTGATTGCGTCGCTTGGCCTGTTTGCGATGGCGGCACAGACATTGCTGTTTCGCGACTTCTTCACGGTATTCGAGGGCAACGAACTGGGGGTGGGCGCGTTCTTTGGCGCATGGCTGGTCTGGATTGCGCTGGGGGCCGCGGCGGGACGATGGATTTCCGGATGGGGCCTGCCGCTGGGGTTGCCGGCCGTTGCGTATGCCGTTGCATTTGTTGTGCAGCAGGCGCTGATTCTCCATGCGCGTGAATTGGCCGGCGTCCATGCCTTCGCGCAATTTCCCTTTGCGCGGATGTTCGCCGCCGCATTCGTGGTGAACGCGCCCTTCAGTTTCCTGACGGGCCTGCTTTTCACAATGGCCTCGCGGGAAGCCGCGCGCCGCGCATCTCTGCCCGCCGCGCGCGTCTATATCGTTGAAACCTTTGGCGGATGTCTGGGCGGCGTGTTCACGACCCTTGCGCTGGCCTTCGGCATGCCGGGCGAAAAAGTTATCCTCTTGGCCGCGGTTCCCTTGTTGGGCGCGGCGGCAGGGTCGCTGCGCGGGCGGCCACGGTTGGCTGTGGGTCTTTTCGCCTGCGCCCTCCTTGCGGCGGCTGTGCAGGGCGCGTTGCCGATGCGCTGGGCCGCGGCAAACGCGCGCGCGGAATGGTCTCGTCTCCTGACCGCGGAATCGTACCGGGGCTATTTCACGACCCCGCAGGGTCGCTATTTGTACGGCAACCGAGGCGGACAGTTCATCGTCGTTTCCAACGGCGCCGTGTGCGACACGTGGCCTCCGGGCGAACACGCCGCCGAGGTCGCGGCCATCCATCTTGCCCAGAAACCGGACATGCGCAACGCACTCGTCATCGGACCGGACGCGCTCGGCCTGTGCGACCGGCTGCGGGCCGTTCCAGGCATCGAACGGGTGACGTGGCTTCATACCGATCCCGCCTATCCGGACCGCTTGCGCGCGATCTTGAAGATGGGTGGAATGCCTGATTTCCTGCCGGAGGACGCGCCCCGAACCGATCTGCGCGCCCATGCCAAGGCGACGTCAAGCCGGTACGACGCCGTAATACTGAACCTGCCCGGCCTTTCGACGTTGGCCATGAACCGTTTTGCCAGCGTGGAGGCCTTTCAAGGGCTTCGCCCCTTGCTCAATCCGGAAGCGATGGTGTCGGTTTGCGTGGCGGGCGGCGAAAACTTTTTGGGCGCCGAGCGCGCCTTCCTCGGCGCGTCGCTGCTGGCAACGCTGCAATCGGTCTTCAAGCATGTTGCGATGAAACCCGGCGAGGAAACGTGGTTTTTCGCGTCGGACGCCGATATCCTGTCGGTATTTCCGGCCACATTGCGAAAACGGTTCGAGGACATTCCCGGTGCGGCCGCCATCTATCCCCCCGCCAACATTCCGGCCCTGTTTCCGCCGGATCGCATCGTTTTTCAACAAGAAAAATACGACAAGGCCGCGCGGGAAATCGGCACGGACGCGTTGCGCATCGAAGACCGGCGGCCGCGCGCGTTGCTCTTCACGCTGATGCTCGCGATCAAACAGGCGGGCTGGGCCGTTCCCACGGGCTTCCTGCCGCTCGCAACGCGGGACGGCGCTCCGTTGTTGGCCGCGCCGCTTGTCATCTATCTGCTGTTGCGTTTGTTGTACCGCCGGGGTAGCCGGCACGCGCCGCCCGCGGATGCTTCCCGGTATGGCGCGATGTTCCTGGCCGCATCCACCGGCGCGGCCGGCATGGCGGCCAGCGAGCTGCTCATGTTTCAATACCAGACGCGGCACGGCTCGCTGTATCTTCACATCGGCCTTATTTCGGCCTTGTTTATGGCGGGCGCGTTCGCCGGCGGACGTTTCATCGAATGGCGGTTGGAGCGAAATGCGCCCAAGGGAATGCTCCTTGCCGCGCTCCTCGCGATCCACGCCGCATTCCTCCTGCTGCTCGCGCAGGATACGGTGGGCGCGCAAGCGGGCTTCGCGTTCATGTTTTTCGCGGCCGGCGTCACGACGGGCGGCTACTTCCCGCTGGCGGCGGCGTTGCAACGCATGGGGCGCGAGGCGGCATCCGTGGCGGCCCAACTTCAGGCGGCGGACAATTTGGGCGGGGCGTCGGCCGCTGTTTTATTGCCCACCTTGCTGGCGCCGATGATCGGCGCCGATGCGGCGCTGATCCTGTTGGGATTGATCGCACTCAACCTCCCCGAATTCGTCGGTTTGCGCCGGTTGCCCGGGAATACGGGACGATTTCCGTTGCGCGCGGCAGGGTACGCGATGGCGGGCGTTGCCGTGTATGCGTTGTTCGTTTCGGGATTCGCGGCCTTGCGACAGGGCGCGTCCGAGGAACATCTGTTTTGGGATGCGGTGCGCCGATTGTCGGGAGAAGAGGAACCCATGCGCGAGCAGGCGGAACGGCCCGGCGGCCCGGCTGTTGAATATGCGCGGACGGCCCAGGGTGGCTACATCTTTCCCACGAAACCCTGGGCGGCGGATATCAAGGGCTACGCGGGACCGATTCTTTTGGCCGCCCATGTGGACGCCGATGGACGCTTGATTGACTACGCCGTCGTGAAATCGCGGGAAACGCGGTCCTATTTGTCGCTCGTCGAAGTGCGAAAAGACCGCCTGCAAGGCAGGAACCTTTTCGATCCCCAACCCTTCCGGGACGTGGCGATCATTTCCGGCGCTACGGTCAGCGACAGGGCCATCCAACTGGGACTCGAACGCGCGGGCCATGGATTTGCCAAGGAAATACTGGGCCGGGCGCAAGCGGCCGGGGCCGGCGTGCCAAAAACCGTCCCTTGGCAGCCGGTTCGCGACGCGGGGATCCTGACCGTGATGCTGATGGCCGCCTATGCCCTGCGGTTTTCTTCCCCGTTCCGGCTCCGCTGGGCCGTGCTGGCCGTCTCGGCCCTTGTGCTCGGCTTCGCGCTCAATCTGCAATACAGTGTACAGCATGTTTTGCTGTTGCTGGATGGCGGCGTGCGCGAACTGCCCTGGGGCGGGGTTTTCTGGCTGGTGGTCGTGTTGCCCGCGGCGGCGGCCCTGTTCGGCAATGCCTATTGCGGCCATGTATGCCCCGCGGGAGCCTTGCAGGATCTCGTGGGCGACCTGTGGCCGCGCCGGTGGCGGGTTGCCCCGCATGCCCGCGTCTGGCGGCTCGTTCGCCCATTCAAATATGTCCTCTTGTTCCTGCTGGTCTGCGAATTTGCGCTTGTTCGCGACTATCGCGTGGCGCAGGCGGACCCGCTGGCCGCCCTTTTTGCGGGAAACTGGAGCGCTTCGTTTACCCTCTTCATCGTTTGCATGGCGGCGGCCGGGCTGTTCATGCCGCGGTTCTGGTGCCGTGCGTTGTGTCCGGCGGGCGCCTTTCTGTCGTTGTTCAACGGCGTACGGATGGCGGCGCGATGGATGCCGCCGAGATATCCCCTGCACTGCGATCTCGGCGTGCGTTCCGTTCGCGAACTTGATTGCCTGCACTGCGACCGTTGCGCGGCGAACCGTCGGGTGGGCGGGCGGGCCAAGTCGCTCCTTGCCCGGCGAACCGCCGGGATGGTGTTGTTCGCCGTGGCGGCAGGGGGGGTTTTATTTGTGGCGGCCAACGGTATACAGAGCCTGCGCGGACCGGAAGCCGCGGCCGTGTTTCCGGCATCCACCGGCATCAAGGGGACGCCGCGCACCGTTGACATGAACGCCCTTCGCAGGCTGCTGGATCGGGGCGAGTTGTCGCGGCATCCCGCCGAATTCCATCATCCGGCGAACATGGACGAATAGTTTTTTTCACTGGTGTCCACATTCACCCATCACCCGGAGCCTTCTTTCTTTTCCCCGGCCTCCTCCATTATGGGAAACAGGACGCGAACCGTCGTCCCCTTGCCCGGTTCGCTTTCCACATATATCGCTCCGTTGTGTCCGCGGACTATTCCCTGCACGGCGGACATGCCCAGGCCCCGTCCTGTGAACTTGGTCGAGAAGAATGGCTCGAACAAACGGCGTTTCGTTTCCTCATCCATGCCGCAACCCGTATCGGCCACTTCGAGAAAGACGCAACAGGCGCACGCGGGCGTCGTATCAACACAATTGTCCCGCAGGTTCTGCTCGTTGCAGGTCGTTGTGCCGGTGGTTATGCGTATCGTGCCCGGCGCATCGCCGATGGCTTCCGCCGCGTTGGTGAACAGGCTCACCAGCACGTGGAGGAGTTGCCCCGAATCGGCACGAACGGATGGAAGGTTCGCGGCAAGGTTGAGTGTTACCCGCACGTTTTTCGGAACGGATGCCTGAAGCCGGCCGGCATTTTCCCCGACCAGTTCGCTTAGATCAATCGGGCGCATGATAAACGCGCCCTTGCCCGAATAGGCCAGCATTTGCCGGGTAAGATCCGCCGCGCGCGAAGCGGCCGTCATCGCCTTTTCTATGTCTTGGCGCGCGCGGGAATCGGGAGCGAGTTCCATGAGCGCCAAATCGAGATTGCCCATGATGGCCATCAGCAGATTATTGAAATCGTGCGCGATGCCCCCCGCGAGCACGCCCAAACTTTCGAGTTTCTGGGCCTGCAACAACCGCCGCTCCACTTCCAGGCGTTCGGCTTCCATCCGTTTGCGCTCGGAAATGTCCCGAATGTTGGCGATCACCCCGACGATTTCCCCATCGGCGTTGCGATGGGGCGCGTAAACGCCCACGACCCACCCCGATTTTCCTGTGTCGGGACTCGTAAACGGCACGTCGCCGGAGCGGACCGTTTGCCCGTTTAGGGCCGCTTGCAACAGTTTGTCCACGCCCTGTTCCTGGAGGTGCGGAAACAGGTCCAAGGCATGCTTGTTCAGCACAAACGCCGCCGATAAACCCGTCAGTTTTTCCATGAACGGATTCCAGACGCGGTAGCGCAGTTCGCGGTCGTAGACGATTATCCCTTCGCCGGCACCGGAAATTACTTCCTCGTTGAAACGGGCCAGCGCCCGAAGTTCCTCGTCTTTCCGGCAGCGCTCCGTCACATCCCAGAAGATCCCCTGAATGCCGGCGATGTTGCCTTCCCGATCGCGCAGGAGCGTCTTGACCACCTGAACGTACATCAGGTTGCCGTCGGCGCCAATATGTTTTTCGATCTGGTCCAGCGTTTCGTACAGTTCCATGACGCGCCGGTCGTCCGCGCGGTAGGCCTCGGCCATCTCGCGTGGAAACAAATCGAAATCGGTCTTGCCCAGGATTTCCTCGATGGGCCGCTTTACCGTTTCGCTGAAGCGGCGGTTGCAGAACACAAAACGCCCCTCGCGATCCTTGCGAAAGACGCTCTGCGGCAGGTTTTCGACCAGCGAACGGTACAGTTCCCGCGAATTGCGCAAGGCGTCCTCGGCCCGTTTGCGCTCCGTGATGTCCTCGGCGCATACCAGAACGCGAAAGCCGCCGTCCATCTGAATGCGATCCACGGAGACCAACAGGCATTTTTCGACGGCCGCGCCGTCTTTCTGAAACGTCATCCAGGTTTCGAGGCCTTTGCAACAGGCGCCGGTGGCAAACGTGTCGAGAACGGCTTGGCGGATTCGGCAGTCGGCGCATGACTGCCCAAAACCACAGCCTGCCGGATTGTCAAGCGCATGTAGACATCGGAGCGCTTCGCCGCCCCGACGGCCGGCCATGTCCTCGCCGGTCCGGTCGGCGAATTGCGCGGCGGCGGCATTGGCCTTGATGACGCGCCGGTCGTTGTCGAGGAGCATCATCGCGAGCGGAGCGCTGTCGTGGATGGCTGTCAATTCGGCCAGTGCGGCCTGCAGGGCTTCCTGGGTGTGTTTATGGCTGGTGATATCAGTAAACAGGACGGCTATTCGATCGGGAGCCGGACGATACACCGTCGCACTGTAATGCATGCCGCGTGCAACGCTGAACCGTTCAAAATGCGCCGTTTCCCCTGTGATGGCGACACGTTCAAGACACTCCATCCAGTAGGGATCGATTTCCGGCAACGTTTCGAGCACCGTTCGCCCAACAGTATCCTCCGCCTGCACGCCCGTCAATCTTCCGAAAGCGGGATTTACTTCGAGAAATCGGTAATCGCGCGGCTGGCCGCCGGCGTCACGGAGAATTTCAAGCAGGACAAAACCGGAATCCATCGCTTGGAACGACATCCGGAAACGCTGCTCGATATCCTGCCGCGCCGTCTCGGTTCGTTCGGCGGCCTGCCGCTGGTTTTCGAGACTCTCCCGCAGCCGGACCACTTCTGCTTCCATCCGCGCAAGGCGCGAACGGAGTGAATCTGCCTCGTCATTTGCTGTCATATCACGTATTTTGTCACGGTTTTCCAATGTGTACTCGCGGCCTTGAAACGGCCAAAACCGGCGCCGGAACGAGCCATGTCCGGCTTCGCCACAGCATACGAACTTCAGTGAAAAACTGCAAGAAACGACAAGGCGGAAAATCGGGAATTGACAGGCGTGGCTTCTTGCGGTACATTCTAGCGGAAACGGAGCATTGTCATGGCTGCAAGTTCCGGCGGCGCGCACGATTCGATCGCGCCGGAAACTCAACAAGAAAACGCGGGAATCGATTCGGACGGAAGCGGAACCCCATCGTTGCCGGGCCGTGGCGGCGGTTCCATGCCTGTTCGGCAACGTTTCCCGTGGCTGATTGGCCTGGCGTGGTTCCTGCTGGATACGGTGTGCATCATCGGCGCGCTGTATGTGGCCGTGTTTGCGACATTGCGGGCGGATGCGTCGTTTTGCGACGCTTTGGGGAACCGTTCGAGTTATCTGGCCGCGTTTCTTGCGTCGTGGCTGGTGGCCGCCTTGGATCAGCGGCTGCTTGCTTCCCGGCGCAGCGACGATCTGCTTCCCCAACTCTCTTCGATCGCCAAGGCCTTCCTGACGGCCCTTGTGGGCAGCGTACTGTTGATGGCCGTGTTCGACCGCGAACGGTTGGGGCGGGATTTCCTGTTTGTGTTTGGGATGACGACGCTTGGCCTGATTCTGTTCTACCGCACGGCGTTTCGCCTGAATATCTGGCGTCTGCGTGTCCATGGCCGGGGCATGTCGAATGCCGTCATCGTTGGTGCAAACGACACGGCGGTCTATCTGGTCAAACTGCTTCGTGCGCACGAACAATACGGATTCCACGTGGACGGGTTTGTGGAAAACGACACGAGCCGGCTGGGCATCATGAAACAATTGCAGGTTCCCTATTTGGGCCCGATCGATTCGCTCGAACGGATACTGGTGGATCGTGTCGTGGATGCGGTATTCATCGCGCTGCCGGTTCGGTCGTTTTATGAAACGATTCAACAAATCGCCCATTTGTGCGAAGGCGTCGGCGTGCCGGTGCGTTTCGTGGCGGACCTGTTCCCGTTTCGGGTGGCGCCGAACCGCATGTGGCGCCTGGACAACATGCCGCTTCTGTCGTTGACCGGGGTGCCCCGCATCGAGCCGCGCCACCTGATCCAGCGCCTCGAGGATTTGGCCATTTCCTCCCTGCTCATCGCGATGCTGGCGCTGCCGATGCTTGTCATCGCGGCGCTTGTCAAGATGGAATCGCGTGGTCCGCTCCTCGAACCGCAACACCGGGTTCGCAGGGACGGGCGGCGTTTTCGCATGTACCGTTTCCGCTGTAAGGAGGCGGCGTCCGGCGCGGCGGACCCGGCCGCGGAACGCCGTTTCACCCGGCTGGGCGAATTCCTGTTCCGTTACGATCTCGACGAACTGCCGGTATTGTTCAATGTGTGGCTGGGCCACATGAGCGCGTCCGAACCGAAACCGCCGATTGCCGTTGGATTGGACGACAGCGCGCTCGGTCTTGAGCGTGTCGTCCGAAGCGCATTCAAACCATGACAAGGACCTTTCGACGATGATTTTACAGGCGCTGCATGCGCATCGTTCGAATATCCTGTTTCGCGCGGGACTGGATGCCGCCTATACGTTCGTAGGGTATGTCGCGGCGGTTTACGTGACCTTGCCGGAACAGGCCGGTCTTGTTGGCGGCATGTTGCACCATGCCGGTTTCTATTTCATTTTCCTGCTGGTCTGGAGTTGGGTGGCCATTGATCGCGGGCTGTGGGAACCCGGGCGCAACGAGGATCTGGGATCCTATTTGCTTTCGATGATCCGCGCGGCGGTGGGGGCGATAGCCTTCGGCGTCTTTATCGCCGTGCCCATCGCCAACCAGGAATTGAAGCGAGATTTTCTGGCCGCGTTCAGTATCGGCGGCCTGGTGTCGCTGGTTACATTCCGCATGCTTGCCCATGGGGCGGCCATGGTGGTCCATTCACGCGGACACGACCTGCGCTCGGTGCTCATTGTCGGCGCGAATCCGCGCAGCGCGCGCCTGGCCGAGTTCCTGCTTTCCAATCCGCACCACGGTTACCGGGTGGATGGCTTCATCGAGGACGACGCGAGCCGGTTTCATTTCATGCAATCGTTGTCCGTTCTGCATTGCGGCGATTTTGACGACCTGGAAGACGTGATTGACCGGCACGGGATTCAGGAAGTGCACATCGCGCTGCCGGTGCGATCCTATTATGAACTCGTGTATCGCATGGGGAGAATTTGTGAAAAACGAGGCGTTCCGGTGCATTTCCTCGCGGATCTCTTCCCGCTACGCATTGCGCGAAGCCGTCTTCTCTACATCGAAGATGTGCCGCTGCTGTCGCTTTCGGCTATCCCGGAGGCGCGCGGCGAATTGTTTTTGAAACGCGTGCTCGATTTGTTCGTTTCGACCGTTATGCTGATGGGGCTGGCGCCGTTTTTCGTCATCATGGCGATTATCATCAAGGCCGATTCACCGGGGCCTGTTTTTTTCCTGCAAGAGCGCGTCGGGTTGAACGGGCGCCGTTTCAAGATGATCAAGTTCCGTTCGATGGTGCAGGATGCCGAAGCGCGCCGCAAGGCGCTTGAGGCCCTCAACGAGGCCGACGGGCCCGTGTTCAAGATTCGACGCGACCCACGCATTACCCGCGTGGGCGCCTTTATCCGCAAGTACAGCCTTGACGAATTTCCCCAACTCATCAACGTGTGGCTCGGCCAGATGACGCTTGTCGGCCCCCGGCCGCCCATTCCCGCCGAAGTCGAAAAATATACCTGGGATCAACGGCGGAGATTGAGCGTCAAGCCCGGCATGACCGGATTGTGGCAGGTCAGTGGGCGCAGCGACGTGGGCTTCGAGCAATGGGTCGGGCTCGACCTCGCCTACATTGACCATTGGTCCTTGTGGCTCGATTTCAAGATACTCTTGAAGACATTCCACGCGGTGGTGGCGGGCCGCGGCGCCGCATGATGCGCGGCTAATGCGCCACGGCGAATTCCTGCCTGACTTCGTAATAGGCGCCGGCTTGCAGGCCGATGTTCATGAGAATGCCGGCCATGGCGAGGAAAACGATCTGCGCCGTGCCGCCGTAACTGACGAAGGGCAGCGTCAAGCCTTTTGTGGGCAGCAATCCGATCGTCACGCCCATATTGAATGCAGCCTGCAGGCTGATCAGCATGGTGATGCCGGCGGCGAGGAGCGAACCGAACAGGTCGGGGGCGGCGTTGGCGATCCGCATGCCCAGAAAAAGGAAGGCCACGAACATCGCCACGACCGGGGCCGTGCCCAGCAGTCCCATTTCCTCGCCCCAGACCGCGAAGATGAAGTCGGTATGCGCCGCGGGCAGGTAGAAGAGTTTTTGCTCGCCGGCGCCGGGGCCGACGCCGCCGTAGGATCCCCGCGCAAAGGCGGCGAGGCTTTGTATGAGGTGGAACCCGCCGTCGTTGCGGTGCGCGAACGGGTCCAGGAAGGAGATTAGCCGTTGCCAGCGATAGGGGCTTGTTTTGATCATGGCGACAATAAACGCGCTGCCCGCGATTGCGCTGCCGAACACGTAAAACCAGCGCGCGCCGCCCATGAAAATCATGAGAAAAGCCACGCTGCCCATCACGGCGGGGATGCCGAGGTCGCGTTCCATGAGCACCAGCAGGACAAATGCCCCGGTAATGGCGGCCATGGGCAGAAACCCGCCCCGCAGGGTCGCAATGCGATCGCGGTTTTCGGCCAGTTTGCGGGCCAGCAGGAGAATCAGCGCGAACTTGGCAATCTCGGACGGCTGGAATTGATGAATGATCGGCAGCCGGATCCAGCGCGTGGCGCCGTTTACCTCTACGCCGATGCCCGGAATGAGCACCGCGACAAGCAACAACAGGGCAAGTCCGACGATGCCGCGGAAAAACAGCGGTTCGCCGAACCGGTGGTAGTCGAAGAAGGTGGCGAGATAGAGCATGAGGCCAAGGCCAACCGCGACGCATGCCGCCTGGCGCCAGAACAGGCTCATGCCGTTGGTTTTGACCGCGGCCACGCTGTAAATGGTGATCAGCCCGATGCTCAGCAACGCCAATACGATGAGCAAAATCGCCGTGGTCTCACGTCTCATGGCAATATCTCCCGCGCGTGTCGCGCAAAGTCCGCAACCGCCTGTTTGAACACGCGGCCCCGGTGTTCGAAACTGGTGTACATGTCGAAACTGGCGCACGCGGGCGAAAGCAGAACCGCGTCGCCGGGCATAGCGGCAGCGGCCGCCCGCCGGACGGCGTCGTCCATGGCGGCGGCTTGTTCGACGGGGACGAGATCGCCAAAGGCCGCTTCGATTTTCGGGGCGTCTTCCCCGATGAGGACCATGTGGCGGACCTTCGCGCGCACCAGATCCCGCAAGACTCGATAATCGGTGTTTTTCCCTTCCCCGCCGGCAATCAACACGACCGGAACCGAAAAACTTTCCAGCGCCACTTTGAGGCTGTCCACGTTGGTGGCCTTCGAGTCGTTGTAAAAATCCACGCCGGACACGCGCGTCACGAATTCAATGCGGTGTTCGACGCCGCCGAACGTGCGCAAGGCGGCCAGCGTCCGATCCCAATCGAATCCGCCCGCGCGCATGAACGACAGCGCACAAAGGACATTCTGCAGGTTATGGCGGCCCGGCAGTATCGTGTCAGACACATCCGCCACCTGTTCGCGGCCGAATCGGATTGCGCGGCCGTCAAGCCAAAGACCGTTGTCGAGACGTTTTTCGAGGCTGAACGGATAAACGTGCGCGCGGGTCCATGCGGCCATGACCCGGACGATCGGGTCGTCCTCATTGACGACGGCAATGTCGCCGACGTCTTGCCGGGCGTGGATGCGCGCCTTGACATCCGCGTACGTTTCGATTGTGCCATGGCGGGCGAGATGATCGGGCGTCACGTTGATCACGGCGGCGGCCCATGGATGGAATGCGTTTGCAAGTTCCAGTTGATAACTGCTGACTTCGAGCACGAGGAATTCAGGCGCCGGGGACTCCAATACGGCCGCGCTGAGGGGCGTGTCGTTGTTGCCGGCGAGCGTGACGGAATGCCCGCACCCGGCCACGAGCGTCTTCAAGAGTTCCGTCGTCGTGGTTTTTCCGTTCGTGCCCGTGACGGCGATGATGCGCGAACGGCAATAAGGGAAGGCGAATTCCATTTCGCTCATCATCTCCGCGCGGCATGACGGCGGGATGGGTATCTTCGCCGGCGCAACGCCGGGGCTTGGAATAACGAGGTCGGCGTTCGCGAACGCGGCGGCGGTGTGGCCGCCCAATTCGTATGGCACGCCGAGCGCATCGAGTTCGGCGCAGGCGGACTCGAATGTCGCGCCGGATTTCGCCTCGGTCACGAAAGGCCTCGCCCCTTCGCGCAGCAGCAGCCGAACCACGGCAAGCGCCGTCCGGCCCATGCCCACCACGGTTGCCTTTTTTCCGCTAACGTTGTAAATGACGGCCTTTCTACCGCAACTTGAGCGCGCCGAGACTCATCAGGGCGAACAAGATTGCGATGATCCAAAAACGGATCGTGACTTTGGTTTCCGACCAGCCTTGCAGTTCGAAATGGTGATGCAGCGGCGCCATCCGGAATACGCGCTTGCCGGTGGTTTTGAACGAGGCGATCTGGATGGTGACGCTGAGGATTTCGAGGACGAACAATCCGGCCACGACGGGCAGGAGCAGTTCCTGTTTGGTCAGAATGGCCATCGTTCCGATGGCGCCGCCGAGGGCGAGCGATCCGGTGTCGCCCATGAAAACTTCGGCGGGATGTGCGTTGAACCAGAGGAATCCGAGGCCCGTGCCCATCAGCGCGGCGCCGAACACGGCCAGTTCGCTGGCTTCGGGCACGTAGACGACATAGAGATAGTCGGACCAGTCCACGCGGCTTACGACATACGCGATGCCGGTGTAGGCAAGCAGCGAAATGACCGATACGCCCGCCGCGAGGCCGTCGAGACCGTCGGTGACGTTTACCGCGTTCGACATGGCCACGATGATGAACATGACGAACAGGATGTAAAGGGGGCCCAGGGGTATCGCCACGCCTTTGAATCCCGGAATTTCGACGCGGGTGTGGAGATCCCGCCCGCCGTGGGCGATATACCCCGCGAAAATGTGTTCGATCGCGAGGCGGTTGAGTTGCGTGAGTTCGCGTCCGGACAGGCGCGCGATGTCTTTTTGCACAAGGGATGCCGCTTCCGGCCGTTTGCGGATTTCGCGCCGGATCGTCTCGTCGCACAGATCGCGTTCTTCGAGAATGGCGTTCAATTCCTCGATGAGAAGCCCGCGTGAACGCTTGTCCACGGCCCCGTCCACGGGCAAATCCAGCAGGCGGCGCTGAAGAGCGGGGGAGAGGCGATCCCAAACACGCCCGATGGGTCCGGCGGACGGATCGTCGGCGTGCGCCTTGAACTCGTTGGCCAAGCCCGGCCAGTCAAGTATGTGATCGGCGTTGATATAGGAGGAACCGATCGTGATGGGAAAGAAATAGAGGATGAGTCCGAGCGCGAGACCCGTGACGATTTGCCCGGCCATTTTCGCGCGCGCGGTGAGGCCATCGTTACGCTTGCGCCTGAGTTTGATGAAGTCGTCAATGAATCCCACGATACCGAGCAAGACCAGGACGCCGGTGGCGATCAACAGAAGGCGGTTGATTAGGGTGCTCCACAGAAGCAGGGAAAACAGGGTCGAGGCGATAATCATGACGCCGCCCATCGTCGGCGTGCCGGACTTGCCCTTGTGCAATTCGTGGAGATCGGCGACATAGTCTTTCTTGATGTGCTGGCCGATTTTCAGCATGCGCAGACGTTCGATGACATAGGGGCCGATAATCAGGCAAAAGAGAAACCCGGTCAGCGCCGCCGCGCCCGCGCGAACCGTGTGATAGGTGAAGACGTTGAACGCGCTCATGTGGGGCGTGAGAAACTGGGCCAAATAGTAGAGCATGCCGATTCCTTATGCGTATCGTTCGCGGAGCGCCTCGATAACCCGTTCCATGCGCATGCCGCGTGAACCTTTTACCAGACACACGTCGCCGGGCCGCGCAAGCATACGGATGGCGTCTGCGATATCGTTGGGATCGTCGAACACTTCGGCGTGTGCCATGCCTGCCGCCCGGGCCGCATGGATCATATCATGCGCGTGCGGGCCCAGCGCAAAGAGATGATCCGTGCGCAACGCGGCCGCGCGTTCGCCGATTTCCGCATGCAGGGCCGTGGCCGTTTCGCCCAGTTCGAGCATTTCGCCCAGCACGGCAAAGCGCGCGCCCGGCGTGGGCCATTCCGCCAAAGCCTGCAAAGCGGCGGACATGCTGGCCGGGTTGGCGTTGTAACTGTCGTCCATGATCGTAAGGGGACCCAGCGGCAGCAAACGAAAACGCGACGTGGCCGCGGCCGCCTCGCGCAGCGGCCCCTCGAATTCCGTTACGCCGTGCCGCAATGCCACGGCGACGGCCAGCAGAACATTGACGGCATGCGCCCGGCAGGCAAGCGGAAGCCGCAATGCGCCGACGGGATGAATGCACAGCCGCATTTCGCCGGGGCCTGTTATTTCGCAGGATTCAAGCACGACATCGCCGGATTGCCCGAAACGGATTTTTTCGCCGGAAAACGATTCCGCGATGCGCACGCAACGGGGATCGTCCACATTGACGTAGAAAACGCCGCCGGGGGAAAGTCCCCCGACTATTTCGGCTTTGGCCTTCGCGACATTTTCGATGCTGCCGAACCCTTCGAGATGCGCGGGGGCAATCATGGTGATGGCCGATTCAGTGGGCCGCGCGAGTTCGCACAGGCGGGCAATTTCGCCGGGGTGGTTCGCGCCCATTTCAATGACGGCCATGTCGGTTTCCGCGTCCATTTGCAGGAGCGATTGTGGACAACCGATTTCGTTGTTGAGATTACCCTGTGTCTTGACCACGCGATACCGGGTGGCGAGCAGGCGGGCCGTCATGTCCTTGGCCGTCGTTTTGCCGCAGGATCCCGTCAATGCAAACAGCGGAATATCAAAATGGCGGCGATGAAACGACGCAAACCGCTGCAATGCCTCCAGGGGGTCGCGCACGACGAGGCAAGGGCCGTATTCGCTGGTTTCGGTGGTGACGGCGCCTGCCGCGCCCTTCATGAACGCGTCGCGCACGAAACGGTTTCCGTCGAAGTGTTCGCCGCGCAGGGCGAAAAACACGTCGCCCGGCATGAGGGTCCGCGTGTCGGTGGATGCGCGCCGGAACGTCACATCACCGCGATTTGTATCCGATCCGATGGCCTCGGCAAGTTGGCGTAGGGTATAGGACCATGCCATGACTACGGGTGTTCCTCCAGGATGGCGCGTGCCACTTCGCGATCGTCGAAGTGAATCTTGTCCGTGCCGATGATTTGATAGTCTTCATGCCCCTTGCCGGCGATCAGGACGAGATCGCCGGGCCGGGCCAGTCCGATGGCGCGGCGGATGGCCTCGGCGCGATCGGGAATGATCTCGTAGTCCGGGCCGCGCCGTTTGCCGCTTGCAATCAGGCCGGGTTCGATATCCGCGATAATCCGCAACGGGTCTTCGGTGCGGGGATTGTCGGACGTGACGATGGAAAAATCGGCTTGCCGCGCGGCCACGGCGGCCATGAGGGGGCGCTTGGTTTTGTCCCGATCGCCGCCGCATCCAAACACGCAGATTACGCGGCCATCGCAAACGGATCGCGCCGCCGCCAGAACGTTGTGCAAGCCGTCCTCGGTGTGGGCATAGTCCACGATGACAAGAAAGTCCTGTCCAGCGTCCACGCGTTCGAAACGGCCCGGGACATGCGCCAGCGACGCGATCCCTTCCGCGATTCCGGCCAGCGGCAATCCAAGTCCGCCTCCAATGGCGATGACGCCGAGCATGTTGGCCACGTTGTGCAATCCCAGCAAAGGCGACCGCATGTTCTGCCGTCCCCACGGCGTTTCGACCGTAAACGACGTGCCGGCGAGTCCCATGCGGATATCGCGCGGCCGCACGTCGGCGTCCGTTCCGAAGGTGATGCACGGCGCCTTCGATGCCGCGATGAAATGCGGCGCGCTGGGATCGTCGCGGTTGACGACGGTAAAGCGGCCCGGTCCTTGGATGCGTTCAAAGAGCAGCATTTTGGCGCGCCGATAAGCGGTCATATCGGGATGGTAATCGAGATGATCCTGGGTGAGATTGGTGAACGCCGCCACGTCGAAATCAATGCCCGCGACACGATCCTGATCGAGTGCGTGCGAACTGGCCTCCATGACGACATGCGTCAAGCCGGCGTCGCGTGCGCGGCGGAACATGCCGACCAGTTCCTCGCCGAAGGGCGTCGTGTGGGCGGCGGGATGAATCGTGCCCGCGATGTCGTAGCCGAGCGTGCCGAATGCGGCGGTGCGGTGGCCGCACTGTTCGAGCATACGTTGCGCGAGCAGAACCGAACTGGATTTCCCGTTCGTTCCCGTAATGCCGATCACGGTCAGTGATCGCGACGGATCGCCCGCGATCGCGTGTGCGATGATGCCCAGCGCGCGCCGGGGGTGTTCCGCAAAAAGATAGGGCACGCCATGAAGGGATGCAATACCGATCCGTGATCCGATGATCGCGATGGCGCCCGCGTTGACCGCCTGTTGCGCGAAGGCATGGCCGTCGGTCCGAACACCCGGAGCCGCCACGAACACGGTCCCCGGAACGACGCGGCGCGAGTCCTCGGTTATGGCCGCGATTGGACTATCCGGCAGCCCGGCGCAGTCAGAGCCGAGCCACTTTGGGAGTTCGTTTAGCCTCATTCGATTCCATCTTGTCTTGTGTTTCGTTCGAGAAAATCAAACTGCACAGGGAGACGTCGCGCAACGCAACGCCCGCCGGCGGATCCTGCATGACGACCCGTCCTGCCCCGCGCGGATCCCACCGGATTCCCAATTGGTCAATCAACGCCTTGGCCTGTATCTTGGTCATCCCGATGAAATTGGGCAGAGCCGGTTCGCCGTCGCTGGTTATCGTGTGCGCGGCCATCAAGGACAAATCATCCAAGGGTTGCGAGGCAAGAAGGGGCGGCTCGTCTGTTTCCCGGGCGACGATGGTGTCTTCATCGCCGGTTTCGGGGAAGGCGTTGGGCGTGGCGGGCATATCCTGAATGGGATCGGGCGGCACATTCAAGCGGATGAGGGCATCGCGCATGACTTCCTTGAACACGGGGCCACAAACGCTGCCGCCATAATGCAGCTTGATATTTGGTTCCTGCACGACAATAACCACGCACAGACGCGGATCGGCGACCGGGGCGAATCCGGCGAAAATCGCCGTATATTTGTCGGGAAGAAAGCCGCGGCCGGATGGATTGGCGATTTGCGCGGTGCCGGTTTTCCCGCCGGCCCGGTATTCGGGAATGTTGGCCGGCTTGCCCGTTCCATGCAGTACGACCAGATGGCAAAGATCCTTCATGGTTTGTGCCGTAGATTCGGACAGAATTCGGACAGGCTCCTCATGGGGGTGTTCGTAGACCACGGAACCGTCACGCGCCACCACACGATCCACAAAATACAGATTGCGCAGATATCCCCCGCTGGCAATGACGGAAAACGCGCGGGCCAGTTGCGGCATCGTCACGGCGATTTCCTGGCCCATGGGCAGGGACCCCATCGTGAGTTTCGACCATTGGGAACGGGGGCGGAAAATGCCTTTGCTTTCAATCGGGAGATCCGGGCATGCGCGTGTTCCGAATCCAAAACGCCGAATCCACTGCTCCAACCGATCCGCGCCAAGCATTGCGCCCACTTTGATGATGGCGATGTTGCTCGACTCGGCAAAGCATGTCGTAAAGGGCTCCACGCCGAGTTTGTGAAAATCGCGAATGCGGTGCCCATAGGGATTGAATGCGCCGTTTTCACAGAAAATGCGGGTTTCCGTGGTGATGAGTCCTTCTTCGATCGCGGCGGCGGCGGTGACTATTTTGAACGAAGAACCGGGCTCGAAGACGAATTCGGCCGCGCGATTCCGGAAATTTTCGGCGGACACGTCTCCGCGTTCATTGGGATCGTAGGCAGGCCGGGTGGCCATGGCAAGAATCGCGCCGGTTTTGACGTCCACGATGATGCCCATCGCCCGCGGCGCGTTGGCCTCAACCATTCGCTTGTCCAACGCGCGTTCAAGCATCCGTTGAATATTTTTGTCAATCGTGAGATGAACGGTGTCTCCGCCCTCGGGGCCCATGTATTCCAGGGTCAGCGATCGCAAAATGTGCCGGTTGGCGTCAACGCGCGATCGCTGTTTGCCCGTTGTGCAGCGCAGATGCTTGTCAAACGACATCTCGACGCCGTCGCATCCGTTGCCTTCGCGGTTGACGAAACCGATCAGGTGCGCGGCCAGTTCCCCTTCCGGATAATAGCGCACCCATTCATTCTTGAGCGAAAGCCCGTATTGCAGCATGGGATCGAGATTTTCATAAATTTTTAGATCCTGTTCGGAAAGCCAGCGCTTGATCCATACGAATTTGCGGGGGCGGCCGTTTGCGTCGCGCCGGGTCAGACGCGATACCAGTTCGGTTTCGTTCAATCCGAATCGCGCGGCAAGAGTCAGCGCGCCCATCTCCGGATCCGCCATGGCCCGCGGGTCGGCCCATAGTGAATACACGCGGCGATCCTTGGCGAGCAGTCCCCCGTCGCGATCACGGATTTCGCCTCGGGGCACACGGAGTTCGACCTCGCCGATGTGTGCGCTTTCCTCCGCGGTGAGTTCCGAACTGGGATCCGTGTGGACAATGGCCAGGCGTACCGCCACCACCAAAAAGGCCGCTAGAAATCCCCGAGTGACGATGCGCACGCGGAATAAATGGCCTTGCGCAGGAGGTCCCCCATGGGGGTCGCACTCATGCGCTTCGTGAAAGATTCGGTATCCTCCCATTTGACTCCCTCGCTTCCTGGCAGCCTGAACGGCAACGATGCGATGCGATGAACGGATTCCGGCCGATTGAGCGACGCGGACGATCCGGAATGATCTTGCCGCACGGCCAAGGAAAACGGTTCCTCGAGCGCGCGTAATTCCTCGTCGGTGCAATGGATGACTTGGATTTGATCCGGTTGTGGATTGATCAATCCGAGATCGGGCGCCTCGATTTCGATGCGATCGAAGGTCTGCAGGCGGGCCTCTTCCACCCGCAGTTCATCCAGGGTGTCCGAGAGTGTCTTGATTCGCGCATTGATCAACGCGATCTCATAGTCATTCCGGAGCATTTCGGTGTTGAGCCACGTGTCGAATGCCAAGGCCAGCATGGGCGCCATAAGAATAAGGGTCCATCTCATCCAGCCCAGAATCGCATCCCACCGGCGAACTGGAAGCGCGCGTCGAATCATGCCCGCCTCCTGTATCGCGTAAAGGCAAGAATGTGTGCCTTTCTCTTTGGCGTTGTTTTACGTGAATCCATTTTCTTCATCCGTCGCTTTTGCCTGTCCTACGGCGCCAATTTTTCCGCCATGCGCAACCGTGCGCTGTGCGCCCGTGGATTGCGCCGAATTTCTTCCTCGTCGGGTTGGATCGGCTTGGGCGTCAATATCCGCATGCGAGGCGGAATGCAATCGCGGACCCGTCCGTCGGGCCAGCGAATTTCTCTTTTGCGCGAAAATTCCTGAAAAACCCTTTTGACTATGCGGTCCTCCCCCGAATGGAACGAAATGACCACGATCCGTCCGCCGGGCGCCAAGACCTCGACGCCTTGCCGAAGACCCGCTTCGAGCCAACGATATTCCTCGTTTACGGCAATCCGAATGGCTTGGAAAACCGTCCGGGTTTCTTCCGGCATCCCGTGGACAAAATCAAGGGCCTCCGATACCGCCCCGGCCAAATCGCCCGATGTTTTCATGGCGTCGCGCCTTGCGCGTTTCAGGATGGCTCGGGCGATGCGACGAGCCGGGCCGACATCCCCGTAGGCGCGCAGAATTTGCGCCAGTTCGTCCTCGCGGATGCGGGCGAGCCATTGTGCCGCCGTCACGCCTTTCGACGTGTCCAATCGCATGTCCAACGGTCCTTCCTGCTGAAACGTGAATCCCCGGCGCGGGTCGTCCAGTTGCACGCTCGACACACCCGCGTCAATCAGGATGCCGTCCACGCGCCCAATGTCCAACTCGGCGAGGACTTGGGCCAATTCACCATAATTGCGATGCAGGAGGGTCACCCACGGAAACGGGGCCAGCCGCGTGTGCGCGCACGCCACGCTTTCCGGATCGCAATCCATCGCGATCAACCGTCCCCCTCGCAATCGTTCGGCGATCAACGCGGCGTGTCCGCCCGCGCCGACCGTTCCATCCACATAAATGCCGTCTTTCCGGATGCACAACCCATCCACGACGGCCTGGGCCAAAACCGGCACATGCCCATGCATGGCTTTCAGGCTCCTTTCGGGCTGTCGGACGCGTGCCCGGACCCCAGCCCATGGCCCTCGGCCCGCTACGCGGCTTCCCGGAATTGCTGAATGGCCTGGCTTTCGGTTTCGTGAATGTCGAACAACGCCGATACGCCCGCCATGCGAAAAACGCGATCCGCGTACATGTTCACGCCGACCAGCTTGAGGTCGCCGCCGCCCAGCCGAAGATGGCGCAACCGCTCGACCAATACGCCGAGTCCCATGAAACTGATATGTCGCACGCCGGAAAGATTCGCCACTACCTTGCAGCGTTTTTCTTTCAGACAGCCCAAAAAACTCAGCCGAAGGGCTTTGACGCCGTCGTCGTCAATATCGCCTTCAATCCGCAGGACCACCACAGGTCCCATGTCGCATCGCTCGATGTGTATCATCCCGTCGTCTCTCCCTGGCTGCGGACATCCGCTTGGGTTGATGCGGCGCCTCGCGGTCCGCCCGCCGCGCCGCGCAACAGCAGTTCCGCCGCCATCTCTTCAAACTCCGCTCCCTTGGCCTCTTGGTACGCGTCCCATGCGTCCTTCCGCCACAACTCCAAGTGGTTCCGCATGCCGACCAGGACGACGTCCCGGTCCAGACCCGCGAACCCGCGCAACGGCGCGGGCACCGGCATGCGGCCTTGGCGGTCCACCTTGACATCCATCGCGCAACCGTAAACCAAGCGAAGGAAGTCGTGCGCCTTGGGATCGAGCGGGTCCAGCGCCTCGACGCGCGAAACCAACTTTTCCCATTCCGGCAGGTTGTAGAGGTACAGACAGCCCTTGTACCCCCGTGTCATGTACCACGTAATGTGATCCGACCGTTCCATTAGTTCATGAAGACGTTTCGGCACCGTTATGCGGCCCTTTTCGTCTAAAACAGTTGGATGCGATCCGTAATACATGCCAAAAACCCGGTTTTCCACCACTTTCCACCACTTCACACCACAACATAACACTTTTAAACCACTTTGTCAAGATATTTTTTGGGGATTTTGGGCGTGGTTACCCTATCACCTGCACGGCAAGGATGCTCTTTCGGCGGGTGGGTTGTAATGAAGCCGGCTTTCGCGGTCGGCTTTTGGCAATACGATTCGACGATGACGATTTTGAAATCGGCGATGCAGCCGAAGCGGGTGAAAAATCAGGAGGCGGGCTTTTCGTGCGTCTTGGGGGTCCGTTTCAGGGCACGGTTGAGTTCCCGTTTTACTTCACGTTCGCGTATCGAGTCGCGTTTGTCCACGGAATGTTTTCCTTGGCAAAGGCCGATTTCGACTTTGGCGAGGCCGTTTTTGAAATAGACCCGCAGGGGGATAAGTGTCAGGCCTTTTTCCTCGACACGGACCGCCAGCCGCAGGATCTCGCGTTTGTGCAACAACAGCCGGCGCCGCCGTTCCGGATCGTGGTTGTGAATATTGCCTTGTTCATAGGGATTGATATGCACGCCGACCAAGTAAATCTGGCCGTTTTCCACGTCGCCGTAACCGTCCTTGAGCGTAATATGCCCGTTGCGCAGCGACTTGACTTCCGTGCCCCGCAATTCGATGCCGGCCTCGATGCGATCAAGGATATGATAATCGTGATGCGCCCGCCGGTTTACGGTTACGACTTTCTCGCCCATTCAGGCACGCGCTCCTTTCGCGATCCCTAGCGGCGGGGACCCCAGCAGGGTCCTTCGCAGGACATCCCCTTGACGTTGATGCGGTGCAGATCGCAGGGCGGCAGGACATTGACGGCCCAAAGTCCGGGCTGGCCGGACCGCGTCGAGCAAAACATGATATGGCGCGAATCGGGCGACCATGACGGCGATTCGTTCATGCCGCCGGATGTGCTCAACTGGCGCGCACCGCTCCCGTCCGCATTCATCACATAGATGACGCATCCCAGACCCGACTGTTCCGACACGAACGCAATCAGTTTTCCGTCGGGCGACCAAATCGGGTCGTAGGCCCTGCCGCCCACCATCGAAACGCGGCGGGGATTGCCCCCGTTGGAATCCATCACGTAGATCTGCGGATGGCCGCCGCGATCGCTTACAAAGGCAATCTGATTGCCCGAAGGATCGAAGGCCGGTGATGTGTCGGACGCCGGATCGCGCGTCAGCCGCCGTTCGCCGGTCCCGTCGGAATTCTTGACGTAGATTTCGCTGTTGCCGTCCTTGCTCAATACCATCGCGATCGAACGCCCGTCCGGCGACCACGATGGCGCCGCGTTCAGGCCGACGCTCTTCGACAGCACCGTGCTCCTGCCCGTTGCGCGGTCGAACACGTACAAATACGGGTAGCGATCCTTATACGACACATACGCGACCTTGGAACCGTCCGGGGAGGCCTTCGGCAATATCGAAATGGACCCGTGCTTGGTCAGTTGCTTCGGATTGGCCCCGTCGTAATCCGCCACATAGATTTCCTTCGCGCCCGGTTTTCCGGCGCTGAAAAAAACTTCCGTCGATCCGATTCCCGGAACGCCGTCCACCTTGCGCACCACTTCCTCGGTAAACCGGTGTGCAATGAGCCGCGGCAGATCCCGGCTGGCCGTGAGGCGCTGGCCGACGACCTGTGTTCCGCTGGGCACATCAAACATGCGCATTTCAGCCACAATCGTGTTGCCCTGAAGCGACACGCTGCCCCAAATCAGATAGGCCGTTTTCACGCTGCGCCATGCCGTGAAGTCAATTTGCGTCGGATCCGCCGTGTACCCTTGGAAGGCCGGCGGATAACTGGCCGGCGCTACAATCGCAAAAAGGCCCGTAAAGTCGAGATCGTACGCGGCCACCTGCGCCATTTCCCTTGCGGCCTGCTCCATGCCCGGCGCAGCTGCGAAATCGGGAATGGCTACCGCCAGGCGCCGATCCGCCGATCCCACGCTCCCGATTTCAACGGCTTGTCCCCATGCCCAGCCGCAGAAACCGGCCGTAGCCATGCAAAACACGATCACTGAACGAACGCTCATTTCCTGAATCCTTGTGTTTCTTTGCTATTGTGCCAGCGTAAAGTTGTAAATGACTTGCTGCTCCATGCCGGTAAAGTCTTCCGGCAACGGCGGGAGCGGAGCCGCCTCCAAAATTGCGCGCAGACCCGATTCGCCCAACTGCTCGTCGGATGCATGCTGGATGATTTCCGGCTTGCCAATCAAGTTCCCTTCACGATCCACCCAGAATGATACCAGCGCCTTGTCGTCCGCGCTACTCAGGATAATGCCGGCCGGCGGCATCCAAATCTTCTCGACCTTCATCTGCACCAGTTTCGCCCAACCGTCAAGGACAGTCGGCGTGCCTTCCGGCATGTTGATTCCCGCCTTCATCGGCGCGTTCATGTGCGCAAAGGCGTCGTTGCCGTTTGCATCCCCCGCCACGGAACCCGGCGATCCTTGAACGGTTGATTTCGGCGAGGGGCGATAAGTTCCCGGATCATCCTGTTTCTTGGGTGCTTTGCCGTCTTGCGAAGCCTTTGCAACCGGTTTTTTCGGTTCCGGTTTTTTCGGCTCCGGCTTCTTGGCCTCTGGTTTTTTCGGTTCCGGTTTCGGTTCCGGTTTCTTCACGTCCGGTTTGGGAACGGTTTTCGGTTCCTCGGCGGGCTTGGGTTCGGGTTTGGGTTCAGGCTTGGGTTCAGGTTTGGGTTCGGGTTTGGGTTCAGGTTTGGGTTCAGGCTTGGGTTCAGGTTTGGCAGCCGGTTTGGCGCCTTCACCCAACCCGCGTTCAAGATTCTCCGGGATTTCCTGTTTTTGCGCCTCGCCTTTCGGATACGGAATGAACTGAACCCGAAACGTCTGCGGTAACGACGCCTGATAGATAAAGACGACATAAAAAATGACAAGCGCGGCCATGACATGCAGCGCTATCGAAATCGCCACGGCGCTTCCGAAGCGAATTGGCACGCTCGTCGGCATCCAATAATGTTCATAACGGCTGGACATGGGCATTGTCCGTCACTTTACATGCCGGCGCTTGGGACCACCCCTGCCGACATCACCACATCATACTCTGCCTATTGTGTCGAATCAATCAAGCACCACAATGAATAGTATGACTTTTCGCTTTTTCTCATACAAAATACTATCCGCTGTATTGTGCGAAAGTTCCACCCCCATGACCCATTTCCCGATGGCTGTCGTCATGGTCCACGATTCCCGAGTCGTGGGAGGTTTTCTTTTTCCCGGCGATGCGATTTTTTGCCCTGTCATGCGTTATGATTGCAAACATAACGGGAGGTGTTTCGAAATGCGAAAAAGATACGCGGTTGCTGTTTTGCTTGTTTTCATGACTGCGCCGGCCTTCGGATGGCCGGGTGTCGTACTATTAAAAAACGGCGCATTGTATTGGGGTCAATACAAAAATGTGTCCGGAGTCATGGCAATCGATGCGCGGACGCCGGATCTGACCACGGCGATTCGGGACTATCCCCTTGCGGGGGTGACTAGTGTTGTTGTGCATGTCCAGCGACCGGGCCGGCCTTTTTTTACGTCGGACGGCGCATTGCCCGATGAGGCGTCGTGCCGGCGTCTCGCCCAAGACTTGGACACGATCAACACGCTCGAAATGCTGCCCATTGTCGTGTTGTTCGATCCCGATCCGTCCTGCCAGTTGAAAAATGCCAAAGCCTATGCGGCCGCCGCTTCTGCGTTCCAGCAAACCTTCGGCAAAAGCCGTTACTTCCTCGTGTGCATAACGGATCGCTGTGACGATCCGGCATGGAAAAAGGGCGTGGAGATGGTCCGGGAAGTGGCCGTCGCCTTGCGGAGCGTAGCGCCCGCGCAAGTGCTTGCCGCGGGCGCCTCCAAGGCGGCCGTCAATGAAAACCTGTTGAAAGGCGATGCCGCGGTACATCTGATTATGGCGCGTGGCGTGTCTGTCCGCGTCGCGCAGGCGCCGGTGATCGAAATAATCGAACCCTCTGCGTTAACCGTGGAGGTCTTGGAAACCGTTGTGACGAAAACGATCAAGGATCGAACCTACGGGTTTGTGATTGATTTTGCGGATGGTCCCGCTTCTTCGGAAGTACTGGGTCGCATGTTCGCGGTGGTGGATGCGCTCCAGAAGGCCGCCTATCCCGGGTCCGCGCCCGATCCCGCCGACACGGCGTCTTTGATGCCCGGCGAAAAAGAAGAAGGATTTCTTTCGCTTTTCAACGGAAGGGATTTGACCGGCTGGCTCCAGATTACCGCCCCCAACGACTTCATCGTCGAAAACGGCGCCATCAAACTGGTGGGAAAGGCCGGCGGCTGGTTGCGTTCATGGCATTCGTACGGTGATTACATGCTTCGGCTTGAATTCAAAATCGTGGACAAGGGCAACAACGGCATTTACAATCGCTGCGGCCCGCTTGGGCGGCAGTCGCGCATGGGGTTCGAACTTCAAATTTTCGGCGACCCGGCTGAAATGACGCCGACCAAGGAATCCTGCGGCGCGATCTACGATGTCCGCCCGCCCGACGGCCATTTTTTCAAGCCCGGCGAGTGGAACGCGTATGAAGTTATCTGCAAGGGGGACGCCGTCAAAATATCGCTCAATGGCCACGTCATTCATGATGTCCGGTATGACGATATCGAAGCCATGCGGCCGCGTTCGCGCAAGGGATTCATCGGATTGCAGGACCATCACAACACGGTCGAATACCGGAACATCCGCATCAGGCCCATGGACGGCGCGCCCTCCGAGGAGTTGCGATGAAAGCCTGTGTATTGCGCGCCGTGGGCGATTTGCGCTGCGAAGACGCGCCCGATCCGAAACCGGGACCGGGCGAGGCGCTGATTGCGATCAAGGCATGCGGCGTCTGTGGTTCAGATATCCCGCGCGTGTTCGAAAAAGGGACGTATCGGTTTCCGACGATTCCCGGACACGAAATGGCGGGCGAAGTCGTTTCGGTGGGCGCGGGATGCGATTCGGTGCTTCTTGGAAAGACCGTTGCGGTGTTTCCGCTGATTCCGTGCCGCCGATGCGAGGCGTGTGAAATCGGCGCGTATGCGCAATGCGCGGACTACAACTACCTGGGATCGCGATGCGACGGCGGTTTTGCAGAATATGTTGTCGCGCCGGCGTGGAACCTGCAAGTCGTGCCCGATGGCGTGTCATACGAGGCGGCGGCGATGTGCGAGCCGGCCGCCGTGGCCGCGCATGCGTTGCGCCGGGCCGATCTCGGCCTTGGCGACAGCGTTGCCATTTTCGGCGCGGGGCCTATCGGCATCATGTTGGCCCAATGGGCGCGTAGGGGGGGTGCGAGCCGCGTCTTGCTGGCCGATATTGACGACGCGAAGATCGAATTTGCCCGGCGGTTATGGGACAGGCTGTCCAGCCTGTCGGAGGATGAAGATCGCTTGGGCAATCAGGACAGCCTGGACAGGCTGTCCCACGACAGGTCTGTCTTTTTGAACCTGTTCAATCCGAATCGCGGGGATACACCCGGCTGGGTTAGAGACATTACGGGCCGAGGCGCGGATATCGTGATAGAAGCGTCGGGCAGTTCCGCGGCATTCGAACAGAGCGTGCTTTCTGCGCGGACGTTCGGTCGCGTGGTGCTGATGGGCAATCCGGCGGGCGCGATGCGGCTTTCGCAGAAGGCCTACTGGGCGATTTTGCGCAATGAACTGGCCGTGCTGGGCACGTGGAATTCCGCGTACGGCGGCCTGCCGCGCAACGAATGGCGGTTGGCGCTCGATGCCATGGCTTCGGGCGCGTTGAACGTCGAAGCGCTTGTCACGCATCGCGTAAGCCTCGAAGAATTGCCGGCGGCCATGGCCGCGATGCGCGACAGGAAGATAGCGGTGAGCAAGTTGATGGTGGTGAATTGATCGGGCGGATCCGGCAGATCCGGCCGATCGGTCCGATGAGTCATGGAGATGTGTGCGAATGAAAGCGGCCGTGCTCGAAGGCTTGGACAACCTTGTGGTCCGTGAAGTGCCGACCCCGGAGGTCGAGGACGATGGCGTACTGGTGCGTGTGCATGCTTGCGCGGTGTGCGGCTCGGACATCCGCATGTTCCATCACGGCAACCCGCGCCTCAAGCCGCCGGCCATCATGGGACACGAGTCGGCTGGCGAAGTGGTCGAAGTGGGCAAGCGCGTCACGAAGTTCAGCGTGGGGGACCGTGTGGCGATCGGCGCGGATGTGCCCTGCGGCGAATGCGCGTTTTGTGAGGCGGGCATCGGCAACAACTGTCCGATCAATTACGCGATGGGCTACCAGTTTCCCGGCAGTTTCGCCGAATATGTCTATCTCAACCGCACGGTCGTCAATTACGGTCCGGTCCATAAGATCCCCGATCATGTTTCCTATGACGAGGCGGCGCTCGCGGAACCGCTGGGCTGCGTGTTGAACGCGATCGAGCTGTCGAGTGTCCGGCTCGGCGACACGCTCGTGATCATCGGCGCGGGACCGATCGGCTGCATGATCATCGAGGCGGCGCGGCTCGTGGGCGCAGCGAAGGTCATTGTTGTGCAGCGATCGCGTCCACGGCTCGAAATGGCGCGACGGTTCAATGCCGATGTGTACATTTGCAGTTCGGAAGAGGATTCCGTCGCGCGTGTTCTTGAAGAAACCGGCGGCCATGGCGCGGATGTAATCCTGACCGCATGCCCGTCGCCTCAGGCGCAAATAGACGCGATTGCAATGGCCCGAAACCGTGCGCGTGTGAATTTCTTCGGCGGCTTGCCGAAAGGCCAGTCGAACGTGACGCTCGACACGAACGTCATCCACTACAAGGAACTGTTCGTCATGGGCGCGCACGGGTGCGTTCCGCGTCATCATCAGCAGGCTGTCGGGTTGATTGCGTCCGGCACGTTCAAGATGGGACCATATATTTCGCACACCTTTCCACTGGAGCGGATCGCCGAGGCATTCGCCGCCGCCGAATCGCACGCGGGCATGCGGGTCGTGGTGCGCAGCGCATGAGCGAAGAGGGGAGAGTCGCACATGATTATCGTCAATGAAGAGTCGCCGCGATGGCTGCGTGAACTTGCGCGGTTCGTGACCATCAAGAACCTGCTGTTCGTGTACGGCAACGTCCACGATCTCGTCTCGTTTCCGATTCGGCTCGACGGGCCTGATCCGGTGCGGTGGACCGAAAGCGATCTCAGGGGATTTTTCCAGCGATTCCTTTCCGGTCTCAAGTATGAAGTAATCGGTTGGGCCGATGCCGTTGACGATCTGTCCTTTCCGTCGCCGGAGATGGAGGATTTGTTTCATCGCGTCGAGGCCGGACGTGAACTGCCGGGTGAAGAGAAACCGGACGATCGTAAAAAGGCCGATCCGGCGCAGCAACGGCCATCATTGCCACGCGAACCGCGCGAGCCGCGCCCCTCGGAACCGGCCGATTGGAACCGGACGATCAGCCGCATCGCGCGCGGTTTGCAGAATTCGCGCGTGCCCTGTGCGTTTGTGATAGACCTTGCCTCGCGCTTGACTTCAAGCCCCGATCGTTTGTCGAAAGATGAACGTATCCTGTTCACGCGCGTGTTGAAAGCGGCCGCGGCCAGCCGCGAGGTGGTCCGTCCGGAAGGTCGTTGGAACAATCTCCTGATTCTGGTTTGCGACAAAATGAACGACTTGCCGGCTTTTTTATACCTGAACAACCCGCGCGCGCGATCCATTAACATCGAGTTGCCCGATCGCGAGGAACGCGCGCGTTTCGTCAATCGCTACTATCGGCACTTTTTCGGCGCGTTGCCCAATGCCGCGCCTCCTCCGGCCGTCGTGCGCGATTTTGTGGATCTTAGCGAGGGGCTAACGAACTACGAGATGCGCAGCCTCGTCAACCTTTCCCTGAAAGAGCGCATTCCCATCTGCGATCCCGAAACCGGTGTGCCAAACGTCAAGCGCATCAGCGAGATGTACAAGTATGGCGTCACAACGAGCGAGTGGGACAAAATCGAAGCCGAGAAACTGGCTTCGGCCGAATCGTTTATCCGATCGCGGATCAAGGGCCAAGAAAATGCCGTCGTGCGCGTGCTCGACATCGTCAAGCGCGCGAAAATCGGCCTCGCCGCCGGCGATTCGAGCCGCTCGAACCGTCCGCGCGGCGTTCTGTTCTTCGCGGGGCCGACGGGCGTCGGCAAGACGGAAATGGCCAAGGCGCTTGCCGCGTTGTTGTTCGGACAGGAGGAACGCCTGATCCGCTTCGACATGAGCGAATACGCCGCGCCGCAATCGGATCAGCGCCTGCTCGGCGCGCCGCCGGGCTATGTCGGCTACGAGGAAGGCGGCCAACTCACCAACGCGGTCAAGAAGAATCCGTTCGCGATCCTCCTGTTCGACGAAATCGAAAAAGCACACGGCAGCATTTTCGACAAGTTCCTGCAAATCCTCGATGACGGCCGCCTGACCGACGGCAAGGGCGAGACGATCTACTTCTCCGAGTGCATTATCATCTTCACGAGCAATCTCGGCGCGGTTGCGCGCGGCGAGGCGGCCGGCGGCGCGGGCGCGAAATGGCTCGTTACCCCCGACATGCCCTATGCCCGCATGCGCGACATCATCCTCGACGCCATCCACGATCACTTCAATTTCGTTCTGGGCCGTCCCGAAATCCTCAACCGGTTCGGGGACAATTTCGTGGTCTTCGACTTCATCAAGGCGCCGCTCGACGAGCAGATTGTGGACCTGCTGATCGGCAAACTGGTCAAGGCCGCGCGCGAGGGCAAGAAGATGGAACTGATCGTTGAACCAAAGGTCCGCAATGCGCTCGTGGCGCTTGCGCGGCAGCACTTGCAGCACGGCGGACGCGGTATCCGTAATGCTTTAGATTCCGCGCTCGTCAATCCTCTCAGCCGCGTCCTGTTCGACCGCAACGTGCAACCGCACGCGCTCGTCCGCGTGCAGGATCTCATTGATCGCGGCGAGGAAGCCGCCACGCGGTTCGATTTGACGGTCGAGGTTCAATCCGGCGCGACATCCCTCCCGGGTGGCAACCATTGACAGTGAAGCAACCGGACGGCATGTCCATGCCAGCACCCTAAAGTTTTGGGCAATTTGCGCAACCCATGAAGTTAAACGATCCGGCGAGTGCGAAAATCGCGGGATTTTGAGTGTGATTACGTTAACAACGATGATGAGCACGAAGAGCAACTGGGTCGTGGGCGCTACCCACGTCAGACCCGTAACGCCTGATCCACGTCGGCGATAATGTCTTCGATATCCTCGATGCCGGCGGAAACGCGGACAAAGTCCGGCGTTACGCCCGCGGCACGCTGTTCCTCGGCGCTCAATTGCTGGTGCGTGGTCGAGGCCGGGTGAATGACGAGGGTCTTGGCGTCGAGGATGTTCGCGAGATGCGAGGCCAGCTTGACGTTGTTGATGAACTTGACCGCCGCATCGTAGCCGCCTTTCGTGCCGAATCCGAGGATGGCGCCCTGTCCGTTCGGCAGGTACTTCTTCGCGCGCGCATGATCGGGATGGCTTGGCAATCCGGGGTAGTTGACCCACGCGACGGCGGGATGCTTTTCGAGGAATTGCGCGAGTTTGAGCGCATTTTCGCTGTGGCGCGGCACGCGCAGGTGCAGCGTTTCAATCCCCTGCAGCAGCAAGAATGCGTTGAAAGGCGACAACGCCGGGCCCATGTCGCGCAGGAGCGTCACGCGCGCCTTGATAATGTAGGCGATATTGCCCATCGGCTTTAGCGCCTCGTGGAGGTTGAGGCCGTGATAGCTTTCGTTGGGCCCCGCGATTTCAGGAAACTTGCCATTGTCCCAATCGAACCGGCCCCCGTCCACAATCACCCCGCCGATCGAGTTGCCGTGTCCGCCCAGCACCTTTGTCGCGGAATGCACAACAATATCCGCGCCGTGGTCGAACGGGCGAAACAACAGCGGCGACGTGACGGTATTGTCCACCATCAACGGCAGTCCGTGATCGTGGGCCACCGCGGCGATGGCGTCGAAATCCACGACATCGTTGGCGGGATTGCCAATTGATTCAATAAACAGGAACCGGGTCTTGTCATCAATCTTTTTGGCGAATTCCTCCGGACGGCTTGCGTCAACGAATCGCGCTTCGATGCCGAGGTCCTTGAGCGTGTGCGCGAACAGGTTGTAGGTGCCGCCGTAGAGCGTGGAGGACGACACGAAGTTTTGGCCCGCTTTCGTGATGTTGAGCACGGCCAAGGTTATCGCGGCCGATCCCGACGCGACGCCGAGCGCACCCACGCCGCCCTCGAGCGCGGCCACGCGTTTCTCGAACACGTCCGTGGTTGGATTCATGATGCGCGTGTAAATGTTGCCGAATTCCTGCAGGCCAAACAGGCGCGCGGCGTGATCCGTGTCGTGAAAAACGTATGAAGTCGTCTGATAAATCGGCACCGCGCGCGCGCCGGTCGTGGGATCGGGATCCTGGCCCGCATGAACGGCAAGCGTGGACGGTTTGTAGGTCTGGGTCATGATCGTTTCTCCTTGTCGCGTTGTCTTTGTTGTGCGTTTAGTTTTCAAAGAGGGGCGTTGAAAGATATCGTTCGCCCGAATCGGGAAGAACGACCACGATGGTCTTGTCCGCGTAGGCGTCCTGTGCCGCCAGGCGCAACGCCGCCGCCGCCGCCGCGCCCGAACTAATCCCGCTGATGAGTCCTTCCTCGCGCGCCAGCCGGCGGGCGACCTCGAAAGCCTCCTCGTTCGTAACCTGTTCGATGCGGTCTACAAGACTGAGGTCGAGCACATCAGGCTTGAATCCCGCGCCGATGCCCTGAATCTTGTGTGGACCCGGCTTGCCACCCGAAAGCACCGGCGAGGCCGCCGGCTCGACCGCCACGGATTCGATCGGTTTGAACTGTTTGATGTACCGTGAAATGCCCGTGATTGTGCCGCCCGTGCCCACGCCCGATACCAGCACGTCTATCGTGCCGTCCGTGTCGGCCCATATTTCCGGCCCTGTTGTCTTGAAGTGAATCTCCGGATTCGCCGGATTCTTGAATTGTTGCGGAAGAAAGTAATCGGGATTTTCCGATGCAATGCGTTCGGCCTCGCGGATCGCGCCCGGCATGCCTTCCGTGCCCGGCGTCAGGATGAGATTCGCTCCAAAGGCCTTGAGCATGTTCCGGCGTTCGATGCTCATCGTTTCCGGCATGGTCAATGTCAATTTATACCCGCGTGCGGCAGCCACGAAGGCAAGCGCAATGCCGGTATTGCCCGAAGTCGGCTCGACGATCGAACCGCCCGGCTTCAATACACCGCGCCGTTCTGCGTCCCAAATCATGGCCGCGCCTATGCGGCATTTAACCGAATAAGCCGGATTTCGCCCTTCAATCTTGGCGATGACGGCGCCTTTCAATCCGGCGCCCAACTTGTTCAACCGAACCAGCGGCGTGTTGCCGATACTGTACGAAGCATCCTCATGGATTTTCATGGTTTTTCTCCTTGCTCGAAGAGCGCTTCCGACCACCCAAATCATATATTACATAATCATCTTGGTCAATTTTATAAAACAACAAAACGCCGTGTCAAATTCCCGATGGCGGATGATTATCAATCTCACATGCGGCGGCTATGGATCCTCCGGGGCGGACGAGCACCAGCCGGGCGTTTGTAAAAGGGGCGTTGATCGTTTCCCTGATTTTGGGAAGTGACAACACGAGATCACAGGTCATCAACGGTCCGATTTCCACCGGAGTCGTTTCGTGTAATTCCTTTCCTTGGACGCTCCATGCGCCGGGCACGGGAGGCATCAACCGGTATTCGCTTTCTGGTTTTTCCCGGATATAGAGAACCAGCGCGTAATTCACGGATGACTCTTGAGCCTGCATGTCGGGCGTGCCGGGGACGAACAGGGTGACAGGGCGCATGTGCTTGTTGCGGCATGCAACATGAACGATGCCGTTCCGTGGCGGCGAGGCGTCCATCCGGATTTCCCGGAACGGCCGCAAAATGCCGAGGTAATAGGCCGAGGCGGTCCATGCCACGGCCAGGCATATCAACCAGACAGCAAATCCGCGGCGGGTCGGCAGGATTTCGATTCCCGCGAGGGTAAAGCGTCGGCGTTGCGCGGGTCGTGCTTTTGCCGGCCAGATGCCGAGGCGCTCGCCGAGCCGTTGAATGCGCGGCGGATACGCTTCGATCGGGAGAGCCATGCATTGGCCCAATTGTTCGGCGCGTTGTGCGCGCAGAATTTCGTTGAAGACCGCTATGTCGTGTCGGATCCGCGAGATGTCCGAATCGGGGGCGGGAAGCCCGATGGCCGTGCGCAATTCCGCGGCGCGTGTTTCGAGTTCCGCCATCAGCGCCGCGCGCACCTGCGCCAGGAGGGTTTCCGATTCGTGCCGGATTTGCTCCAGGCGCGCACCGCCTTGGCCTTGTAACTCGGCCATGGCCCTTTCGCGATAGGCCATGGCCAACTGGAGCAATTCTCGTGCGGTGTTGTTATCCACGTTTTTGACGGTTGGCCAAGGCCGCCTTCACGAAGTCGCGGAAAAGCGGCTGCGGATTGAGCGGCGTGCTTTTGAATTCGGGGTGAAACTGCGAGGCGCAAAACCAAGGATGGTCCCTGAGTTCGATAATTTCGACCAGTTCGTGATCGGTCTTTGGATGGACCCCGCTGACAATCAGTCCGGCGGCCTTTTCAAGTGGTTCGCGGTAGTTGTTGTTGAACTCGTACCGGTGCCGGTGCCGCTCCGAAATCACGTCTTGTCCATAGGCCGCCCGAACTTTGGTCCCGGGCTTGAGTTCGCACCGGTAGGCGCCCAGCCGCATGGTGCCCCCCATCGCCTGAATGCCCAGTTGCTCGGTCAGCAGTGAAACGACGGGATCGGGCGTTTCCGTGTTGAATTCGGTCGAATTCGCTTCGGGGCGCCCGAGACAGGTCCGTGTCATTTCAATCACGGCAATCTGCATGCCGAGGCAGATGCCGAAGAAGGGTTTTTTGTGTTCGCGCACGTAGCGCACGGCCCGAATCTTGCCTTCGATTCCGCGGGATCCAAACCCGGGGCCGATCAACACGCCGTCGTATTCCGCCAGCACGGTTTCAGGATCTTCCCCCTGCTCGAAGCGTTCCGAATCCACCCATTCGAGTTGGACCTTGCAATTGTTCGCGATGCCCGCATGCACGAAAGCTTCGTTGATGCTCTTGTAGGCGTCATGGTGGCTCACATATTTGCCCACCGCCGCGATTCGCACGATGTCCGTTGCCGAAATCAACCGGTCCACAATCGCCCGCCACTCCGAAAGATCCCCTTCCGGCGCATCCATATCGAGCAGTTCGAGCACCGTGTCGTCCAGCCCCTGTTTCTTCAGATTCAGCGGAATCGCATAAAAGGGGGAAATATCCTCCGCGCTGATGATGGCGTTGTCCGTCACATCGCAAAACATGGCGACTTTTCTGCGTTGATCCGGCCCGAGCTTGTGCGAGCCGGTGCGGCAAACGATGACATTGGGCTGTATGCCGATGTCGCGCAGCGCGCGCACGCTGTGCTGGGTCGGCTTCGTTTTGAGTTCGCCCGCCGCCTCGATATAGGGCACAAGCGTTACATGCACATAACAGCACTCTTTCGTCCCGACTTCGAGTTTGAATTGGCGGATTGCCTCCAGGAAAGGCTGGCTTTCGATATCACCCACCGTACCGCCGATTTCGATGATGGCCACGTCCACGTCGCTGTTTTCTTCCGTGGTCAGCATTCGAATACGCGATTTGATCTCGTCCGTGATGTGCGGGATGACCTGTACCGTCTTGCCGAGGTATTCGCCCCGGCGTTCCTTCTGAATTACGGCATTGTAAATGCCGCCGGTCGTGACGTTGCTTTTTTGCGACAGATTCGAGTGGGTGAAGCGCTGGTAGTGGCCGAGATCCAGATCCGTCTCGGCTCCGTCGTCGGTGACGAAAACCTCGCCGTGTTCGTAGGGATTCATGGTTCCTGGATCCACGTTGATATAGGGATCGAATTTCATCATGGCGACCTTGAGGCCGCGATACTCCAGCAGCAGTCCAAGACTTGCCGCCAGAACACCCTTGCCCACTGACGATACGACTCCGCCCGTTACAAACACATACTTTGGCATTTAGGCCCCTCTTCCTGTCGTTTGCCTCGTTTCAATCAAAACCCGCGCTCGCTCCAAATCCTCCGGCGTGTCCACGCCGATGCTTTCATAGTCCGTATCAACGACGGCGATGTCGTATCCATTTTCCAGCGCACGCAATTGCTCAAGTTTTTCCAGGCGTTCAAGCGGCGTCTGCGGCAGATTGGCGTATTGCAGCAAAAAGTCTCGACGGTAGGCATACAGTCCGATATGCTGCCAATGGCACGCGACGCCGCGATCCGCCGCATCGCGCACATAGGGAATGGCATGCCGGCTGAAATAAATCGCCCGTCCGCGCGTGTCGCATACCACCTTGACCACATTCGGATCGTTTACCTGTGCCGCATCCCGGATCAATCGCCGCGCGGTGCTCATGGGAAGCGCCGGATCGTCGAACAGGGGCTGAATCGCCGCATCAATCGTGAGGGGATCGATCAACGGCTCATCGCCCTGCACATTTACCACGATGGCCGCATCCGAATGTTTTGCGACTTCCGCGATTCGATCCGTTCCGCTCGGATGATCCGCGCGGGTCATCGCCACCGGCACGCCGTAAGGCGCAATCGCATTCGCCACGCGCACGTCATCCGTCGCGACGATGACTTCGTCAATTGCGCGGGCCTGTCTTGTTTGTTCGAACGTATGCACCACCAGCGGCTTTCCGGCCAACGGTGCAATGATTTTGCCGGGAAAACGCGTGGAGGCCATTCGGGCCGGAATGACGGCAAGGACCTTTCCCTGTGAATTATAACTCATTGAAAAACAATGCCTTGTACATTCATTGCGTTTTTGGTTCGTTTAGTCGAAGGCCTGAAACATTCTGGCGAGGCCCGTCTCTCCAACGGGACCTTACCTTACCATACCCAATGGCTGTTTTCAACCTTGTTGAAAATAGGGTTGCCCGGAATCAAGTTCCATGCGCGGCAGGCGACAAACGGTGGTTGAACCCCGGAGAAAGCCGGGGGGAAGATGATTCAGGCGGGCGGGTTGCTATATCCTTTGTTGGCAACAGGGAATAGTCGTTGACGTTTTATGGTTTTGTCATGGTAAACGGCAGGTGGTGGGTTTTGCCGAGGATGAAACATGAAAAAGCAGGTATATCTTGATCACAATGCGACAACGCCGTTGCATCCGGCCGTGGTTGAAACGCTGAAGGATGCTTTGAAGGAATTTGGCAATCCGTCGAGCATGCATTCGTATGGCCGTGCCGCGCGGCAGCGCATTGAAACGGCGCGGGAACAGGTGGCGTCATTCATGGGGGCCGCGGCGGAGGAAGTGGTTTTTGTTGGTAGCGGTTCCGAGGGCAACAATACGGTTTTATCCATTTTGGGTTGTCCAAGCCGGGGCTGCACGTGTGAACGCAAGCACGGGGTGGACATTGTGACGACGAGCATCGAGCATCCGTGCGTGCTCGAAACGTCCCGATGCCTCAAGGATCGCGGGAGCCGGATCACGTTCGTGCGGGTGGACTCCGACGGCAAGGTTGACATGGATGAACTGAAGGCCGCCATTACCGATCGCACCGGCGTGGTCAGCGTGATGACCGCGAACAACGAAATCGGAACCATTCAGGATATCAAAGCCATCGCGGCGCTTGTGCATGAATGCGGCGCGTTGTTTCATACGGATGCCGTGCAGGCGTTCGGAAAAATTCCGATAGACGTGCGCGACTGGGGTGTGGACTTTCTCACGATCAGCGGTCACAAGATTTACGGTCCGAAGGGCATTGGCGCGTTGTACGTCCGACGCGGCATCCCGTTTTGTCCGCTGATTCGCGGCGGTCACCAGGAACAGGGGCGCCGCGCGGGCACCGAGAATACGCTGGGGATCATCGGCCTCGGCAGGGCCGTCGAATTGCGGGCCGCCGAAATGGAGGCGGAGGGCGTGCGCCTGCGTCACTTGCGCGAGACGCTCAAGCAGGGCATTCGGGACCGTATTCCGGACGTCCATTTCAACGGACACCAGACCGATTGCCTGCCCGGCACGCTGAATGTGTCCTTCGACGGCGCGGAAGGCGAGAGCATCCTGCTTTATCTTGATCTGGAGGGCATTGCCGTTTCGACGGGATCGGCGTGCGCGTCGGGGTCGCTCGATCCCTCCCATGTCTTGATGGCCATTGGCACGCCCGTCGAACGCGCGCACGGATCGATCCGCATGAGCCTCGGACGGGACAACACAATGGAAGACATCGAGTACGTGCTGGACAAACTGCCGCCGATTATTGCGAAAATCCGCGACATGTCCACGGTGTACAAGAGGAGGAAGTAGGATGGGCGCACATGCATCTTGGGCTTATACCGAAAAGGTAAAAGACCATTTTGTCAATCCGCGCAACGTATTGAAAGACGATAATTACGCAGCCGACGGATACGGGAAGGTGGGCAATGTCCAGTGTGGCGACGAGATGGAAGTCTTCATTCAAGTGGATTCGGAGAGCGGGAAAATCACTGATTGCAAATGGCGCACCTATGGCTGCGCAAGCGCCATCGCCAGCACCTCGGTCCTGTCGGAACTGGTCAAGGGCATGACCCTCGACGAAGCCTTCAATGTGTCGCCTAAGCAAATTGCCGCCGAATTGGGCCAATTGCCGGAACACAAGGTGCATTGCTCGGTGCTGGGGGACAAGGCGTTGCGGGCGGCCATCAACGACTATTATGAACGCCGGGGCATGACCGGAAAGATCCGGCGCGAACAGGCGCGCGTGGTTTGCCAGTGCATGAACGTGACCGATCACGAAATCGAGGACGCGGTGCTCGAGGGCGCGAGAACCTTCATCGAATTGCAGGAACGCACCAAGATGAGCACTGTTTGCGGCAAATGCAAGGATGAAGCCCAGCAACTGCTTCACGACTACATCCAAAAACACTTTGCGCCCCAATAATGGGATCGCGAGGTTGAACGCCTGATTTACTTATTAACGGACATTCAGAAGGAGTTTACCATGAAAGACTCATTTTCTTTACCGAAGACTGCGATTGTTGGACGCCGAACATTTCTGGCGTGGACTGGCGGCGCGATTGCGGCGGCGGGAATCACCGGCGTTTCAGGAAACGCTTACGCTGTTCCTGCCATGACGCTTCCCCCTTTGCCTTATCCCGATGACGCATTGGAACCCGTCATTTCCGCCCAAACCCTTGCGTTCCATTACGGCAAGCATCATAAAGGGTACCTTGACAATCTGAACAAACTCATCGCGGGAACGCCGCGGGCTGATCTTTCCCTGGAACAAATTATCGCCGAAACTGCGGGCAAGCCGGATGAGACTTCCATCTTTAACAACGCCGCCCAGATATGGAATCACACGCTATTCTGGAAAAGTTTGTCCCCGAAAGGGGGGGGTGAACCGCCTTCGGCGCTGAAACAACGGATTGATGCGTCTTTTGGAAGCGTGGACGCATGCAAGAAGGCATGGGCCGAAGCCGCCATGACCCAATTTGGCAGCGGTTGGGCATGGTTGGTGCGGCAACAGGATGGCCGAATGGCCGTAATGAAAACCTCCAATGCCGACACGCCTTTGACGCAGGGAGTGAAACCGCTGCTCGTCATTGACGTGTGGGAGCATGCTTACTATCTTGACTATCAGAATCGCCGCGCCGATTTTGTTGCCGCCGTTCTGGACAAATTGATCAATTGGGAATTTGCCGCCGCCCAGATCGAAACGACCTGATTTTTTTGGAAAAAAACAAGGCCCCGAAGGAGTCTTGCCTGTCTTGCCGGTTTTTTCAGGGATGGTTTTCGGTTCTTCGGGTGTCTAATCTGCTGGAAACGGAAGCAACCTTTCGGGTCGCAATGATTTTGATCCCCCGGTGATTGGGTGGCGCTTCAAAATAATTGCTGGTCGAGGGAGCGATACTGAATGGCCTCGGCGACGTTGGATTCGGAAATGGTTTCATTATGGTCGAGGTCGGCGAGGGTCCGTGCGACGCGCAGGATTTTGTCGTAGGCGCGCGCGCTGAGTCCCATGCGGTTGATTGCGTTTTCGAGCAGCGAACGCGAACTGTCGCCCAGGTTGCAGGTGGCCTGAATGGTTTTGGAGTCCAAGTGGGCGTTGCATGTGAACCGCCCGCGATAGCGGCGGCGCTGACGATCCCGCGCGTCCTGTACGGTTGAGCGGACTTCGGCGCTGGAAGGGCCGGTCGCCCGTCCCGACGCCAGTTCGTCGAAGGAGAGGGGCGGGACGTCAATGTGGATGTCTATTCGGTCGAGCAGGGGTCCGGACAGGCGGGACATGTACCGCTGCACGTCGCCCAGGGAACAGCGGCATTGCCGGCGGGGATCGTTCCGGCAACCGCACGGACAGGGATTCATCGCGACGACGAGCATGAACCGGCTCGGATAGGTCACGGAATACATTGCGCGGCGGATGTGGACAACGCCTTCTTCGAGCGGCTGGCGCAGGACTTCGAGCGCGGATCGGTTGAATTCGGGCAGTTCGTCGAGAAACAGCACCCCATTGTGGGCGAGGCTGACCTCGCCGGGCCGCGGTTGCGCGCCTGTTCCGCCGCCGCAAATCGAGACGGTGCTGGCCGTGTGGTGGGGAGCGCGGAAGGGCCGTTGGACGACCAGCGCGTTCTTGGCGTTCGTAAGCTGCGCGACGCTGAAGATGCGCGTAGTTTCGAGGGCTTCGTCGAAGGTCATATCGGGCAAAATGCCGGGGAGGCGCGATGCGAGCATGGTTTTTCCGGTGCCGGGCGGCCCGACCATGAGCAGGTTGTGTCCGCCGGCGGCCGCGACCGTCAAGGCGCGCTTGACATGGGCCTGCCCCTTGACATCGGTAAGATCGGGCGCGTGCCGGCGTGCATCCTCGAAGATGGCATTGACGTCGGTTATGTGCGGCGTAATTGGGCGTGATCCCGCCATGAAATCCGCTGCCTCGTTGAGACTGGACACGGGGATGACCTCGATTCCCTCGACTACGCCCGCTTCCCGCGCATTGGCGTCGGGCAACACAATGCCGCGCAGGCGTTGGTTGCGCGCGCCGATGGCGAGTGAAAGTGCCCCGGGGACGGCGCGAATGGAACCGTCGAGCGCGAGTTCGCCCGCCATGGCGTATTCGGGAAGGCGGTTGCCGGGCATTTGTTCGCTGGCGACGAGCATGCCGACGGCGATGGGCAAGTCGAGCGCGGTGCCTTCCTTGCGCACGTCGGCGGGGGAGAGGTTGATGATTACTTTGCCGCGCGGGTAGTGACGACCGGAATTCCGCAAGGCCGAACCAACACGGTCGCGGCTTTCCTTCACGGCTTGGTCGGGTAGACCCACCATGCTGAAATAGTTCTCGCCGGGATGGCAATCCACCTCGACGCCCATCGGAATGGGGTCTATGCCGAGGACGCCCGCCGTCAATACCCGTGCCAGCATGATGCGCCCATTCCCGTCAGGTTGCCTGTTCCGCGTTCGACAGCACTTCGATGCGCTCCGCCGTCAGTCCGAGCGCCCACGCAAGCGCCGCCGCGTCAATGCGCAAATACAGCGCTTCGGCGATCAGCCCCAGCCCATACCAGAAAGGCGCATAGGACAGCGTGATGTAGCCGCACAGGTTCAGCGGAAGATGGCTGTAATCCCAAATATGGATGCCGCAGAGGTCAAAAATCCAGCCGCTGACAAACTCGACAACGAAAATCATGACCATGTAAAGGATTGCGCGGGCGGGCAGCGGAACGCCCATGCGGGCCATGGGCCGTCCCACGGGCATGAGGATAACCGCGAACAGGCAATAGTCGAGCATCATCCATGGCGACGTGTGGCCGACCAGGTTCCATTTGCTGTGCTTCAGCCCGCCCAGCGACGTGAAAAAAACCTCAAGGAGGAGTCCCAGCAATCCAAACAGCAACAATCTCCACAGCACCCGTTTCGCATTGACTGACATGCTTTTTCCCTTCATTTTGTCGGCGGCGTTGGACAATGCCGCGGCGCTAACGCTTCATGGCGTCCCAGCGCGGTTCGAGGCGGAAAAAGCCGGTTTCGGCTCCTACCCGGCAGAATGCGCTGACTTCTTTTGGCTTTTCCTCGACCAATTTAGTCACGGCCTTTTTGAAATCGTCGAGCGTGGCGATGGGATTGCGGCCCAATTCCATGATAACGACGCCGGGGCGCATTCCCGCGAGATTGGCGATGCTGCCCGATTTCACGCGACGGATGATGACCCCTTTTACGTCCTCGCCGAGGTTCAACAGGATGCGGACGTCGGTGGTCAATTCGCGCACCGTCAAGCCGAACACTTCGTCCTTGTATTCGCCGGCGTCGCGTGCGGATTTGGGACGTGCCGCCAGGGTGATTTCCAAGTCCAGCGGCTTTCCTTCGCGCAACACGCGCAACGGGACGGTCTGGCCGACGCCGATTTCGCGCACGAGTTTCGTGAATCCGACGACCTCGCGATCGAGCCTTGGATGCACCCCGACCGAATTGATGCTGACAATCACGTCGCCAGCCTTCAATCCGGCCTTTTCGGCGGGAGAACCGGCCATGACGCTGCTGACGACAATGCCGCCTTCCTTGGGAATGTTCCAATATTCGGCGAAATCGTCATAGAGCGGTTGCGTGAAGATTCCGAGCCACGCATCCTCGCCGCCCGGTCCGCCTTCGGCCGTCTTGTCGGGCGGCGTTTCGATGTATTTTCGGAACAGGTCCGCCTGATACACGAGCGGATGGCCGCTGCGCACATACAAATCGCCGCCTTCCGCCGGCGTTAGATCGAATCCCACAACGCCGACGAGCCGGCCCTGTGCGTTGATGACCGGGCCGCCGACGAATCCGAACCGGAGCGTCGAATCAATGCAATAGGTCGTGCGCGGTTTTTCGAGAATGCCCCCGATTCGGCAGGTGTAAATTCCGCGGGCATAGTCGAGATTCTCCGAGTAAAGCCCTATCAGGAGCACAGGTTCGCCGATGGAAAGGCGCATGTTACGGGCAAACGTGGCGCAAGGTAGATTGAGAGGGGTGTCGGATTGAATTCGCAAAAAGCAGATGTTGATGTCGTCGGGTTTTTTGAGCACCTCGGCCTCGAATTTTCGTTCGCTGCCGCCATGGCCCACGGTGATGGCGACATTGAACGGTTCAGCGTTTTCGAGTTGCATGTGGCCCGGCGCCATGACGAGTCCGCCAGGGGTTACAACGAGGCCCAAGGCGCTTGAATCGCGCTTGGTCGTTTCCCCGGAACCGGGATCCGTAATTTCGGACGAATATTGCACCAGCGCGACGGCAGGCGCCCATTCGGCGTAAGCCTTTGCGATGGTGGCCTGGGTGAAGCCGTCGGCGGGCATGAATTGCGCAACGACCGTCATCAATGCCAGCACACTACTCGACATGGTCGGTTCCTCCCACCGCATCCGCCGGCGCGGGTTCCATGGGCGGCGGCGCGCCGCCCTCTTCGCCGTCCTGCTTGATCAATACGAAGCGGCTCAGTGCGCCGCGTTTCACTTCGAGCATGATGAGCCTTTTTCGGGTTGCCAGCAGTGTGCGGTAGATCTTTTCAAAAGCCGCCAGATTTTCGATTTCCTCGCCGTCCACCTTCAGCACGATATCGCCGTTTTGTAGTCGTGCGTTGGCGGCGATTCCGCCGACCTGCGAACCGGTAATCAGGATGCCTTTCTTCGAGGGCAACTGCGCCTTTCGTACGACGTTTTCCGTCAGGTCCACCGCCGTAAACGCCCATTCCGTGAATTCGTGCTGGTCGCCCCGGAGCTGGCTGCGCTCGGCCGTTTTGACTTTCACGTCGAGTTCTTCTTCGCCGCGCAACACGCGAATGGTGACCTCGGCGCCGATGGGCAGGTCCGCGATGGCCTTGCGCACGGGCGGCAGATCTTCCTCGAACCGGGCATTGACGGGATGGCCGTCAATGGAGAGCATGACGTCCCCGGGCCGCAGCCCCGCATCGTACCCCGGCGACAGTGGATCCACGTCCGCGATGACCACGCCTTTACTCGCGGGGTCGTCCGTTTTGACACGCATGGGCTGCAAGACTTCGCCGATCCAACTCCGCTCGACGCGGCCATGCGCGCGGATCTGCGCGACGACCTCTTTCGCGGCATCAATGGGAATGGCGAATCCCACATTCTCCGCGCCGGCCAGCATCCGCGAATTGATGCCGATGACCTCGCCCCGGAGATTGACCAGCGGCCCGCCGCTGTTGCCCGGATTGATCGCCGCGTCCGTTTGAATCCATGTGTTGAACGGCGATCGCATTTCATCGTCGCGATCTTCAAGATAACGGTCCGTGACGCTGACAATTCCCATGGAGACGCTGCGCGACAGCCCGTGCGGACTGCCCAGCGCGAGCACGGACTCGCCCGCCTTCAAGCGGGCGCTCGATCCGAGTTTTACCGCCGGAATGCCCTTGGGAAGCGATTTCAATTTGAGTACGGCGATGTCAGTATAAGGATCCGTCCCCACAACCTCCGCGTCCACTTCCTCCTTGTTGAACAGCACGCAACGCACGAATTTGCTGTCGCCCGCGACATGCTCGTTCGTAACCACGTATCCGTCCGTTGAAATGACGAAGCCGCTTCCGACGACCGGAACCTCTTCTCTTTTTCCCCGTGCATAGATTTCCTTGACCGGCCGGATATGAACCAGCGCCGGAGCGACTTTGTCCTTCGCGCGCGTGACGGCCGATTGCACCGAACCGCTTAGTGTGGCGCAGCCGCCTGCCAGCATGACGGCCCAGAGAACCAAGAATACTTTTTTCAACGGGAAACCTCCTTTACGAAACCCATCCACGCCGATTATAGCCTACCGCGTCGAAACATGGAAACGCGTGATTCCGGTGCGAGGCGCGGTGTTACAGCGACGAATCGTCGCACTGGATTCCCACGCGGGGGGCGCGTCCTTTCATTGCGCATACAATTGCATCCTGGATGTTGCCCAGACCGAAAACAGGCGAAACCAATTCCGCGTAAGGGTATTTTCCGGCGGTTGACGCGAGGAAATCGATCGCTTGACCGAGATGGACCGGATGATAATTGTGGATGCCCCGGATCGTCAGGCATTTTCGAATCAATACATGGCCGTCAACGGGAAATCTACTGCCGGGAGCGACCAATCCCGCGACGAGCAGGCGGCCGCCGATGCGCAGCGCGTCGAGTGAAGCCGTTGCCGCACGCGGATCCCCGCACGCTTCAAAGGCCACATCCACGCCTTCACCGCCGCACGTCGTACGCGCCCATGCCGCGACATCCGCCGGCTCGGCGCTTTGGGTGAAAGTTGCGTCCGCGCCAAAACGGCACACGGCTTCGGCACGCACCGGGTTCGTGTCGGCGATCATGATGGGATTCGCTCCCGCTTCCCTTGCCAGGACAGCCAGATAGACGCCCATGAGACCGGCGCCCGATATCAATACGCTTTCGCCGGATGCCACGCCACCAATTACCTCCAATGCGGCAACGGCCGTGGCCAGAGCGCAATTGGCCGGAGCGACGACCGCGTCGGCCAGTGCCGCGGGCACACGAAATATCCCTGTTCCGGGGAAAAGATAGATGTATTCCGCATACCCTCCTGTCAGGCCGGGCCAGACATCGGTCGAAGTATGGCCGTATTTCAGCAAGTGGACGCATTTTTGCGGCAATCGTTTTCCGCAAAAGAAACAATCGCCGCAGGACGCCATGATGGTCCATGAAACGCGATCGCCGTGCTGAAGCGGTTCGCCATCCCAGTAATGGGCGCCGGGTCCATAAGCGACGATCTCGCCAACGGATTCGTGGCCGAGAATGGCCGGAACCGGTTCCGATCGCCTGCCCGCAATCGTGTGCAGATCGGAGCCGCAGATGGTGCTTAGTCGAACCCGGCACAACGCCGCGCCGGGCGGCAGATCTTGCGGCACGTCAAATTCCCTAATCCGCATCGGTGTGCCGGGATTTTCGAACACGGCCGCCTTGCAGGTTTTGGGCGTGATGAATGATTTCGCCGCATGGCTTGTCGTTGGCATTTTTTTCGTGTGTTCAGAATCGTCAAAATGGATATTTGTAGACAAGATTTTTCAAGCCGTTGCGAATTTGCCGATGATGCTTTTCCAACCAACGATACAGCCGCCGGGACTCACGGCGCAACATCACCACCGCCGGGACTCGATGGGCAACAGTCCTTTTCTTCGGGGAAATCTTTTTTCTTGGTGCTTCGACTTGCTTGACGCACTTCCGTTGAAGTGGCGAGGGATCTTGAAGAAAATTGGGGAATTTGCACGTTTGAAGGATGAGAGGGGGAGAAGGTCTGTGTTCTTCGTTTTTTCTCATTCTCTTTTACGGCATTTATATTGGCTTCCTGAGCCGCACGAAGCGCTTCGACTCTCTTCTGAACCGTGTCGGCCGCTATGCGCTGCGGACGCTTGAATTTCTCTCCCTGATAGTCCGATCCTTGCAGGTGTGCGAGAAAGTTCGAAAGCATCCCGCTCACGCGACGCGCCAGATTGAGCAGGCGGATATAATCCGTGTCTTCAATGTATTGCCGATTGTGCGCAATGGCCGATTGTGCGCGGACTTCTCCACAGGAGCCTTTGGCTATAAAGAAGAACCGGATGAATTCGGTCTTTGCGCCTCGTCCGAATCCTTCGGCGATGTTGGACATGATGGAAACGGACACCCGCCGGCTCTGAGCGACAAGGCCGCTGTCGCGTAAGAAGTCTTCCCGTCGCGTCAAAGTATAAATGGCATTCGTCAATGTCCGGGCATGCTGATAGACGTGCCGTTCTTCAAAGGACTGGGCAACATTTCCTCGTCGAGGGTTTTTCGCCCTTTCTATTCTCCGATAACGATCAAATTGAAACATTGCTGTCCAAAAGAATTGTAAAAAACCACAAAACCTCAAGGATCCACGTTTTACCTTTTTATTCCGTTCATCGGTTCGATAGCTGCGACTATTTGCGTCATCTGCGGACAATCACATGATCCACAGATGACGCAGATATGCGCAGATGGAAAACAGGGCACGGATATTCGGGCCAGGCGATTCCGAACTCAAACCCGCATGTCAGAGCGGCCCTAAATACGATTGATCGGGAACACTTCTTCTTCATCGCGAAGAAAAGGTGTCCCAAGAACGCTTTCCCGGAAAAAACGTTGTCTATTTACTCAAAATGGCTTTCTGCAAGCCGCCATTTGGACAGAGATGAAATTGAAACTACATTCCGACCACGGAAAAATGGAATAGAATTTACTCTTTGCACCCTTCGCACCTTCTCACCCTTCGCGCTTTCTTGATGCGGACGCGTCAATATGACATAGTGGCGAATAAGTAGGCGCGAAAAAAGCGCCAGGGCTGGAGCCAACGTTGCGAGGAAAAAGACATGCGAATCGAAAGAAGGACATTCTTGAAGGGAACGGTGACGGGATTGGCGGCGGGATGGATGGGCGCGGGCGCGTTCGCGGCCGAAGACGGGAAATGGACGCCGCTGTTCAACGGCAAGGATCTGACCGGCTGGAAGCCTGAAGGCAAGGCGGTATGGACCGTTGAGGACGGCTGTCTCATCGGAGCGCAAGGTCCGGGCGCCGCGCCGGGGGATTTGTTTACCGAGCAGGAATTCGGCGATTTTGAAGTCCGCGTGGTGTACAAGGTCGTGTGGCCGGCCAACAGCGGCATCTGGTTCCGGTACCAGGCGCCGGACAAGTCGTACCAGGCGGATATCCTCGAATACAGGAAGCCGGAAGCCTACTCAGGGACAATCTACTGTCCGGGCAAGATGTTTCTGGCAATCAACGGGGACAAGGCGCTCGAAAAGAAAGACGACTGGAACACGATGCTGATCAAGGCGCAGGGCGATCATCTCGTCGTGTCGCTCAACGGGCGGGTAACGGGCGACGTGCACGAGGGTTCGTATGCCAAAGGACGAATTGGCTTTCAGGTGCATCCCGGCGATGAATTCAAGAGCATGAAGATCATCGTTCGTGAAGTCTCGCTCCGGACGCTGTAAGCGCATTGTGGTTGGGCGGTATTTTGTGTGGCCGTTTTTTACCGCGACGTTGGAAACGCCGCACGATTCCTGAGGAGTGACGAGCCGTGGTGAAGCATGCCGTGTGCATTGGGGTGTTGGTGATGGGAACGTGGTGCGTGGCGCAGACGGAGGGAACCATGCCTGTCGTGCCGGAAAACCTGTATACGGGCGAGTTGGTGTCGTATCCGGGACCGTGGAGTTTCCTGCTTCATCGCGCCCATATCATCCTCGTCAGCGATGAAGAACTGGAACAGTTGAGCGATCCGGACAAGGTGTTGAATCTCTCGTTGACGTACGACAAGGTCGAGAAGAGCCTGCGACAGGTTTGCGAGGAGGCGCGCAATGCCAACGCCCGGACCCTCATTATCGCGTTCGATCACTTCTTCGTGCAGTACCGCCCCGGCCAGGATCAACCGCGGCGCCTGACACCGGACATGGACGAGTATGTCCAGCGGATTGCGGCCATCGGCAAATTTGCTCAGGAATACGGCCTCGGACTCGAGTTGAGCTTGCTCAGTCCATTGGAAATCGGCCCGGCCTACCAGAAGGCAACGGGCGAATCGGGCTTGTGGATGCACTACCGCAAAGGGCTTCGCGATCCGAAAACCGGCCGGTTCGACGTCCAACTTTGGCGCCAACACCGCTGGACGAACAACAAGGGGCCTATCGATATCGAAGACGCCGGCGTCCGCGTGTTCGCATTCAAAGAACAGGGCGCTCATGGGGCCTCATGCCGATTTGTCGATCCGAAGGGGATTGTCGAAATCAGCGATGTGGCCCAAACCGAGGTCTGGGAAAGCCTCGATACCAAGATCGCGCGGCGTGTCCGCGTGCATGGCGAAGGCCGGACGGATATCGGCCCGCTCGACCGCGTGCTGGTCGTGCAGCAGTACCGCGTGCCGGAAATGGATTACTTCAGCGAGCAGGCCATGCCATTTCTCAAGGGTCTGATTGACAAATACGTCGCGGCGGGCGTCAAACTGAACGGACTTTATGCCGACGAAATGCACATCCAGCAGGATTGGGGCTATTTCAACCATCACGACAACGGCGAATTCGCCCTGCGCTATGTCAGCCCGGGATTTGCCAAGCGGTTCGCGGCGTTGTACGGCGCGCAGTACGCGGATTTCGCGAAATACATGATCTATTTCTGTTATGGCCAGGAAGACGCCGCGTACGATGTGTCCGCAAAGGACGGGGTCATGCACGTGTTCGGCGCGACTCCGGAACGCATTCGCGAAACGGCGCTGTTTCGATCGCGTTATTACAAACTGCTGCAGGACGGCGTCGTGGACCTGTTTGCCGGCGCCAAGCGGTACGCGGAACAGGGCATGGGCCACCGGCTTGAATCGCGCGCCCATGCGACGTGGGCGGAAAGCCCCACGATAGACCGGTGGAACGTGGGCCAGGATCGCCACGCGCCGAACCAGTATGAGTACACGTCGAACTTTGTGTGGTCATGCACGGTGCATCAGGCTGCATCGGCCTGTCACGACTACTTCAAGTGGGGCGATTTCTTGACGGGCAATGGCAATGATCATGCCGAGGGCGGCTGGCTCGACCGCGACTACTTCGCACTTGCGCTCGGTTGCTCAACCGGCATCCTGAACGAGGTGCCGTATTCTTATGCGGCGCACTGGGGCATGCCGCATGAATTGAGCCAGCGGCGGATGTCGCTGGTCAACGCCTACGGCGCGGCGGGAACGCCGCTGTACGGGATCGTCGAGGACATGCAGCACCGCGACGTCGAAGTGCTCATGCTGTATCCGCTCGATCTCGTGGCCGCCGAGGAACGGTTCGGCAGTTGGATGACGCAGTACGGCTACGCGAATTACGTTACCCAGGCAAAACTTATGGAATGCGCCCAAGTCGTGCCCGGCGGACTCGAAATGGCGGGCCGGAAATTCACGACGCTCTGCACGCTCTTCGAACCATTTCCGTCGAAAGCCTTTCTTGAGTTTGTCAAGGCATTCGTGGAAAGCGGCGGACGCCTCGTATGGTCGGGACCGCCGCCCGTGTTGACCGCGGAAGGAGACTCCGCCTTGCCTGCTTGGCAGGACTTGACCGGCGTGGATTACACGCCCAACCTTGAAGAGGGCCGCCGTGCGCCCGGACGCTTGATCGCATTCGAGGGTGTTCTGGCCCATGTTGCACCGCAGGTGATCCTGACGGATTTCCTTGTGGATCGCATTTATCCGGTTGTTCCGCGCGAGGGAACCGAAACGGTTGCGCGCACTCAGGGCCTTGTCGTCGGAACACACCGGCGCGCCGCCCGTGGCGGTTCGACGACGGTGCTTGGCTATCGTCCGCGGGACGATCAGGCGCAGAGTCTCGGTTACGAGACGCGGAATTGGTTCGAAGTTCTCGACGCTCTCGGTGCGTATCCGCCGACGGGCCGCATCGGGGGCGTGAACGACAATACCGAATACGTGTCGCGCACGACACCGTATCTCGCGTGCCGTTTTCCGAACGGCGCCACCGCGATTGCGCCGCATTTCCGCGACATCGTCGAAGATTGGCCCGGCGGTTTTGCGCGCAAGCAGGATGAGGACAAGGCCTATCTCGACAAGAATCCGCCGCCATCCGAGGCGTTGAAACTCGACGATCTGGCCGTGAACGGCCACCGCGTAACCTATGACGGCAAACAGGCTGTCGCATTCCGTGTTGATGATGCCGGTCGGCTTGTCGCGTTTGCCGGCAGCCATTCCACGCGGATTGCCATTGACGGGCGCGAAACCGTCTTCGCGGATGCGCCCTTTGGCGTGGTGGCGTGGGCGCCGGTTCCCGAAAGCCGCAAGGTCGCCGATGGCGCCATCCTGCAACTGATGGCGCATGGCCAAGGCGTGTTGCGCATTCCGGCGGAGACGCTGCCCGAATCGGTAACGCTGTTCGCCGAAGGCCCGAAGCCGGGATCGCGTGGAGCGGTCATTCCGTTCCAGCGTGAAAACGGCGCGCTGGTGTTTACGGTCACGCCGGAGCTGTCGGGACGTTGGATCTACGCCGTACCGTAACCGCACGGGTCAAGTGCAAATCGGACGGATCCGTCCGATCTTATCGTATTCGCTGCGCGGCTATGCCGTTGGCCACGACCTGATCGCCCTGCACCTGCGCGTTAATGGTCTGGCCCATCGCCGTGACCGTCAACGAATTGCCCCGCTGTTTCCATGTGCCCTGAATGGGGAACGGAATCTGTCCGCCTGTCGCTTGGGCTTGGCCACCCGGATACAATTCGATCGTGATGGCGCCGTATTGGGGGTGATTGATGGTCCATGCCGTGTTGGCAAGGCTCATGGGCGGCGGCGGGCCTTGCGGCTCCTGTGGAGGGGGAGACGGTTGTGCAAGGGGTTGCTGGAACGGTTGCGGCGGCGGCGCCAACGGTGTTTCCATGGGTGGCGGCGGCGCGGCTACGGGAGCGACCGCGGGTTGTTTCTTGGCCAACTGCCCGACAAGCGGCAAGCCCAGCAGCACAATCACAACGATGCCCAGAATAAACTTTGTCGAACTTTCCATACGCGCGTTCCTCAAATCCGAAAGATATCCTACGCCACTGGGAGTGAACAGTTCACATCGCCGATTTGAGCGGGGAACGGTTATTTGGTATCATGGCGTTTCTTGGCGCACTTCACGGGATGTCCCGTTTTTTTGCGGGTGTGGAGCGCCTATTTCCATTTATGGGAAGGAGGTGAATGTGTTGAAAACATACGAAGCGCTTTACATTGCCCGGCCGGACGTGCCGGACGATGAAATCCAGACGATAGCCAAAGAGGTGGAAAGTCTTGTTACGGCCAATGGCGGTGCTATCGTGCGCTCCGAGATTTGGGGAAAACGCAGGCTGGCCTATGAAGTGCAGAAATGCACGGAAGGCAATTATGTGCTGCTCCGTTTCGAGTCCGCCCCGGGCCTTGTGGCGCGGCTTGAAAACCATTTCCGGTTGACCGATGCGATTATCCGTTATCTGGTGGTGCATTTCGACGAGAAAACGCTGCGCTTGGAAGCCTTGCAAAAGGAGCGGAAGGAAGCCGAAATCCGCAACAGCGCAAGCGCGGCCGCGCGGTCCGACGACGAGGATGATGACGAAAATGATCGTCCCCGCCGGGCTCGCCGCTATCGTGACGACGACGATGACATGGAAGACGAATAACCAAAGAGGAGGGGAGTACGGATGTCGGATTTACGGATGCCCGATCTCAATCGTGTGATCCTTGCGGGCCGGCTTACTCGTGACCCGGAACTCAAGTATACGCCTTCAGGAACGGCCGTGTGTAAAATGGGATTGGCCGTTACGCGGACGTTCAAGGGCAAAGACGGAGAAAAACGCGAGGAAACGCTATTTGTGGACCTGACCGCATGGGAAAAATCGGCCGAATATTACGGCCAGCACCTGCGGAAAGGCCGCCCCGTAATTGTGGAAGGCCGGTTGCGCTCCGACACATGGGACGATAAAACCACTGGCCAGAAGCGATCAAAGATCGAAATTACGGTCATGCGGCTGCAACAACTTGATTGGGAGGATCGCGGGGGTGGCGGCGGCGCTGCGGCGTCCAGCCGTCCCGAACCGCGTGAAATCGAAGAGCCCATTCCCGAAGACGATATTCCGTTCTGACACTTCCCCGGCGGTGCGTGGAGCGCCGCGAGAGAGACAGGAAACGCACGGCTTGGCCGAGGCGCCGGTCGGCGCCATGCCAAGAATGCAATGAATAAGGAGCAGCAAGCAAGATGGCAAAAATGATAGCCAGATCAAAAGCCGGCGCGAAGCGTAAAAAGAAACGCGCCGTTGCGCGCAACAAGGTTTGCCGGCTGACGGTCGATCGGGTTGAATATATTGACTACAAGGACGTGGCGATGCTGAAACATTATATTACCGAGCGCGGGAAAATCATTCCGCGGCGGATTACGGGCGCCACGGCCAAGCATCAGCGCATGTTGACGCGCGCGATCAATCTCGCGCGCCAAATTGCGCTGTTGCCGTACACGGCGGACTGATCCCGGCGCTTGCGCCCGGGACCGGGCTATGCGAAGGTATTTGTTGACAGCCGTTGCTCTCTTTGTGGGGGGCGTCGGCGTGGCCACGGCAAACGCCAGTCTCGTGGGAGCGTTGCTGTTTCCCATTCCGGTGGCCCTGTATGCGGCGCTGGGATGGCCGTTGCTCGCCACGGGGCTTGTGTTGGCCGCGGGATTGGGCGGCTGGTCCGCCACCGGGATTGTGGGCGCGGGCGTCCACTGCGGATTGATCACGGCGGTGGGCTTTCCCCTCGGCGTCGGTATTGGCCGCCGCTGGACCTATGGCTGGACGGTGGCGGCCGTGGCCGGCTTTGCGTATCTGGTCGCCTTGGGTTCTGTTGTGAACGCATGGGACGCATGGATGGCGCAGGCGCAAAACGTTTACGATGCCTTGCTGGCCCATGTGCGCAGCCAGCCCGACAGTCCGGAAAGCGCGGAACTGCTCGCGCAGAATATTGGATGGCTCAAGGATCACTGGGCGCAGATTGGCGCCGGTCTGATCCTGTGGCCGATTCTTGTCGAAGCCTGCGTTGGCGTTTCGATCCTGGGCGGCTGGCTTCGACGCCGGTTTGGCATCGAGGGCGTGCGCGGTTCATTTCGGACCATGCGCGTGTCGGAATGGCTGGTATGGCTGGTGATAGTTGTGGCGCTGGTGTGTTTTTTGGCCTATCGCCGGTCCGATCCGGTGTGGCACCTGATTGGATGGAACACGGCGATTGCCCTTGCGGGTGTGTACTGGTTCAACGGCGCGTCGGTGTTGGTTTATGCGCTGGATGTGTTGCGCCCGCAGGGTTTGATGTATCTCGCGGTAGTCGCGGGTTTGGTCCTAGCGGTCATGGAAGGGTTGCATCCCGTCCTGTGTTTTGTCGGTCTGTTCGACACATGGGCGGATTTCCGGAAATTGGCCGACAGGCTGGCTGCGGTGAAAAAGCGCCGCGAGGAAGAACGAAGAGAGAGTGAAGACGACAACGAATGAAGGTTACAACAGTCCAAACGGACGAAGAGCAACGATAAAACAGACGTGCAAGGAGGCGTATCGGATGAAGGTCATATTGAGTCAAGACGTGCCCAACGTGGGCAAAATGGGCGCCACGGTGAATGTGGCGGATGGTTTTGCGCGCAATTATCTCCTGCCGCGCAAACTGGCCGTTGGCGCCAATTCGGCCAGTGCGAAGCAGATCGAACATGAACTGCGCATCATCCGGAAGCGCGAGGAAAAACGGCGCGCGATCCTGATGGAAATGGCGAAAAAACTGGAAGGCGTGACAGTAGAAATCAAGGCAAGGGCCGGCGAGGAAGAAAAGATTTTCGGATCCGTCACGGCGGCGCACATCGCGGAAAAACTCGGCGAAATGGGATTCGACGTGGATCGCAAGATTATCGCGCTCGAAGAACCCATCAAGTCCTTGGGTATTTTTGGCGTGCCGGTCAAACTCGCCAGCGGAATCGAAGCGACCGTAAAGGTTTGGGTCTCCGCGATCGAAGAGGAAACCGCCGCCGAATAGCGCAGGACGAGGGGACGTCGGTGATGCCTGATACCCCACGCAAGAAGCCGTCGAGGAAAGCCGGGCACAATGCCCAGCCGGTGTTCGAACGCGTTCCGCCGCAGAATGTGGACGCCGAACGCGCGGTGCTGGGCGCCATGCTGCTCGATGCCGATGCCGCCGGAGCAATCAATGAAATCCTGCGGGATGACGGTAGCGTCTTTTATGTCGAGGCGCACCAGCACATCTACAATGCCGCCGTTAGCCTGATGAATAAAAACGCGCCCGTTGATCCGGTCACCGTCTATCAGCAACTGTCCGACGACGGCCACCTCGACGCCGTGGGCGGCGGCGCCTATCTCGGCGAACTGACCAGTGTCACGCCCACGTCGGCCAATGCCGACTATTATGCAAACGTTATCCTCGAGCTGGCCCTGCAACGGCGGCTGATCCTCGAATGCAACACAATAGCGGGCCAAGCCTACGAATTTTCCGGCAAGGTTTCGGAACTCCTCGACGATGCGGAAGCCGCCATCTTCAGCATCGCCCAAAAGCGACAGACCAATCCCATTCAAAAAATCGGCGCCCTTATCAACGACAGCGTCGAGGAAATTGAACGCATCGTCAAGCAACAGACCGGCATCCGCGGGTTGCCGACCGGCGTGAAAAAACTCGACGAATGCCTGTCCGGACTCCAACCCTCGGACATGATTGTGCTGGCCGCGCGCCCCTCGGTCGGGAAAACGGCCTTCGCGTTGAATATTGCGGCGCATGTCGCGGTGCGCGAACGCAAAGGCGTGCTCATATTCAGCCTCGAAATGGCCAAGGAACAACTGACCCAGCGCCTGCTGTGCATGCAGGGACACATCAACTCCGCCCGCCTGCGCACCGGCTACCTTGCCAAAGACGAGCTGCCCAAATTGATCCGCGCCGCGGGTGAACTCAACGACGCGCCCATCTATATTGACGAAACGCCCAATATACGGATGCTGGAAATTCGATCCAAGGCGCGGCGCCACATGAGCCAAAACCCCTGCCACCTCGTCATCATTGACTACATGCAACTGATGAGCGGCGACCGGCGCGCCGAAAACCGCCAAGTCGAAATCAGTGAAATTTCCCGCGGGATCAAGGGACTCGCCCGCGAACTCAAAGTGCCGATCCTCGCGCTGTCGCAATTGAGCCGCGAAGCCGAGCGCGACGATACCGGCACGCCGAAACTGTCCCACCTGCGCGAATCCGGTTCCATCGAACAGGACGCCGACGTGGTCATGTTCCTCTACCGTCCGCCTGAAGGAAAGACCCCCCAAGCCGAAAACCTGATCAAACTCCAGGTGGCCAAGCACCGCAACGGCCCCACTGATAAATTCGACTTGCTGTTCCTCAAGGATTACCAGCGTTTCGAAAACATCGCCAAGGACGTGGACGAACCTTCCGCCGCCGCGGCCGAAGACGATTCGTTTGAAGATGAAACCCCCTTCTGATCGCGGCGGACGCGGCGGATCGGATTCGTAACTTTTTGCTTTCTCCCCTTTTTTTCAGGTAAACTTTTTTGTGCGCCGGGGTGGCGAAATTGGCAGACGCACCGGACTCAAAATCCGGCGAGGTTTACCCCTCGTGAGGGTTCGACTCCCTCTCCCGGCACCACCTTTCCCATGCCCCATCGTCATTTCACGTTTTCCAGTCGCGGGGCGTATAATTCGATCGCCAATCCCGAATATCCATGCCGATGGGCGCAGGTTGGGGGATTGGGGACAAATGGAATCGGACAAGTCCGAATTCCATTGTGGAAAAAACAGAAATGGATGGTTCGTTCTCCGGGGCGGAGAAGATAACGAGGAGTACGGCGCATGGGAAAAAAGGCGCGTTTGGGATTTGTCGGGTTGGGCACAATGGGTTGCGATTTGCTTCGCGAAGCGTGCCGCAATCCGGAGATCGAAGTGGCCGCGTTGTGCGATATCGATCCGCGGGCGCTGGAAAAAGCCACCGAAATATGCGCCGGTTCTCCCGCGTCCTACGACGATTACCACGACCTGATCGCGCATGAAAAACCGGACGGGATGGTCGTGGCGGTTCCGCAGCATTTGCACGCGGCCATTTCCATCGAATCGCTCGAGGCGGGCGTGCATGTTTTTTGCGAGAAACCGATGGGCTTGAACGTGGGGGAATGCCGGGCCATGATTGCGGCCGCCGGGCGAAGCGGGAAAGCGCTCATGATCGGCCAAGTCCTGCGATATATCGGCGTGTATCGCCACGTTCTTGAAACAATTCGATCCGGCGCGTTGGGCGCGCCCTTCGGCGTTCGCATCATTCGAACGATGGGCCGCTGGGGCGGCTGGGGCCGGCCGTGGCGTCTGAAACGGGAAACATCGGGCGGACTCCTGATGGAAATCAACGCGCACGAAATTGACTTCATGCGTTGCATTCTCGGCGAGGCCGTTTGCGTCAGCGCCATGGGCGACCGGTTCTGCAACGGGGAAAACGACTATGAAGACCTGATCTTCGCCCATATCGCCTTTGCCGGCGGCGGCATGGGCAGTCTGGCGACGGCGGCCTGCGACCATCTCGGACGGTACACCGGCGAGGTGTTCTGCGAAAAGGGAACCCTCTATTACGACAGCGTCGCAAAGACGATCCATGTCCAGCGCGAAGGCGCCGATCGGGAAGTCGTCGCCTACGACGACGTGCATCCCGAATGGGAAAACGGCGTCTATCGCGAGATGCGCGAGTTTGCCGAGACCTGTCTGGGCCGGCATCCGGCCACGATTTCCGGCGAGGACGGCCTGCGCAATGTTGAAATTGCCGAGGCCTGCTACCGGAGCATCCGCGAGGGGCGTCCGGTTTCGCTGCCTTTGGAGTGATTGCTAAACGCGATCTTGTCCGCCGAGGGCGCCAAACGACAACCGGTACAGTGCGTAATCCAGGGCGTTGCCGGTGTAATTGCACGCGCAGATCAATTGCAGGGCCAGTTCAATGGCCCCGGCTTTCTCCGCGCCATACGTCTCCTGCAATTTTCGTCGCATTTCCGGAGCGGGGTTGCGTCCCGTTTCGGCCCAGTGATGCGCATAAATAATCGCGGGCAATTCCTCGTCGGGACAACCCTCGAATTCTCCGGCCAGTAACTTCCGGACTTCATCGTTCGACACACCCGCGTCCAACGCCGCTTTCGTATGGAAATGAGCGCAATAGCGGCATTGGTTCACCTGCGTCACCGCGAGCATAAGGCGTTCCCGGAAGGGCGCGGAAAGGGTTTTTCCCCGCAATACCGCCATCAGACGCCGCGGTTTTCCCAGCAGGGAAGCCCAGTCGGACAAAAAGGCGATTGGACCGCTATGCATGCGTTTCTTGAACGGTTTCATCCCATCCTCCCTCTTTGGTCGCGAACGCGACTTCATGTTTGAATTCCACTATAGGTCATTTTAGGGGCGCATCCAAATTTTTCCCTGAAATCGCGGGTCCTTGCGTCCTTGCGTCGTCGCGTTTACAATCGTTTTGGACAGCGATGCCCATCGCCGTCGAACCGCCGGCGCACGAGATGGCCGGCACGGGCGTCCGAAATGAGCGAACAAGATCGAACGTCAGCGCCAACGGACAACGGCGACCCTTTCGAGCACGCGCCGATGGATCGCCTGCGTGCCTATATGATGCTGTGTTTTGTGGGGTATACCGTTTTTCTGTTTGCGATGGGCGTTCGTTTCGATGTGTCGCCGCTGGAAACCTTTGCCCATTACGCCGATCCGGAACTGCTGCGCACGCGCCTGTTCGAAACCTGCCTCCATCTGCACATACAGCCGCCGCTGTACAACTTAGCCATCGGCATTGTCCTGAAATTGTTTTCCGGCTTCCATGCGCCGGTATTCTACGCGATATTCATCGCGACGGGTCTGGCGCTGTCGTTGATGCTTTTTGCGCTGATGGTCCGGCTGGGTGTGTCGAAGAAACTCTCGTTCGTGCTTACGTTCCTGTTCGTATGCAGTCCGTCCTTCGTGTTGTACGAACACCTGCTCCTGTATACGCTGCACTGCGCGGCGCTGCTCGTGGCGGCGGCGCTGCTGCTGCATGTCTTCCTGTCGGAAAAACGCGCATGGGCGGGCTGGGGTTTCTTTGCCGCGCTGTTCCTGCTCGGCGGCATTCAGCCGATGTACCATCTTGTCTACTATCTTGCGATAGCCGCGGGCCTGTTGATCCATCTGCGGCCCTTTCGCCGCCGGCATCTGGCCATGGCGTTGCTGCCGGGCCTTCTCCTGTTTTCCTTCTACCTGAAAAATTACGTCCTGTTCGGACAGTTCACGACCATGTCGTCTTTCGGCAAGGGTCCGTGGATCAAAACCGTTGGAAACCTGCCGTGGAAGGAACGTGTCCGGCTAGCCGAAGAAGGCAAAATCTCGGCCGTGTCGTTGGTGGATCGGTCCTGGGCGATAGATTTTTATCCGCCCGAAATCCGCGAAGTAAAAGGTTATGAAAATATCCCCGCGCTCCGCGAAAAAAACAAGTCAACGGGGGAAGTCAACCACAACCATCTTTCCCAAATCCGCATTTCCAAATGCTACCTGCAAGACGCCATGTATGCGATCCGTCATTACCCGCGGACCTTTCTATGCAGCACCGCATGGGCAGCGCTTGCCTTTTATTCGCCGAACCATGTCGGCGTGCCGTCCCTGGATTGGCTGAATGCGTTGTACGACCGCGTCGTTTATGGAAAAATCAATGTTCCCCTCTCCCAATACCTCCCGTGGCTCGGCGCCTCGAAGCATGTGCCGTACGTGTTCCTGTTGATCGGATGGCCGGCCCTCTTTGTTTACGGCGCATGGCGCGCAAGACGCGGCGGCGGCGCGGAACGCGGCGTGCTCCTCTTCATGCTGTTCACGATCTTCCATGTCACCGCGTCGGGCATCTTGTTTGGGCTTACGGAGGCCAACCGCGACCGCTTCGAAATAGATTCGTTCCATATCGTGTTGCTCGCAGTTTTTTTGCAGTCGGTGGTCCTGCCGTGGTGGCAACGCGTGATGCAGCCCGTTGACATCCCCGAATCGCCGGATGTTGTGCAATAGCGGGTAGTTCTCACTTTTACCGGGGGGTGTTTTCGGAACGGCTCAGGCGATCGTTGGCTTCTTTCAGCAAATCCAGCAGATACGCGCGCTTGTTCGTGGGGGTGATGTTGATGGATTGCTCCTGAGCCGGCAGGTCGTAGTTCCATATCGCCGCCAGCGGCACGCCGGTCGCCTCTATTGCGGCGATCATCGCTTCGACCTCCTTGCGCGGCATGTCGGGATCGGGATGCTTCGGATCGTCCTCGGCGCCGAATTCCCCCACAAACAAACCCTTGCCCGCCGATGACGCCGCCCGCATGCATTCGCGCAGGATGTCCGCATACGACGCATTTTCGTGTCCAAACCGTTTTTCCTTGTCGAAGGGATAGATATGGACCGAGATTAGATTGATGGGATCCGGGTTTATATCAATCAGGTTCTTTCGGAATTGCTCCGCGGAATCCGGTTCCCATGATCGGCGGTTTCGCAAATGCTCCGCGGCTGGACGCGGCAGGCTATGCCCGCTTGTAACCGGCCGGAAACCATCGCTCTTCCGTACGGCGGCGGCGAATTCACGGCATGCCGTCGCGACCATGTCGTGCGTCAGATCGTCCGCCGCGCTTCGCTCCGGCGGCGTGCCCAATTCCACATGGACCCACGGGCGGTGGTCCGCCGCATTGGGCAGGTCGGCGTCGAGGCTGTATTCGTTGCCCAGTTCCCATGCCCAAATGGCCGGGGAACGCACATAGCGGGAAATCACCTGCCCGACATACGCGCGCATGAACGCAATCGTTTTGCTCTCCGGATTGCCCCATGCGCTGCGCGGTTCGCCCACGATGTCCGGTATACAAGGACTATACCAACACAAACTCGGTATCAGGCCGATTCCCGCCTGTTCCGCATCTTGGACAAACAGGTCCAGCCGCCGGAAATATTCGTTGGGATTTTCCCGATACAGACGCCAGTCCTTCGGCCAGAATCCACCGCACATGAAGCGAATAAACGGAATCTTCCGCCGGGCCAGTTCCGCGAAACCCTCCCGATAACTGCGATCGGTCTCGTCGAGCATGAACCGGCTGAACGCGCTGAAAAAATTGATTCCGATCCCGCGATACGGTTTGCCGTCCCGGAGAACAACCCCGCCTTCGCCGATTGTCAGCGCCGGTTTCGGCGGTTCCGCGCCGCCGGCCACGGACAGCCCGGTCAATAGGATTACGGTTCCCTGCAACCAAATCATGGGACGATCCTCTCGCTGCGATTATAAAAGGTTCATTCCGCGGATCAAAAAACAACAACTTTCCCATACGGCCAAGTCTTCTCATCGCTTCGAGTGCCGAAAACGCCGGAGAATTGTCAGATTGCCAATGGGGGCGATGTCCGGCAACGACGGTGATACGGGACGCCGGGTTTTCTAAAGGTGCGCAACCCGTTGATAAACAGAGCGTTATCGTCACTTGGAGGCCTGTTTTTATTTTTGGCGCATCAGTTGCTCTGTCTGTCCGGAACAGTTGAGCGGTAACAACGAACACTGAGGAGACGGCCTATGAATACGACAATCCAACGGATGAGCGGAATGGCCTTCATTATAATGGCGTGTGCGGCCCCGGTCGCGGGCGCCATCAGCGGCACGGTTGCGGACAACAACGGCACGCCGGTTCCATACGCCTACGTCGGGTTGTTGGATGCCAACTATCAATATCTTGGTGCGGCGGTTTCGAATGCGCAAGGCGCCTTCGCCATCAACGCCAACACTTCAAACGGCCTGCTCTTCGTCCAGCCGAATGCACCGGTGAATGCGCAAGGGATCGGCGTTTACGCGAACGCTCCGCGTACATACCTCGTTCGCGGCGAGCAGAACGCGAATGTCCGTATTCCCGCCTCGGGCTGCCTTGTGTTGAAGGGATACGACGCCAACGGCAACCTCATGCGGTGGGTAAACTACGTCGCCAACGGCACGATCGGCGGGCAATTCGTGTACGCGACCAACACCGATGACGAATTGCGCGAGGCCGCATGCTGGCCGGTGTACGACGATGCCGCGCGTGCCCAGGGTTCGCCGCGCGACCTTGGTCTGCCTGCCTTGGTCGTCGAACCGGGCAAGACGTTCGCCGTCAACGTGCTGTTTTGGCAAGTGCCCGGCTACGGCAAGTTGTTACTCAAGGCCGACAACGCGGGTGCGGGCTATCAGTTGAGCGCTCCGGGAGAATCCATGGTGCTTGACCTGAATGTCGAATTGGCCTCGACCGCCGTCGCGGATTTGGTCCGCCGCCAGCCGAGTTTCGCTTCGAGTGCTTCGACGAGCATCGCGAACCTGGTTTCGGCATTGGCCGCCGCCAAGGCCAATACAAATCCGGTGGCGCGCGCCGCCGCCGCCGATAGCGTGTTGTCGCAGGCGCTGGCCTTGCGCGACGACCTCGAATTCGCCGCCGCCAAGGCGAACATTCCCGCCGTCCGCAAAGGCAACCTGACCGTTGTCGTGAAGAAGTCGGGCAAGGCCCAGTCGAAGGCCAAGGTGGTCATTACGCAGCGCGCGCATTCGTTCAAGTTTGGTTCGTACATCGGCGGCCAGTTCAACGCCTCGATGTACCAGGCCGCGCGCGATGCCGGTTTTGAAATGGCCACGATGCTGTTCGGCTGGTCGTGGATGGAATCGAGCCCGAATGTCCTGCTGGATCCGGCCATCATTGATTCGTATTACGGCATCACCGCCGCGAAAAACATGGGATTCGACGTCAAGGCGCATGGAATCGTGTGGATGCAGGGCTACGGCATCCTGCCGTCGCGCACATACACGATGCCGGCGGCGGACGTCCAGGCGCAGGCGTTGCTGTACCAGCAAAACCTCGTCAATGCCTTCAAGACAAAAATCACGCTCTGGGAAGCCATGAACGAAGTTCCCGCGACGAACGCCCTGAATTTTTCGCGCGAGCAAATGAACGACCTGCTTGCGTCCGCCGCGGGCAACCTCAAGGCTGTCAGCGGTCTGGTGTCGCTGGTCAACAGCCCGCATGAAAACAGTTTCGGCGCTAAATACGCCTTCTACACGCTTGACAACCGGCCCTACGACAATTTCCCGTTGACCTACACCGAGTGTCTCAAACAATTCGCCGCCGCCAAGGGCTTGAACGGCCTCGACACGGTTGGCATCCAGTTTTACCCCGGCCACAAACTCAACGCGGACTTCAACTATCAGGAAGGCCCCGCGATGACGCCGTCCTGGTTCGTGGACATGACCGCCCGCTACGGGCAGTTTGGCAAACCCATCCACATCACCGAGTTCTCGGTCCCATCGTACAAGGCCCCCGATTGGAACAACGGTTATTGGCGGGAATCGTGGACCGAGGCGACGCAGGCGGACTATGCCGAGCGCATCTTTACGCAGGCCTTCGCCACCGCGAACATGCAGTCCATTACCTGGTGGGACATGAGCGATGCGAACAGTTCGGTGCTGGCCGGTGGGCTGATTGATGCCGGCGGACGCAAGAAGGCCGCCTACACCCGCATCCAGAGCCTCATCAAAGGCTGGACGACCACGGCCAGCGGAACGACCAATACGAGCGGCACAACCACATTGAGCGGTTTCGGCGGCACGTACGATGTGACGATCACACTTTCGACCGGCGCAAAGTACACCCGCACCGCCACCATCAGCGAGCGCGCCTCCACAACCCTCAATGTTTCGCTCTAACAGGCAAAAAAACCTGTTACACCGTTCGCGGCCCGGAAAACCCGGGCCGCGCGGCGTTTGGGCGCCGTCTTGTTTTCCCGCCTTGTTACTCCTTGTTGCGGCGAATGATGATTTGCCCGCCTTCGATCGCATAACCGAAATCCGGCAGCGGCCATTGGCGGATAAGCAAATCCAGCGCGGTCCGAATCCGCACATTGACCAAAGCGCACGGGTTTATGGGAAAATCCTCCATGCCCGGCGCGGCAATCACCGTCCGATTGAGTTGCTCTGAAAGCGAATCGAGGACACGCCCCAGCGTGGCCGCGCCCGATGGGATCGCATACTGTTTGGTGTCGGCCGGCCGCTCCGGCAAATACAGTTCGATGACGGTGTCCAAATACGCCCGATCCTCCTCCGTCAAGGTCTCTTCGCCAATCAGCGTGCCGCGGGGGGGCGCAGGAGGTCCCGCGTAGAGGAAGAGGTATTCCGGGGTGCTTTCCACCTGGAATGCGTCCGGCGATATGCGCGCCGATTTGAGCAGGGCTTCCAGCGCCTCGCCGAGGGGAAGTTCCGCAAGCGTCACGGCGCCGGTGCGCGCTTCGGAAAGCACATTGTCGGCCAGTATCGCCGTGCCCATCGAGGCGCTGAGCAGGGTAAGCGCTTTATATAAGGGCGTATCGGCTCCAAACGTCATGGCCGCGGTTTTGGCCGCCACGGCGGGATCGAGGCGTCCCGACAGCGACAGGCCCAGAAGGCTCTCGTAACCCTGCGGATACAGAAAAAGATAATGGGGATATTCCGCCACATTGCACTGGGTGGCGGCGGCGATTTCCGTAACCGCTTTCTTGTAATCCGTTTTTTGGTAATTCATCGGCGGGACAGGCCGGTTTTCAATGCCTTTCATGACTACGAAACCGCCCCCGACCGTTTCGCCAAAATGCACCACCGTGTCGCCGAGCGTTCCGATGTCCTGCATGATGGTCACAAGCGGCCTTGGATCTTTCATTACGACCGGCTCCTTGATGGTCTCGGCAAGCGGCCTGTTGTCGGATTCGGCCGTTTTGGGCGGCTTTCCACCGCCGTCCCGGGTGGTGGCGCATGCGGCTGTCAATACACACAACGCAAATGCGGAAATTTTTTTCATCGGACGGTTCTCCCTGCTTTACGAGTTTCAATGAGTCATGATCGGCCAGATACGGAACACTTGTCAAGCAGCCCTTTTCCTACTTATACTGGGGCCATGGTTTATGGTTCCATGATTGTCCTGCTTGCGTTTGCCGCAAACCATGCGGCTACCGACCGTCCCACGACGATTGTATCGTTTCCGGACGGGACGACCGCGGCCGTTTTTTGGGAGGACCGGCAAACGCAGGAAGGGCGGGACTGGTGCCGCGTCGAATTCGATGAGCCTTGGCTCTCGCAGCCGCGTTACTGGCAGGGGCGCGAATCCGATGTGGTTGTCGAGCGTCGGGAACGTTCCGCGGATCGCGAAAACCGCATTCGGGCGGGTTGGGAACAGGTGGGATTTGTTGAAATTGCCGGACAACGCATCCCCAAGTCCGAAGTCGAATGGGCCGAGCGCGCCCGTGCCATGGCCGGATTTGATCAGGAACCAGCTCCTGTGGCCGAACCCGTTCCGGCTGTCGCCGTCGTGAAAGATGCTCCAGCGGAATCGCTTCCGCCCTCGCCCGGTTTCATCAAACTCTGGGGCGCCCATATCGCCGTGCTGGGCTGCGCGGCGTTATTGCTCGCCGTGTCGTTGCGCGCCTTTTTTCTCACGCCCGGCAAATAACGGGGCGGGATTTCCCCGGACACGCGATCAACTTTGTTCCAGCGCCATGAGTTCCGCGTTGGTCTGGCGCAATCGCATCGAGATGGCGTGCGAAAGACGCTCAAAGAATTTTCGTGTCGTTACGGGATGGTGCAGCGAAACTTCGTCGAAAACCTGCCGGGACAGAACGTACAGCGAAACGCGATTTACCGCGATTGCGTTGGCGGAACGTTCGCAACGATCAAGGAACGACATGTCGCCGAAGAAATCACCCGCGCCGAACGTGGCGAGATGATGGGTCATGCCGTCCGGAAGCGGAAGAAGTATTTTCACGGTCCCTTGGCGGATGAAGAGAATCTCGTCGCCCCGGTCGCCGCGACTGAATATGTGATCGCCCGGTTCGTGGGTCCGCTCGGTCACACACGCGCGGAGATCCGCCATGGCCTCGGCGGAAAGTCCCGCAAAAAATTCGATGCCGGACATATCGAGGATTTCGCCCATTCCAAACAGCGTGCCGGCGCGGGCATTTGACAGAACCGCGTCTTCCATCCATTCGAGCGCGTCGTCGAGTTCGGGAAAGAACATCACGTCTTCCAGCGACTCGGCCAGTCCCAAATAGCCCAGGTAATCCTTGACGTTCTGGCCGGTCGGAAGCGTCTGCGGAACGGAAGAAAAGAGCAGGCGTCCGCCGCCGGCCCGGATGCGCGCATGAATCTGCCGGAGCATGTTCGCGGCGGTGAAATCCACCGAGCGCACCCGGCGCATATCGAGCAGGATGTATTTGGACTTCGACAGGTGCGGCTCCATTTCCGAGAACAGTTGATCTGCGGTGCCGAAGAACAACTGCCCCTGCAATTCGAACACGACGGACTTCATCCCCTCCGATTCCAGGACGCGCAAATCCGTCGGGCGCCGTTTTTTCTTGGAAAAGATCTGATTGCCAAACGCTTTCCGGCGCACGACCGGAAACCGGACCTGTTCACGGAGGAAAAGTAATATGGCCATGGCGATTCCAACACCCGCCGCCGCGATAAGACTCATGCTTACCGCCGAAACAACCACCGACAGAATGACAAAAAAATCGAAGACGGTCGAATGGTGTTTCAACAGCCGAAAACTGCTCCAGTCGAGCATGCGATAAGCGACCACGATTAGGATTCCCGCCAGCGCGGCCAGTGGAATCCACGCGATGAGCTGTCCTATCAACAGCAACACCGCCAGCGCGGACAGACCCGCGAACAAGCCCGACAGGCTCGTCTGGGCGCCGCTGTTCACATTGACCAGCGTCGGCCCCAGCGTTCCCGCGCCCGGAATGCCGCACGCCAGCGCCGAGGCCATGTTGCCAAGTCCCTGCCCGACCAGTTCGCGGTTCGAATTGTGGCGGGAATAGGTCATCGCATCCAGGATCACGCACGTCTTCAAAGTGTCGATCGAAAGAAGAATCGCCAGCGTAAACACCGGCACCACCACGAGGCCGAGCCCGTCGAATCCAATTTGTCCTATTTGTGCCCACTGGTGCGCCGCGGCGTTCACGAATCCGGCGCCGGTCATTGCGATGGGGCCAATCACGAAGGTGTTGCCTTGCAGCGAGGCGAGCGCCGGTATGGATCGGGCAAGCAGCGCGTAACAGGCAATGCCGGCGACAAGCGCAAGAATGGCCGCAGGAATCGCCTTGGTTATCCGGGGCGCAAGCAGCATCGCGAAAACGGTCGCGGTTCCCACGGCGATACACGGCCATTGCCAGTATTCGGGCGCTACGAGGCCGGAAAACAACGATACGTCTTTCGGCAATCCGAAGAATTTCGGAAGTTGCCCGGCAAGGATCAAAATGCCGAGGCCGTTGAGATAGCCCGCCACCACCGGATACGGAATATACTTGATGAATTTGCCGCCGCCAAGACTTCCCGCGACGAATTGAAGCAGTCCGGCCAGAAGCGCCACCAGCGCTACATACAGCGGAATGGTTTCCGGTTGAATCGAACGGTTTCGCACGAGTTCCCCCACGAACACCGCCAACACCGCCGCCCCCGGCGCGCATGGCGCCGAAATCAGCCGCGACGTTCCGCCAAACGCGGGCGCCACCAGACCCAGCGCTATCGTTCCGGCCACGCCGGCCACGGCCGCCTTGCCCGCATGCTCGCTTCCCAGAGGGGCATAGACAATCAGTCCAAACGCAATCGCCGAAGGCAATGCCACCAGCATCGCAGCCAATCCGCCCAGGCAATCACCCAGCCCGGAACGGAGGGACGGCATACGGGAGACCACCGAGGCAATAACGGAACCCTTTTTCGTCTCGATACCCCTTGGGGCCTTGCCGGGGACTGTCTTTTCTTCATCCATATCCGTCCATCGTTCCCTGGCCATTGCGCCGCTTCGCGCATGTACGGCAACCGCGATTCTACACCGCCTTGTGTCGTTTCTGCACGCTTGCCCGGACAATGGCCGATCCGCAGCCGACAAGGGACCATAAGGAACAAGAGGACACAGCGGCATGTCCACGGTTTTCTGCCGACGGTTCTCTTGTCTTGTAAGCGGCAGGCGAGTAGTCTAAAGGCAGAAACGTCCCATCAAAGAGGAGTCTGAAACGATGCGGGGATATCTGGCGATTATGATGGCATTGGCGGGCGGCGCGGCGATGGCGCAGGACTTGGACGCGCTGGACATCGGCGGACGGCTCGAACCGTTCGTGGACCATTATCTCATCGAAACCATGCAAGGGGTGTCGCTGCAAATGGCGCAACCGGTTGCCCGCGAGATCGTGTTGAAATTCGACAGGCCATGGGAAGGGCGTCATTGCGGCTATATCACAATCATTTGGGACGATCCGGCGTACCGCTTGTATTACCGCGGGCTGGGCGCCGACGGGGGAGACGGCACGGACGCCGAATTCACATGCTACGCGGAAAGCGTGGACGGGATTCATTTCACCAAACCGTCGCTGGGACTCTTCGAGTTTGGCGGATCGAAGGACAACAACATCGTGCTGGCCAAGGCCGCGCCGTTTTCGCACAATTTCGCGCCGTTTCTGGACACGCGGCCCGGCGTGCCCGCCGATGAACGGTACAAGGCGCTGGCCGGCATCGAGAAGAGCGGACTCTGCCTGTTCGTGTCGCCGGACGGTTTTCACTGGCGCAAGTTTCGCGAGGAACCGGTGATTACAAAGGGCGCGTTCGATTCGCAGAATGTCGCGTTCTGGTCGGAGCCGGAAAACGGCTACGTCTGCTATTTCCGGACATGGGTCGAGGGCGGTTATTCGGGCTATCGCACGATCAGCCGCACGACGTCGCCGGATCTTCTGAATTGGACGCCGCCGGAACCGATGACCTTCGGCGATGCGCCGATGGAACACCTGTACGTAAACCAGACAAGCCCCTATTTCCGCGCGCCGCATGTCTACATCTCGCTGGCGGCGCGGTTCATGCCGGGGCGGAGGGTCGTGCCGGCGGAGAAGGCGGCGTCCATAGGGGCGACGCCGGACAGCACGGCGGATTGTTCCGATACCGTGCTGATGACGAGCCGGGGCGGTCTGCGGTACGACCGGACGTTCATGGAAAGTTTCGTGCGGCCGGGCATCGGGTTGAATCATTGGGTGACGCGCACGAACTATGCCGCGAACGGCGTCGTGCCGACGGGTCCTGCGGAGATGTCTTTCTATATCGAGCGCGATTACGGTTTGCCGACGGCCTGCCTGCAGCGGATGACGATCCGGACGGACGGGTTCGCCTCGATTCACGCGCCCTTCGCGGGCGGCGAATGCCGAACAAAGCCGCTTCGATTCGCGGGGAAACGGCTCTTCGTCAATTACGGCACGTCATCCGCGGGCGGAATCGTGGTCGAGATACAGAACCCGGACGGCACGCCGATTCCGGGATATGCCCGCACCGACGCCATCGAATTGGTCGGCGACGAGATTGCGCGCCCCGTGGCATGGAAAGAGAAGGCGGATGTGGCCGAACTGGCCGGAAAATCCGTCCGGCTGGCGTTCGTCATGAAGGACGCCGACCTGTATGCCTTGCGGTTTGGTGAATAATCCGGAACTCAAACTTGACGAAACAGCCGCTTTCAGATTACAGTATAAACGGTAAAACATAGCCAAAGAGAACCGGAAGGTTTATCTCGTCGAGAGGTTTGGCGATAAAGGGTGTGTTTTTTTCCATGGATTTTGGCCCCTAAAGGCCGGAAGGAGTGATAACATGTTTATTTACAATGGCTTATCAATGAAAAGTCCGTGCCGCCGCCGCTGTCTGGGTATCGCGGCCGGCTTCGTGGGATTGCTGGCGCTGGTCCCGGGAGCATGGGCCGAAACGGTTTTTCTGCCGGTATCGGACGGCGCGATATGCGTGGACACGGACAATCCGGGTCCGTACGCCGCCTCGGCGATGCCGCCTTGCGATACGGCGGGCGCGAAGGCTGCGGGGGTTACGTTCAACGTCTATTACACGGATGTCGAACAGCACACGGGGATAGGATTCGACGATGTCAATCTCGGCGCGCAGCGCCGGGCCTGCGTGGTCGAAGTGCTCGCGTACATCAGCGGCATCCTGCGGCTTCCGGATCGAAGCTGCGACGTCCGATTCAACCGATCCTTTGTGGACGGCACCGCGTCGTACTACGAGGGCGGGGCATATTTTTCGCAGGTGTCGGGCTTTGCCAACGGCTATGCGTTCGAGCATATCTGGAACAACCACGACATGAGCACGCAACTGGACGATATATTCATCACGATGGACTTCGGCTGGCCGTGGCACACCGGCGCCGGTTCCCCTTCCGCCGGCCAACTCGATTTTCGGGCCGCGCTGCTTCAGGTGCTGACGCAGGGGCTGGGCCTTGTGACGCTGTCGAAATCGGACGGCAGCAGCAAACTGGGGACGGTCATGGGGTACAGCGTGTGGGACAGTCTGCTGGAAACGGGCCAGGGAAACCGCCTGTGGCTGGGTTCGCCGCCGCAATTTCAGGGCGTGGCCGCCAATCTGACCGGTAGCGCCGGCGGCGTGTTTTTTGCCGGCGCCAAGACCATCGAGTTCAACGAGGGCAAGCCGGACGTGTATACCCCGGCGGTTTTCAATTCCAAGAAAAGCCTGGGATTCTGGAACAAGACCCTCGGCGTTGCCATGAAACCCGCGCTCGTTCCCGGCGAATCCGTCCGCGAATACGGCCTGATTGACCGGGCCGCTCTATACGATATCGGCTATACGAGCATTGACATGCCCCTGACCTTTGTGTTGGCGCCGCGCGGCGGATGGTTTTCCGTCGGTGACAGCCTAACGCTGAGCGTGCGGGTCGTCGGCGCCGTCGGCGCCGTTTCCTACCAGTGGCAAAAAGACGGCAGCGACTATCCCGGCGCCACGTCGGCCGCCTTCACCATCGAGCACCTGACTCCGGGACACGAAGGTGTCTACACCTGCATTGCGACCGATGCAAGCAAAGCCTCCTATACGTCTCCGCCGGCGATTGTGAAAGTCGTTCCCCAAGGCCAGCTGCCTGCCATGGGCATCATCGGTCTCTGCTTGGTGGCTGCGGCCTGCATACTGGCTGGCGCGTTGATTATCCTTCGCCGCGAATAAACGCGGGCCGACCGGCGGGCGCTTGCGTCTTCCGCTACAACACTTGCCGTCTGGGCCGGAATAGGATCCACGCTCCAGGGACTAGTCCGGGGACTCGGTGCTTTCAAGAAGGTGCTTGCGTGTCACGTTTGATGTCCCCGCAGTTGCAATTCCTTCAATAGATTGTCAAGGGTCGAAGCGGCATTGCCCAACAGAAGGGCCACGTTGTCCCGCGCGTAGAGGGGATTTTCTATACCCGAATATCCGGGTTGGGTGTCGGCGTTGCAGACGATGACCCGCCGGGCCTCATGCACGTGCAGGATGGGCATTCCGTAAATGGGCGTCCCCTTTGCCGTTATCGCCGCGGGATTGACCACGTCGCACGCTCCGACGACGATCGCCACGTCGGTTTGCGCAAATTCGGGATTGATGGCATCCAGCTGGATCATCTTGTCGTAAGGGATATCCACGTCGGCCAGCAACACGGTCATGTGGCCCGGCATGCGTCCCGCCACGGGATGAATGGCGAATTTTACGTCCACGCCCCGGCGTTCGAGGAATTCATACAAATCCCGCACGAGGGCCTCCGCTTCGCCGAGCGCCATGCCGTATCCCGGGACAATGACGACGCGCCGCGCCTCCAGCAGGCATTCCACCGGATCGAAGGCGGCCGAAGCGCCGCATGCGCCCGGAGCCGGGGTGGCTGCGGGCGGAGCGGATTCATCGGTCGCGATGCCGGCAACGGGTTCGGTGGCCGGCGTCGCGGAAGCCCCCACGAGAACCTGGAAAAGCGATCGGTTCATCGCGGCGCACATGACCCGCGTAAGGATCAATCCCGTTGCGCCGACAATGGCGCCCGCCGCCACCAGCAGGGCGTCATCCACCACCAATCCGCAGACGCTCGCCGCGATGCCCGACATGGCGTTGAGAAGCGATATCGTAATGGGCATGTCCGCGCCGCCCACGGGCAAGGCAAAAAAGACGCCAAACGCCACGGCGCAAACGGCAACCGCCATAAGCCCCGGCATCGTTCCGAATCCGGCGGGAAAAATCGCCATTCCCACTGACAGGCCCAATAAAACGAGAAGAACAGGCGCGATGAGGCGATTGGCCCGCGCGCATACGGGCTGTTGCGGCAACAGGCGGTGCAGTTTGGCCGCGGCGACGAGGCTTCCGCCCAATGTCACACCGCCCACGGCGACGGCCATGCTGCCGGCCGCGGGACCGACCAGGCTGCCAGTGCCTTTTCCGCCGGCTACGGCCAGTAAAGCCGTCAGCAGGGAAGCGGCGCCGCCCAATCCGTTCAGCAGCGCCACCATTTGCGGAATTTGAAGCATGGTGATACGAAGGGCCAAAATCAGCCCGATGGCGCTTCCGACCGCGAGGGAAACGAGAATGATCGGCATGTTCAACGTGCCGGAACGTCCCAACACCAGAACGATCGCTGTCAACAGACTCGCGGCCGCCAGCCGGTTGCCGAGGCGCGCCGTTTCCGTTTTCCCCATCAGCCGTATGCCCCAAAGAAGGGCGATGGCCAATACTATTTGCGCCAAGACATACATGGTCCCCGTTTTCCCTCAGTGCTTTGAACGGAACATGCCCAGCATGCGATCCGTAACGACAAAACCGCCCACGACGTTGATCATGGCCAGCACGATGGCCGCGGCGCCAAGCAGGCGGCTTCCCGTTGAAAGCGCCGCCGCTGTCGCGGCCAGCGATCCCAGGACCGTCACGCCCGAAATGGCGTTCATGCCGGACATGAGCGGGGTATGCAGCAGGGGCGGCACCCGGCGGATAATGCGGTAGCCGGCCGCCGTTGACACGGCAAACACCACGAGCAGAAGCAACAAGCGCACGGGAAGGTCCTTTCTATCCGGCGCATTGCGCCATGGCTTCGAGTGCTCCGGCATGCACCACTTCGCCGTCCAGCGTCACTAGGGTAGGCCCGATGATTTCATCGTTGCGATCGGTCCGCACCACGCCGTCCCGAATCAGGTAAGACAGGAAATGGTACAGGTTGTGTGAAAAGAGCCACGAGGCGCTCTGCGGGACATATCCGGGAATGTTCTTGGCGCCGATGATGGTCACGCCGTGCTTGACGACGGTGCGGCCGGATTCCGTAAGCGCGCAATTGCCGCCTTGGTCAATGGCGATATCCACTATCACCGACCCGTTTTTCATGCCCCGGACCATCTCTTCCGTCACAAGGACCGGCGCGATGCGTCCGGGCACCAAGGCCGACAAGATGACGATATCCGACCGGATCACGGTTTGCCGGATGGCTTCCTGCTCCCGCAAGAGCCACTCGTGAGGCAGGGCCTTGGCGTATCCCCCCGCGCCGATGGAAATATCCGGGGGAACGCCTGTTTCGACAATCTGCGCGCGAAGGCTTTTCGCCTGTTCCACGGCTTCCGGGCGGATGTCCGCCGCGAAATTGACGGCGCCCAGCCGCTTCGCCGTGGCCAGGGCCTGCAAGCCGGCGACACCGGCTCCCACGACAAACACCTGTGCGGGCGGCAGCATGCCCACGGCGGTGTTGGTCAACGGCATGAGACAACCCAGCTGATCCGCCGCCATGACGACCCCTTTGTAACCGGCCACCGTGCTCATGGAAGTCAGCGCATCCATGGCCTGCGCGTGGCTGATCCGGGGCACGCCGTCCAGCGTGAAACTCACGACGCCCCTTTCGGCTAGATCGCGGACCATGCGATGGTTGGCCGGCGATGCCGGATGAAGAAACGCGACCAAGATTTGCCCCCTTCGCATCAGCGCCGTCTCATGGCGGTTCCTGGAAACATCGAACTGGGGTTCCTTGACCTTTAGAATCACATCGGCCCGTTCGAACACGCTGTCGCTGTCGGGCACGATCTCCGCGCCGGCCTCCCGGTACGTGTCGTCGTAGTGGTGGGCGGCCTCGCCGGCCCGGCTTTCGACCAGCACGCGCGCGCCCTGCTCGATGAACTTCGCCACGGTTTCGGGTATCGCCGAAACCCGGTATTCATGCTCCATGATTTCAACGGGGATCCCCAGCGTCAAGCCCTTGAACGACATACCTGCACCTCCACATGCAAAATGCCCCGCCCCGCGCGCCAGAACAGGGCGAACTGCCTATTTGTGCCTTCAACGCGCGCGATTGAACCCGTGCATTTTTCCGTGATCGAACCGCCAATCCATCAATGTGATGCAATCCAAACTCAAATGATTCAATAGGGAACCGATGCTCATTGTAGAAGGGATTGTGGACATTTTCAATGCGGGCCAAGGTTTCAAAATCCGCACACCCTTGATTGGGGCATTGCGGCTCGTGCTCGTAATCGCAATTGCAGTTGATCGGAAAGACTTGTCCGCGCCGGTTGAATACGTTGGGAGCAACAATAAAGTGTGAGGATAGTACTGGCCCATCACAGCAGCGCTCCATCAAGAGTTTTCGATGATTCGATTACGATTACGAGCACGATCAAGAGCACAAATCTACTGGCCCCTTTACGGGACCTCCCTCAAGCCACCTGTTCTACTGGTGGCGACTGACTCAAGGCATTTTTAAAATCGCGTATTGTGTTGTTGGGACGATTTCGATTGCGATGATGACAACGGGCAGGAACGGGATGGCGGCGATGCCAAGAATTCAATCGAGCGGCGTGGCGTCCTGGGTCCAGACCGTCAGGTTCCGCAGGTTGCGTTCGCGCCGCGGCAAAACACGCGACAGGAAGAATCCCACGGTGAACATGACGGCGTTTCCGACGACTCCGGTGTAGTAGGAATCGAAATGGGCGTTGAGCGCATCCGTCATGCCCTGAGGCAGCCAGCCGAGTCCCGCCAGCGATATGAACGCGGAGAAGATCACGGCGAAGAGAATTCCAACGCCCGTGGCGCGTCCGTCGCCGTGCGTTGTGAAAAAGCCCAGCATATAAAGGCCCAGCAGGCCGCCTCCAACGATGGCCTGCAATTCCACCGAGAGGTCCTGCAACGTTTTGCTCTCGGATCGGAAGAGCCAGTAGGCCCCGCCGATCATGACAAGCGAACTGGCGAAAGTGACGGATTTGGCGGCGATTACAAAATGGCGTTCCGTGCGTTCGCGTGCGAACCAGCGCTTGTACACGTCCGTGATGGCAACGGCGGAAATCGAGTTCATGGCCGACGACATGCTCGACATGGCGGCCGCGAGCACAGCGGCGACGACGATGCCTGAAAGCCCGGCGGGCAATTGGGTCGTGATGAAATAAGGGAGGATTTCCTCGGCCTTGCGCGCGCCGTGGAGCATGTCGGCGGCGGCGGGGTCGGGAAAGACGCGGTAGAAAACGAAGAGTCCCGTTCCGACGAGCATGAAATAGCCCCACGTCGGCACGCTGAACAGGCAGCAGAGCCACATGGCTTGGCGCGCATCCTTGGCGGTTTTGGATGCGCAGTATTTCTGGATGACTTCCTGGTTCGTGCTGTATTCCGCCAGCCATTGGAAAAGTCCCACGATAAGCAGCATGACGACGGTCTTGTGAGACAGCGATAAGCCCCACGGGATCGGCGTCAGGCTTCCCTCCGCGCCGAGTTCGCTGAACGAAAACTTGCCTTCCGCCCATGCCGTGGAAAACATCTGGCCCATGCCGCCCGGAAGTTTCCAGACGATCGTCCCAAGAATGAGCAGACCTCCCATCGTGAGAATCGCCGATTGAAGGAAGTCGGTCCAGATGACGGCCTCGATGCCGCCCACCACGGTGTAATACGCGGTGACGACGCCCCCCGCGAGAATGCACGTCGGCACGCTCCAGCCCGTGATGCGGTGCATGAGCAACGCGACGAGGTACTGGATGAGGCTGATGCGAATGCACTGCGCGAGAATGAAAACCGACGCGCCGTAGGTTCGCGTGCGCGGCCCGAAACGTCCTTCAAGGTATTCGAACACGGAGGTCACGTGGCCGCGCCGGAAAAAGGGAACGAAGAGCCGCGACGCGATGAGCACGCCCACGGGCAGCATGATGCAAAGCAGGTAGCGCAGGTAGGCCGTCTTGAAGGCGTCGGCGGGATAGGCCACGAACGTGATCGAACTGATGGTCGCGCCGAACAACGATACGCCGAGAATCCAGCCGGGATAGGATCGCCCCGCGACGAAGTATTGCTCGGTGCTTTTCGCGCGGCGTCCAAAATACCAGCCCATCGCCGACATCGCGGCGAAATAGGCCACGATGATGACGCTGTCAATTGCCCGCCAATGAACGCCCATGTCAGGCGCGCGTCCCGCGCAATGCCTCAATCATGCGCTTGCGGCTGATGGGGCGGACGTCGCGCACGATCGCCTCGCGCATCATTTTGCCCGCGTCCGTGCCTTGCGGATAGGAGAGGAAACCGAGTTCCACGCCGAGCCGCCGCGCGATGTCCGACGCCAGCAACGGCCATACCGCGCCGAGGTCGCCGATGATCGGAATGCTGCCCTCATGCCGCGCAAAGCCGGACATCTCCATCCGGAACGGCACCTTGAACAGTTTCGTTTTCGGCAGACCCTGCGCGATGGCCGCCTGCACCGCGCCGCCTTCGCGCTCGACCTGACAGACGCGCTCCAGCGCCGAATCCAGGTCTATGCGGACGAGCGTCTTTCCCGCGAGGCTGTACGTGTAATGGCCCTGCCACGTGGACCAAAGGCCGTGGCCGGTGTAGGTTTCGAAGGGCCCGTCGTGTATTTCCTGCGTGAGCGCGAGGCCGGACTCGATAATCACGTCCGCCCCGTCGAGCATGCGCGCAAGGCGCGTCGCGCGTTCCATAAGGCTGATGCTGTCGCCGATGCACAGGCCGACCGCCCCGCCGCCAATCAGTTGCGGAATCGTGACCAGCACAGGAATCCCTTTTCGCGCGCCGATGCCGATCATCGTGCGTTCGTCCGCGCCAAGCCCGGCGATTTCCTCGAAGGTTTTGCCATGGCCGCGCGCGAGCGAGAGTATCTCCCGGGCCAAATATTCGAGCCAAAGCCCCATCGGATAGCCGAGGTTGCCCGCCGCCTTGATGATCGTCTTGCCTTCCGCCTGTTCGAGTTTCGCGATGAGGGCGTCGTCGAGCGGCAAATGCGACCGGATTTCGGCCATCGCCTGCTCGTCGAGGAGCGTCAACTCGAATTCGCCGCCTTTCGGGAGGATGGCCGGGGGCAATCCGAGCGGTATGCCCGGACATCGCTTGACCTTGTCGAGCGTCCCGCCCATCTCGTGCGAAACCACCGCCGAACTCGTCGTGACACCGTCAACAACACCCACCCGCATCAACTCCGCGAGGAGTGTTGTGACGCCTTCATGCACATTCGGGCCGCTCCCCGTGACGACGACAACTCTCCCGCCGCGCTGCTTGACGTCCGCAATGGTCTTCGCAACCGAACGGACACGTTCCAGCATGACGGGATCGAGTTCCGCGGCTATCGCATTCAACAAATCCTCATGTACGGTCATGCACACTCCTTCCCCGGCAAGTTTTTGCTTGCTTTGCAATCGAGAACGCCCTTGTGCCGGTTGCCCATCGTCAGTCCAGCCCGCGTTCGCGCAGCATGGCCTCGGCTCGCAGCAAGTCTTCTTCCGTATCCACGCTGAAGCCGGTAAACGTGTGATCCGTGCATTTTGTCTCGACCACGCGGATGCGGTATCCGTTTTCGAGGACGCGCAGTTGTTCGAGCGACTCGATTTGTTCAAGCGGCGTGGGCGGCAGTTTCGCGAGACGCAGCAGGAAATCCCGTCGGTAGACATACAGGCCGACGTGCTCATATACGGCATGCGCCACGGCCTTCTGCGGATAAGGAATCAACGACCGCGAGAAATACAGCGCATTCCCCGTCAAGTCCACGACCGTCTTTACTACGCTGGGGTTGTGAAGGTCTTCTTCGTTGGCGATTGCATGTACCACGGTCGCCATGGGCAGCTTCGGATCGTTCAAAAGCGGCAGCACCGCTTCTTCGATCATGCGCGGATCGGCGAAGGGCTGATCGCCCTGGATATTCACGACGATGTCGCCTTCGAGTCGCTGGACCGCCTCGGCAAGACGATCCGTGCCGCTGGGATGATCGGGCGATGTCATGATGGCTTCGCCGCCGATGGCGCGGACGGCCTCCGCGATCCGTTCGTCGTCGGTGGCCACGTAAACCGCGTCCAGCACGCACGCGCCCCGGCAGCATTCGAGCACGCGCTGGATCATCGGCTTTCCGGCGATAAGCCGCAACGCCTTGCCGGGCAAGCGCGTCGAACCATATCGCGCCGGGATGATGCCTATCACTTTGGCTCTCGCCATGCCAGTAACCCTCCTGGTCCCGTAAGCCGAATGTGTAAAGTGACGGTATAACGCAAATCGCCCGCCACGTCAAATCCGGTTTCGCGACAGAAGGACCTCCCGTGCGCCGAGGAGTTGCACACGCAACGGGACGCACGATGCGTAGATGCGCTTGTGGAGCAAATAGCCATACTGGAATCGGTAATAAAAATGCAGGCATTCGTCGAGCCACCGCCATTCGGGCATGCGGCGCACCCATTTTTCCAGGCCGGGACGCGCGACGATCGTCATGAACCACTTGTGCCACACGAAAATGCGGTGTTTGAACGCCGGGTCGAGATTCAGATAGGAACGCGAATAGATGTTGTCGAAGCCGCCGTTTTCCGAGGCAAGCAGGCCATGTTCGCGGCAGTAGGCGTGCGCCTGCGTGCCGGGATAGGGCTGGAACACCGACACGTCGGCGAAATCCGCGCCAATCCGGCGGTTCAGGCGAATTGTGTCGAGAATGTCCTCATCGGTCTCGCCGGGAATTCCGACCATGTTGAACGTGAACAGGCGCAGACCGGCTTCCCTGAAGCGGCGCGCGGCCTCGACAATTTCCTCATTCGACACGGCGCGGTTGAGCACCTCGTTTCGGATACGTTCATTGCCGCATTCAACCGCCATGCAGATCGCGTGGCAACCGGCCTGTTTCAACCGCCGGACGGCGTCGTCCGTCGCCATGCGCGGGTGCATGTAGCATGAGAACGGCAGCCCAACCTCCTTTGGAAAGCGGTCCGCGAATTTCGCCAGCCAGTCCTGCTCATAACCGAAAACATCGTCGTGAAAGCGCACGAAGGTCAGCGGATACCGCTCGCGCACGCTCCGGATTTCCCTTATTAGATATCCGACGCTTTTGGTGCGCATGATGCGGCCCTTGCCGACATACAGGCGGTTGTAGGCGCTGTTGAAACAATGCGCGCATCCGAACGGGCACCCGCGGCCCGCCATGAACGCCTTGATCGGACTGCGCGCCATGAACGGGCTTTTATCAAACACCAGTTCGCGGGCCGGAAACGGGAACGCGTCGAGATCCGGCGCCAAGTCCGCGAGCGGATTCTCGCGAATCGCGCCGTCCGGCATGCGGAACGCGAAATTCGGCACGTCATACATCGCATCCGCGCCGAAGCGGTCGAGGAAAAGAGGAAAGGCAAGGTCCGCTTCGCCCCGGCAGATCGCGTCAACGCCCTCTTCTTCGACAAGCGAAGGGATATAGGTCGGATGGGCGCCGCCAAACAACGTAAAGAACCGCAGCCGCCGCTTCAATTCGCGGTTGATGGCCAAATAGCGGTCTATTTCATTCGAGCAGACCGAATAGGCGACGATGTCCGGCGCGAATGCCTCCAATTCACGAATCGCCTGATCCGGCCGCCGTCCATACTCGACCAGCATTGCGTCGTGCCCGCGTTCGAACACCCAGCCCGCCACCTGCGGAATGGACAGCACGTCCACCACGCCCAAGCGGTCTATTACAAAAGCCACGCGAAGTTTGTGCATACTGTCTGCGCCTTGACACCGATTCTACTTGAACCGGTCTAATTTTTGCTCTCTGCGGTACGCGAATATACCATTGAATACGGCGGATGCGGATGCAGGAAACCATTTGTGTGCGCATTTTCTCAAAAAAACAAAATACACAACCTAGGAAAACCGGACAAATGAAACATGTGCTTGCGGCAATACTGGCATTCTCGGCGGTCCTTTCGACGCGCACTGCCATGGCGGACGACGTGCTGGTCCTGCGCGAAGGTTGGGCGCTCCAATCCTCGGCTTTGGTAACGGCTTCGGGCGAAGCGATTTCGGGCGAGGCTTTTTCCGTGGAAGGATGGCATGCGACGTCCGTACCGGCGACGCTACTGGCCGCGCTCGTGGCGGACGGCACGTATCCCGATCCGTATATCGGCGACAACATCACGAAGATTCCTGGTTACAAACCGGGATTGTGGCTCGTGATGGACGAAGACAGCCCATTCTATCCGTCGTGGTGGTACCGGACGTCGTTCGAGGTTCCGGCGTCGTGGACCGGCAAGCGGCTCACGCTGCATGTGGACGGGATCAATTATCGTGCGAACGTCTGGCTCAACGGCAAACGCATCGCGGACGACCAATCCACTGTCGGCATGTTCCGCCGGTTCGCGTTCGACGTGACGGACGGCTTGCGCGCCGGCGCGAAGAACGTCCTGGCGCTCGAAGTCACGGGGCCGGGGCATGTTCCCAAGAAGGCGTATCGCACGAAGCAAATCGAAGCGACGACCGGTTGGGACGATCACAATCCGCAGCCGCCGGACTTGAACACTGGTATTTGGCAAGATGTGTATATTACGGCAACAGGCCCGGTCGCGCTACGCGACCCATATACGGCAAGCAAACTGGAAGTCCCGTCGCTTGCGAAAGCGGATCTGACCCTGTCGGTTCGTGCGGTAAACCTGGCCCAAGCGCCGGTAAAGGCGGTTGTCCGGGCCGCCGTTGAATCCATCGCGATCGAACAGACGGTCGAGTTGACCGCGGGTGAATCGCGTGAAATCGTGTTCGCGCCGGAACAGTTTGCGGCGCTTCGTCTCGAAAAACCGCGCGTGTGGTGGCCGAACGACCTCGGCCCGCAGGAATTGTACACGGCGCATTGGTCCGTTTCGGTTGGTGGCCGGGAATCCGATGCCGTCGAAACGCGTTTCGGCATCCGCGAGGCGACGACCTATATCAACGAGGAGGGTTGGCGCGGCTATCGCGTGAACGGACGCAACGTGCTGATTCGCGGCGGAGCATGGATGACGGCCGACATGCTCCTGCGTCTCCCGCGCGGACGTTATGAAGCGCTGGTGCGGTATGCCCGCGAGGGTCATCTCAACATGCTGCGATCCGAGGGGTTCTCGATTCGCGAAACGAAGGATTTTTACGATCTTTGCGACGAGTACGGGATTATGGTCACGCAACAATTGTTCGGGCGCAGTATTCCCGACGAACCGCTGGCCGTTGCTTGCATTGAAGACACGCTCCTGCGGATCCGCAACCATCCGAGCCTCGTCCATTTTCTCGGCCACGACGAGACCTTTCCCACGAAAACGCTCGACGAGGCCTATCGCGGCCTGATTCAACGGCTCACGCCGGACCGGACCTATCAGCCGCATTCCGGTGCGTTCGACGTGGACGAGCGATTCGAGACCGGCGGCACGCGGACCGGCAGCCTGCTGCTCTGGACCTACGCCTCGCCCGCCCAATATTACCTGAGCAAGGAAACCGGCGCGTGGGGGTTCGCACAGTCCGGCGGCGTCGGGGGCATTGTCGCACCGATGGAAAGCATCCGCCGCATGTTGCCCGGCGACGCTTTGTGGCCGTTGTGGACGAAAGCCGCCTCGCTGCACACCGTCACGCAGGGCGGCACCTATTTCGGGCCCGTGGTCAAGGCCGTGAATGACCGCTATGGCGAGCCGGACGGCATCGAGGCATTCGTCCGCAAGGCCGAAGCGCTCAATTACGAGTGCGCACGGGCCATGTTCGAAGCATACGCGCGCAACAAGTATTCCGCGACCGGCATTACGACATGGAAGTACGATGCCGCATGGCCCGCCATGATGACGTGGCACTATGTGGACTGGTATCTGCTCGCCACGGCGGGATACTACGGGGCAAAGAAGGCCTGCGAACCGCTGCATATCCAGTATTCCTACGACGACGCATCCGTCTGGGTCGTGAACACGCGCGGCGAGGCCGTGAAGGATCTTGCCGCGGCGGCCGTCGTTTATGACTTGGACGGCAGGGAACTCGGACGTCAATCTGCGGAGGTCGAGGTCGGCCCCGACGGCAAGACGCAGGCGTTTGTCCTCGATGTGCCCGCAAACGTTCCGCCGGCCTATTTTGTGCGTCTCGCGTTGAACGCGTCCGACGGCGCGCCGGTCTCGGACAATTTCTATTGGCTTTCGACGACGCGCGACGTGCCTGGGCCGCTCGACACGCCCTTCCTGCGCGCGAAAAGCGTGGCCGATTACAAGGCGCTCAACGGACTTAGGCCGGTGATGGTAAGAACAACGTTGCGATGCGCCGGAACTCATCCCGAAGAAACCGCCGAAGTGACGATCGAAAACACGGGCGATGCGCCGGCTTTCCTGATGCGCCTTGCCATCCGGGCCGATGGGAACGCTCCAGAAATAGCGCCGGCTTACTGGGAAGACAACTACATCACGTTGCTGCCCCGCGCCTCGCGCACGCTGAAGGTCCGTTTTGCTCCTCCGGAAGGATTCGATCCGGCCAAGGCCACCGTTACGGCTTCGGGCTGGAACACCCGATAAGACGGCCGCGGGCCTCGTCCGCCATACCGGCGAGAAATTGCAAGGTTCTTCCATTCCGACGGGCGGTTTTGTGCTCGTGCGTGTAATCGTAATCGAAACAAGGACTGACGGTAAAGAGTTATTGGAAACTCCCGTTTGATTTTGTTTCGTTCGATTCGGTGGAATTACGATCGAAATCATGCGCGCGATAATGCGCACGATAAGGCGCACGATGACGAGTACGATCACGAAGAGAAACTGGGTTTTGGCGCTAAGCACGTTGGATGCATTCGCCCTGAACAAGGGTGGTGGCGAAGTGTGTTTTCGGGGTAGAATCGTCGCATGACTTACGGATCGTCAATCGGGCTGCTGCTGGGCAATATCATCCATGCGGCAGATGTTTTTTGGGCGCGCCGGCTGCACAGACGTCCTCATTTTCTTCCGGTACTACTTTTGTTTGTCACATGGCAGTGCAACAGGCGCTGTTCGATGTGCGGGGTGAGCCGGATTCCATCTCCTTTGAGCGAACCGGAACTGTCTCTGGAGGAATATGTTGCGGTTTTTCGATCGGCCCGCCGCCTTGGAACCCGCCTGATGCTGGTTTCGGGCGGTGAGGCACTGACGCGGGGCGCCATGCTTTTCGATCTGATAGCCTCGGCCCGAGAACATGGCATCGCCACCCATCTCTGCACGAATGGCGGCCTCGTGACGGACGAAACCGCCGAACGGCTTCAGGAATGCGGCACGCAGAGCATCTCCGTTTCGCTGGAAAGTCCGGAGCCGGCTGTCAATGATCGTATCCGGGGCGCGGGATCGTATATCCAGGCCATCGAGGCGCTGAGCCGCTTTCGCCGCTTGGCGCCCCGGATACATCTGGGCGTCAACTGCACGATTACGGCGCTTAATTTCCGAGGAGTGGCATCCATGATCCCCTTTGCCGAATCACTGGGTGTCCACCAGATCAAGTTCGCTCCCGTCCATGTGAACCTGTTGCATCAGCACAAAGAAAAGGGGGATTTTGGCGAACTGTTGTTTCAGGAGTCGCAATTGCCCGAACTTCGGGCGGAGATGCGCGCGTTGTCCGCAGCCGTCCGAAAGACGCGATTACTGGCGACATCCCCGTATTTCATCAATCAGATTCCCGACTCACTGTGGAATCGTCGTCTGACGATGTGTTTTGCCGGTTACTCTGCCTGCGCGATGGACCCCTACGGCTATATCAGCCCTTGCCCGGATATCGCCACGTCATTGTCCGTGCGGAAGCGTCCGCTTGACGCATGGTGGCGAAGCGAGGAATTCGACGTGTTGCGCCACCGGGTGGATGCCTGCGATTGCCGGTGTTGGGATGCCTTGTTCGCCGAGATGAGCCTGCGGTTGGGCGATCATTCCCTGTGGGATGGTTTATGGCGCACGTTGCGATCATTCACGTTCTACTACGGAAAGCCACGGTCATGATCCCGCGACGTTGGGTCAATCTCGATTCTTGCTTGCTTCGCGACATCCGCGATTGGATGCAAACGCCGTTGACGTCCGACAAATCGGAGGTTCGGGAATGGGAGCGGCGTTTCGCGGAATATGTGGGCATGCCGGATGCCGCCGCCCTCCATTCGGGCCGCCGCGCCCTTATGCTGATAGTCGAGCATATGGGCTTGCGGCGCGGAGACGAAATGATCGTGCCTGCCTACACATTTGGCGAGATTCTGCATCCGATCCAGGCGCTGGGTATCCGGTTGATCCCCGCAGACATCGATCCGGTGACGCTGAACGCCACACCGGAATCCATCTCGGTGCGCATCACTTCCCGAACGCGCGCTATCTTGGCGCTCCATGTGTTTGGTGTGCCCTGCCGCATTGCCGAAATTACGGACATGGCCGCGTCGCGGGGCATCGGAGTCGTGGAGGATTGCGCCCACGCGCTGGGATCGTCCGTTGCCGGCAGGCCTGTGGGTACGTTCGGGGAGGCCGCCCTGTTCAGTTTCGAGATGACGAAACCGGTGAATACTTTCGGCGGCGGCATGCTGGTTGGTCGTGATCCGATGCTTCTGGATCGTGCGCGGGCTGCGAACGACGTCGAACCCTTGTCGCATGCGGCGCTGTTCCGAAAAATACGCGCCACGCAATTCGAACAGTTCCTGTTTCGCAGCCGGCTTGCGTTCCCGTTGTTGTATCTGTTGTCAACTCCGTCGTGGCGGGACGCCATGAACCGACTGTACCGGCGTTCCCAAGAAGCGCACCGGAGCCATGAGAGATATTCGTCCGTTCGGGCTCGTCTGGGTTTGCGCGAGTTGGAAACCTTGGAAGAACGGCTCCAATGGCGGAGGCGGCGGGCCGCGCAATACCGGCAGATGTTGCGGGACGATATTCGCTGCCAACAGGTTTCCGACGGACTCGAAACCACTCACTACTTTTTCGTGGCCATCCTGCCGCGTGATGCGGCCGCCGTGCGCCGCCGTCTACTGTTCAAAGGGATAGACGCCGGAGTGGAAGAGGAAATCATGGACAATTGCGCCGCCATGCTCGGATACCCCGATTGTCCGAACGTGGATTATGTCTTTCGGCGGGCGATTGCGTTGCCGATGTACGACGGGATTACGGAAGACGCCGTGTCCCGTGTAGCGGAGGCCGTGAACGCAAGCATCTGAGCAGCCACTATTCACCCGGATTTCGTTCAGTAACACGCTCGACCAGAAAGAGCGGACGCCGCCGCACTTCGTCATAGATTAGACTGATGTACTCACCCAAGACGCCTATGCCCAGCAGATTGATTCCACCGAAAGCGGCTATGAGAAAAGCGACAAGCGCCCATGTAACCGGGAGCGTTCCCAGCGCATACAGCACAACGCTCAGAAGAACCACCACGCATGCCATGGCCATGGCCGCCATGCCCGCCAGTCGAAAAACAAACAGGGGCGCAAAGGAAAACGAGAAAAACGCCATGAGGGCCAGATCCCATAAACCCCGCAATCCCATTCGACTCTTGCCGTGTCCCCTTGGACGCCGCTCGACGGGTATGCCGATCTGATTGAATCCAACCCAGCACCGCAGACCGGGAATATACCGGTTGCGTTCGGGCAGGGCGTTGATGGCGCTGACCACGCGCTGGTCCAAAAGGGCGAAAATTCCGCTGTCCAACGGCAGGGAAAGTTGCGACATGTAACGCAGGGATCGGTAAAAACACCATGTCAGAAGGCGAAAGATCGTGGAATCCTTCCGGGAGGAACGGACGGCGTACACGACGTCATATCCTTCGCGCCACCGTTCCAGAAAGGCGGAAAAGACCCCGGGATCGTCCTGCATGTCGGCATCCATCAAAATGACGACATTGCCTTTGGCGTATTGCAAGGCCGCGGACGCCGCCGCGCAGAATCCAAAATTGCGCGACAGGTGAATCACGCGTAACTCACCGGGATATTGGGTGGCCAACGCGTCCAGTTTATCTCCGGTTCCGTCGAAGGATCCGTCATTTACCAGCACGATCTCGGTATTCGCCGATAATCTGAGCGCCGCCAGATGACGGCGCACTTCCTCGACGAAGACGTCTATGCCTGCAGCCTCATTGAATACCGGCACGGCTACTGACAAGCACTGATTGGGCTGGAGTTCTCGCATGCGGTTCTCATTCCTTGTCGGCCATTATCGTGTCGCGACGAAACCAAGTCAAATTGTCGTGTTGCCTGTTTTGTTCATATTCCTGCGGCTATGGTATTCTGACGCCTATTGCAACGATCCACCATGCGGAACAGCGTTGGAACTCCGTGGGCGCGTTTGTGATCCAATATCCAAGCGCCTTGTAACGAATAACGAGGTACGATGCGGCGGATTATCAGCGGTAGTTTGAAAATCATCGTAACGGGCGGATTGTTTCTGCTGTTGTTTCGCCCGCAGACCTTTGGGCTGAGGCCCGACCAGTTCGGCGGCGTGACTCCCATGGCCTTGTTGGAGGAGATACGCGCGGCGGATGCCTCGAACCTTGCGGTCTGGCTCCTGCTGGCGGTCGTCATCAAACTTTCCGGGATGTTGGCCGGCATTGCGCGATGGCAATTGCTGTTGAAGGGGCAGGGGCTGTACATGCCGTTCTGGTATATGACGCAGAGCTGGTTCGTCGGGCGCATGTTCGGCATTTTCATGCCGGGCACGATCGGACTGGACGGCTACCGGCTCTATGATTCGTCGCTTTACACCAAGGAACCTCTCAAATGCACCACGCTGATCGCCGTTGAGAAACTCATCGGTTTCATTTCACTGACGTTTCTCGTGTTTCTGACGTTTCCGCTTGGATTTCGCCTGCTCAAGATCAACGTGGCTATTTTGGGGGTCATTCTCTTCGTGCTGGGCGTGTTCGTTCTGGCCACATTCCTGCTGCTCCTCAACCCGCGCGTGATCCAAGTGATCGTGTCGGTTGTCCCCGCGCCGGGCGCCGTCCGCCGCATGGTGGACAAACTGGGCGCGTCCATTACGGCCTACAGCGGCCAGCGCCTGTTGTTGCTGGCGGCGGTCGTGTGCGGCCTGTGGGTGCATTTCGCGACGTGCCTGATGTATTTCTGCACCATGACCGCCCTGCGAGCCCCGAACACGGGCCTGCTCGACGTTCTGTTCGCCAGCCCGATCATGATTTATGGGACTGTTATCGGGCCGTCCGTCGGCGGTGAAGGCATTCGCGAAATCGTGTTCGCCACCCTGCTGGGCGGCAAGAGCGGCGTCAGCGCGGCCGTCCTTTTCAGCCATCTGGGCTGGTGGGTCGGCGATGTCGTGCCGTTTCTGATTGGGTTGCCGATTTTTCTGATACGGTCGCGCCCCGGACGCGCCCAATTGCAGGCGGAACTGGCCGAGGCCCGGAAGCAGGCCCCGGAAGACACGCATGTACGGCTAACTCCGTGGGCCATTGTCGAATACCGCCGCAATCTCATCAACTGCCTGATTGCCGGAATTGCGGCGGGGCTTGTTACGGGGGGACTGGGCGGCATAGGCGAGGCGGCGTGGTTTTTTTCTCGCCTGTCCGGTCTTGCCGAAGGGTCTGCCTTCTGGTGGGGACCGGCCGTATACGGCCTTGTGTTTGCGGCAGTGGGCGCGGGCGTAGCCGGCGCGCTTGCCTTCCTTTATTTGTTGATAGACAAATTTCCGCCCCTCTACGCGACTTTCGGACTTGCGATGGCCGGAACGTCCGGGCTTGCGGGAGTGGTCGCGATCTGGCGTTATATGCGCGATGTGTTGATTGGTCATGTCCCCAACCTTTCAACGCTTGCGCCCCTGCTGGCCGCCATCGCCTCGGCGGCGCTGTTCGCGGGACTGGCGGGCGCTCTGTTTCACGGCGTCGTGTTGCGCGGACGCTGGCGTCTATTGATCGCATCGGTAATGGCGTGGGGCCTGATTGTCGGCGGCGGTTCGCTCTATGCCGTTTTGGGGATGAGGCATCCTGCCCTGCCCGCGTTCAGTCCCCCCGCGCATTCGTCCGGTCCGAACATTGTATTGATCGTTGTGGACGCGCTGCGGGCGGACGGCTTGTCCGTGTACAATCCTCAAGCGAAGGCCCATACGCCGCAACTGAACGCATTCGCCAAAGATTGCGTGGTGTTCAATCATTGGTTCACGCAGGCGCCATGGACGAAGCCCGCGTTTGCCTCGATATTCACCGGGCGCTACCCGGAATCGCACACGGCCACCACCAAGATTTCAATGTTGCCCCAAGGCATAGGCGCCTTTCCGGAGAATCTGCGGAACGCCGGATATTACACGAAAGGCTTCGCAAACAATCCCCACATCATGTCGCCGTTTCATTTCGACCAAGGTTTCTGCGACTATGTTGACTTGAAGCCGCGTCTGTATTTTTATGCGGGACCGTCCGCCGCGAAACTGGCCGTATACGAAGTGCTTCGGCACGCGTGGCACGCGTTGGCCTCGAAAGTCTACAAGCGCATGAATGTGCGGGATTTCTATCAGCCCGCCGAGGACGTCACGGACGAGGCGTTGGCATGGATTGAAAGTCCCGAATGTCCAAAAAACGCGCCGTTCTTCCTCTTCCTGCATTACATGGACCCGCACGATCCCTTCATGGACCATGCCAAACCGGGTGTTGGTTATGCGCGCGTGCGCATGGAACACCCCGATCCGGACACGTTTTTGGAACCGATGAAGGAGGCATACGACAGCGAAATCGCTTATATGGACATTCATCTGGGCCGGCTGTTCGACGGTCTCAGACGGTATGGCCTGTACGACAACACAATCGTTCTGTTTACCTCGGATCATGGCGAGGAATTTTTTGAACATCGCGGATGGTGGCATGGGCAGACCCTGTTCGATGAATTGCTTCATGTGCCGTGCCTGATCAAATTGCCGCGATCGGCCCATGCCGGCGAGCGAAACACGGGGCTGGGCCGCCATGTGGACATTGCGCCGACGCTCCTGCAACTGGCGGGCGCCCCGCCTTTGGCCACGGCGGCCGGGCAGGCTGTCATGGGGCCGGACGGCGCTTTTGCCAATGCCGGCATTGCGTTTGTTTATGCGGAGAACGACTTCGAAAACAATGTTCTGCAAGGTATTCGGACCTTGGACAAGAAGGTCATTCATTCCAATCCGGACAATCCCCGCCGGCAACCGCCGGTCTCCTGTTACGATCTCCGGGCGGATCCCGGCGAGCAGCACAACTTGGCCGCTTCGGGCGCTCCGTGCGATCCGGGGCTCGAAAAGGCGCTGACCGACCTGCGCGCCTTTTCCCGCGGGCAGGGAACCCAGCCGGCCTTGGCGGGCCCACTGACCGAAGAACAAAGAAGCCAATTGGAGGGCTTGGGTTACCTGGGCGGGAAGTGAGGTCCTTTGTCCCCAAATTGATGTGAAACCCGGCCGGGATGGGTGTTGTGTTGATGGGCTTTGTCGTATAGATTTCCGACCCAACGTGGGCGATTGGCGCGGCTCGGCGGCGCAGGGTATAATGCCGCTTCGTTTTTCATTGGAACAGGTTGCGGCAGAAGGGAGATTGTTCGATGGCACAGATGGTTCCGGGCGCATATGCCTATTTCAACGGCGGGTATGTTCCCATCGAGGAGGCCAAAATCAGCATCATGACCCATGCCCTCAATTACGGCACGGGCTTGTTCGAGGGCATTCGCGGGTACTATGTAAAGGAAGAGGACAACATTCTTGTTTTCCGACTCAAGGAACACGTGGACCGCATGGTGCGCAATTTCAATGTCCTCTGCATGGAAGTGCCCGAAGACGCGGAACAAATAGGGGAAATCTGCCTTGAGGTGGTGCGGCGAAGCGGTTTCCGTGAAGGGGTCTACATCCGCCCGATCTGTTACAAGAGCGAACTTTCGCTCGGGCCGAAACTTCGCGGAGTCGAAAGCAGTTTCTGTTGTTACACGATTAAACTGGGCGATTACTGCGACATCGAGTCGGGATTGAATGTGGCCGTTTCGTCATGGCGGCGCCTTTCCGACAACGCGATTCCCTCGCGTGTGAAGGCGACGGGCAGTTACCTAAATTCGTCGCTCGCGGCCACGGAAGCGAAACAGTCGGGATTCGACGAGGCCATTTTCCTGCGCGAGGACGGCACGGTGGCGGAGGGAAGCGCGATGAACCTGTTCATGGTGTTGAACGGTCAGATCGTCACGACGCCTCCCACCGCCGACATCCTTGTCGGCATTACGCGCAATACGATCATTGAACTGGCGCGCGAGGAACTCGGGCTCGAGGTGATCGAGCGCCCCATCGCGCGGACGGAACTCTATGTCTGCGACGAGCTCTTTTTCTCGGGCACGGGCGCCCAGGTGGCCCCGGTCCGCTCCGTGGATCGCCGTATCCTCGGTTCGGGCACGCCGGGAGCAATTACGAAACAACTGCAAACATTGTATTTCGACGTCGTTCAGGGCCGGGTGCCCAAGTATCGCAAGTGGTGCACGCCGGTTTATTGACGGGCCGGACTTTTTGTTTCTAGCCGTGGAGCGTGTATGCTATGCCCGTTTCGTGGCATTTGGGAAATGGTGGAATATGGGAACCGGGAGAGTGTGGACATGAACCAGTATCAGATTCTGCTTGATCCGGCGAAGCTGCCGGATGCGTGGTACAACATCAACCCCGACTTGCCGGCGCCGTTGCCGCCGCCGCTTCATCCGGGCACGTTGCAGCCGTTGAAGCCGGAGGATTTGGCGGCGTTGTTCCCGCCGGGACTCATCGAACAGGAGGCGTCCATGGCGCCGATGATCTCGATACCCGGCGAGGTCATGGATGCCTACCGCATGTGGCGGCCGACTCCTTTGCGCCGCGCCTACCGGCTGGAAAAGGCCTTGGACACGCCGGCGAAGATTTTCTACAAAAATGAAAGCACCAGCCCGGCCGGGAGCCACAAACTGAACACTTCGATCGCGCAGGCGTATTACAACAAGGTTGCCGGCATTACCGAACTGACCACCGAGACCGGCGCCGGCCAATGGGGCACCGCCCTTTCGATCGCCTGCGCGGCGTTTGGCATGAAATGCACCGTGTTCATGGTGCGCGTCAGTTTCACGCAGAAACCCTACCGCCGCACGCTCATGCAGACCTTCGGCGCCAAAGTCGTGTCGAGTCCCAGCGACGAGACCGAATACGGGCGCAAGGTGCTCGCGGAAATGCCGGACACGACCGGCAGTCTGGGCATCGCCATCTCGGAAGCCATCGAAGTCGCGGCCAAGAGCGGCGGGAGCATCAAGTACAGCCTCGGCAGCGTGCTGAACCACGTGCTCCTGCATCAAACCATCATCGGCGAAGAAGCAAAACTCCAAATGGATAGCGTGGGCGAGTATCCGGACGTGGTCATTGGATGCTGCGGCGGCGGATCGAACTTTGCCGGCCTTGCGTTCCCGTTCGCGCCGGACAAGATTCGCAAGGGAAAGAATATTGATTTCATCGCGGTCGAGCCGAAAGCCTGCCCGACCCTGACGCGCGGCATCTACGCTTACGACTTCGGCGACACCGGCCAGATGACGCCGCTGCTCAAGCAGTACACCCTGGGCCACGATTTCGTGCCGTCCGGGATCCACGCCGGCGGACTGCGCTATCACGGCGTGGCGTCGCAACTGGCGCTGCTGTGCAAGGAAGGCGTCATGCGCGCCGTGGCGTGCCACCAGAACGAATGCTTCGAGGCCGCCTCGCTCTTCGCGCGATGCGAGAGCATCGTGCCGGCCCCGGAATCGTCGCACGCCATTCGCGTTGCGATTGACGAGGCGATCAAGTGCCGGGAATCCGGCGAAAAGAAGACAATCCTCTTCAATCTCAGCGGCCACGGCCATTTCGACATGACCGCGTACGACGCCTATTTCAACGGCAAACTCGAGGATTTCGAATTGGATCAAAGCGCCATTGACGCCGCCGAGGCGCGCATTCCAAAAGTGTGAACAAACCCATCGAAACCAAAGGCAGGAGACGCCCGGCCGGGCGTCTCCTCTTCATTCCGGAGGAGAAGCGTTGGCTATCGTGGACACGCCCTGGGTGGACGGACTGACAATCGGCGAGGCGCTGTATCGAACCGTTCGCGATCATGGTTCGCGGGATGCCGTGGTCTTTCCGCGCCTGAACTTGCGCTGGTCCTACGACGAGTTTTTTGATCGCGTGAAACAAACGGCGCGCGCGTTCATGGCCTTAGACATCGAGGCCGGCGATCACATCGGCATCTGGAGCACCAACTGGCCGGAATGGATTCTCGCGCAATTCGCCAGCGCGCACATCGGGGCCGTGCTGGTCAACGTGAATCCGGCGTATCGCGTGCATGAAATGGAATTCATCCTCGGCGCCGCGGATATCAAATTGCTTCTGTTGACGGATGCCTTCAAGCACAGCAACTACGAGGACATGATCGCCTCGCTGATTCCCGAACTTGAAACCGCACCGTTCGGCAAGCCGCTGGCGTTGGAACGTTTCCCTTCCTTGCGGCAGGTTGTCGGCATCAAGGCCGCGCCGTCCAAGCCGGGGATCTGGCCATGGGAAGAATTCACGGCCCAAGCGCGCCGGATTCCCGAGTCGGATATGGCCCGGCGCGCCGCCGCGTGCAATTTTCAGATGCCGGCCAATATCCAGTATACCTCCGGCACCACCGGCCAGCCCAAAGGCGCCGTGTTGACCCACCGCAACCTCCTGATGAACGCGTTTCATGTCGGGGGCCGGCAACGGATGGGCAGCGCGGACCGCCTGTGCATTCCGGTGCCGTTTTACCACTGCTTCGGCTGCGTGATGGGCACGCTCATGTGCGCCGTCCATGGCGCGGCCATGATTGTTCCGGCGGAGTCCTTCGAGCCGGAATCGGTGCTCGACGCGGTCGAGAAAGAACGCTGTACGGCGCTGTACGGCGTGCCTACGATGTTCAACGCCGAACTGAACCACCCCGACTTCGACCAGTACGACCTCTCGACTTTGCGCACGGGAATCATGGCCGGCAGCCCGTGTCCCATTGAATTGATGAAACAGGTCACGCAGTTCATGCACCTCTCCGAGTTGACCATCGCCTACGGCCTGACGGAATCGTCGCCGGTAATCACCCAGTCGGAAACGTCGGAGCCCATCGAGGTCCGGGTGAGCACCGTGGGCACGGTCCTGCCGGGGGTCGAAGTCCGCATCGTGGACCCGAAAACGCTAAACGACATGCCCGACGGCGAACCGGGCGAACTCTGGTCGCGCGGACACGGCACGATGCTCGGCTACTACAAGGATCCCGATGCGACCGCCAAGGTCGTCACGCCCGACGGATGGCTGCGCACGGGCGATCTTGCCGTGCGGACCCCTTCGGGCCATTACCGCATCACCGGGCGCATCAAGGACATGATCATCCGGGGCGGCGAAAACATCTATCCGCGTGAAATCGAGGAATTCCTGCTCACGCATCCGAAGATTTACGACGCGCAAATCGTCGGCGTGCCGGACGTGCATTACGGCGAGCAGGTGTCCGCATGGATCATTCCGAAGGATCCGTCGCTGACGGAGGAAGAAATCCGCGCCTTTTGCAAGGGCAACATCGCCCACTATAAAATCCCGCACTATATCGAATTCGTGCGGGAATTTCCGTTGACGGTTTCCGGCAAGATCCAGAAGTTCAAACTGCGCGAAGCCGGCATCGAGCGTTTCCATTTGCAACAGGCCGCCGGAACCGAAACGGCATAGCAAAACGGGGAGGAGGCCGTTATGGCGCGTGTTCGCTGGCAGGTTCTATTGGCCCTGTCGGGCCTGTTGTTTCTTTCGCCGCTTGTCGCGATCCGACCGGTTCGCGCGGAAAGCGTCATGCTGCCGATGCGCGACGGCGTCCGGTTGGCCACGGATTATTTCCTGCCCGAAGACGCGCAACCCCCGTTTCCCGCGATCGTCACGCGCACATACTATGGCCGTGCGACAAAGTACACCGATGCGATCGTCCAGCGATTCGCGAAACGCGGCTATGCCTATGTCATCCAGGACGTCCGCGGGCGCGGCGGCAGCGAGGGCAGGGACATGGCCTTCGATGACGACGGCTGGGGCGAACGGCAGGACGGCGCGGATACGATTGCGTGGGTGGCCCAACAGCCGTGGTGCAACGGCCGAATCGGCACATGGGGCGGTTCGGCGCTGGGCATCGTCCAGGTGTTCATGGCGCCCGTGACGGACCGCGTAGCCGGCCAGGCGATTTCCGTGGCCTGCTCGGATTTCTACCAGCAAATCGCTTACCAGGGCGGCGTGTTCCGCAAGGCGCTGTGCGAGGATTGGCTCAAGATGCAGAAGAGCGAGCACGTACTCGAAGTCTGGCACGCCCATCCCACATACGACGCTTTCTGGGAACGCCACAACGTCGAGCCGGTCGCGGACCGCGTCACGGCGCCCGCCGTGCACATCGGCGGCTGGTGGGACATCTTTTGCCAGGGAACCATCAACAACTTCGTCACGCGCCAGCACAACGGCGGTCCCGGCGCGAAGGGCCGCCAAAAACTCATCATGGGCGCGTGGCTGCACGGTCCCAAGGCGGATCCCGGCGACCTCGTGCTGAAACCCAATTTCGGTTTCGATGTGGGAAAGTACGAGGACCGGTTTCTCGATCATTACGTCAAGGGGGAAGCCAACGGGATTGACGCCGAGCCGCCCGTCAACTATTACACGCTCGGCGACGTGATCGAACCGAACGCGCCCGGCAACGAGTGGCGCACCGCGCAGGATTGGCCGCCTTTCCCGACCGTCGAAACCGCGTACTACCTCCATGCGGACAAGTCGTTGTCCACCGAACCCGCCGCCGGCGGCGAATCCCTTGCATTCACCTACGATCCCGCGAATCCGTGCCCCACGCACGGCGGCGCGGAATTGACCCTGCCGCCCGGTCCCTACGATCAACGCGAACTGGCCGCGCGCCCCGACGTGCTGGTGTTCCAAACGGCGCCGCTCGATGCGCCCATCGAGATCACCGGCAATGTGAAGGCGCGCCTGTACGTCTCGACCGACGCGCCCGACACCGATTTCACGGCCAAATTCATTGATATCTATCCCGATGGACGGCAGATCCTCATGCTCGACAATATTCGCCGCCTCAAATTCTGGAAAGGCTATGCAAAGGCCGAACCCGTCACGCCCGGCACGGTCGTCCCGCTTGAAATAGACCTGTGGACCATCAGCCTGATTGTGAATAAAGGCCATCGCATCGGCCTGCACGTCTCCAGCAGCAACTACCGCCGATTCGAAAAAAACCCCAATACCGGCGAGGACTTTCCCGGTGCGGAACTGCGTATCGCGCGCAACAGCGTCCACATGGGCGAAGCGCACCCCAGCGCGCTGCTGCTGCCCATCCGGTAATTCCGAATAGCGGGATTATTTCCGGAATTTCAGAAGGCGTTTGAGCACTTTGCCCGTCGCGCCGATGGGAAGCGAATCCATGAATTCGACCTGTCGGGGATAGGCAAAGGCGGCCACCCGGTCGCGGGCCCATGCGACGAGTTCGTCCGCGGTGCATTGCGCGCCTTCCTTGAGGACCACGCATGCCTTGACTTCCTCGCCGTATCGTTCGTCGGGAACGCCGATCACAGCGCAGTTGGCGACGGCCGGATGGGTCATCAGTACGTTTTCGATCTGCGCGGAATAGACCTTGTAGCCTCCGCGATTGATCATGTCCTTGCTGCGTCCCACGAGGCACAGTCCTCCGCCGGCATCCTGGCGGGCCAGGTCGCCCGTGTGAAACCAGCCACCCGCCAGCGCCTGCCGTGTCGCCTCGTCGTCGTTGTAATACCGTTTCATGCAGGTGGGACTGCGGACAATAATTTCGCCCACTTCCCCGGGCGGCACATCGTTCATCTTGTCGTCCACCAGGCGAATCTGTACCCCGCCGACGGGGCGTCCGATGGCGCCGGGTGTATCGTTGGCCGTATACCGATCCACCGTGGCAAGGATGATTTCCGTGGCGCCGTAGCCTATGCGAATGTCCACGCCGAGTCTTTCCTCGAAAAACCGGTGTACGGCGGGCGAAAGCGCGGCGCCGCCCGAGATGCACAGCCGCCACTGTCCCGCAATCGCATCCAAGGCGATGCCCGATGATTCTACCGTCTCATAAAGGCGATGCAGCATGGGCCCCACGCCGTGAAAGACGGTCACGCGTTCGCGGGCCATGGCGCGCCAGACGTCCTCGGGGCTGAACCGGGGCATGATGACAATCGTCGATCCGGTCAGAAACGTCGTGAGCAGTATCGAGCAGCGGAAGGCGCCGAAGAGGGGAACCGCGGAAAGGCCCACATCGTCATGCCGGATGCCGTGTTCGTGTCGCACAAGGACGGCGCTCAGGTATTCGCCGGCATGGGAATGCTCGGCGCCCTTGGGGACTCCCGTGGTGCCCGATGTAAACGTAATCGAACAACTCGCGTCGTTCGGCAGATCCACCGACTCGAAAACATCCGGTTGGCCGTGATGCAGGTCGCGCCACGATCGGCATTCGGACAGTACGGAAAGACCCTGCGGATCGTCGGGTATCGCCCGAAACTCCCTGCATCCGGGCGTGGCTTGGAATGCGTCGAACCCATGGCGGCCAAGGGGGGAATCGGGCGTGCCCTCATGGCATAAATAAACCACGGCCTCGGAATCGCGGAGTTGCTGCGCGATTTCATCCCGCTTGAGCAGGGGGTTGAGCGGCACGGCCACCGCGCCCGTTTTGAGTATGGCAAAATAAGAAATCGCAAATTCGCCACGCGATGGACACGTGAGCGCGACTTTGTCGCCGGGCTTCACGCCAAGGCCAACAAGCCCATGGGCCAGCCGGCTCGCCATCCGATCCAGTTCCGCATAGGAAAGACGGGCCGGGCCGCATATCAGGGCCGTGCGGTCCGGGAAAAGGCGCGCCGAACTTTCAATCAGTGTCGCAACATTCATCGGACAGTTCCTTTCCATAGTGTTGGGGGCCGGGAATCGCGCCGGCCCCACAGGGCAGGGCAACAAAACCCGTATAGCAGCCTGTGGCGCCGAATTCCGATTCGGCACGGTCTTTGGCCAATTGGCCGAATCGGAATTCGGCGTTACGATTTCGAAGGCTCGAATACCTTCACATCTCCAAAGACATGTTACAAAAAGCATGCGGCCGTCCACACTATGCCGCCTGGCGGGGCATGTACGCGAATCGTTTTTGCCGGCGTTGGAACGGTATGCTAACGACATGGTGCGATAGGCGCACGGGATCCGACATATAAAACTGTAAAGGTTTCGGGAGGTGACTCATGCGAATCGAAGGCAATGCGTTTTTGGTTACGGGAGGCAGTTCGGGACTGGGCGAGGCAGTGGTGCGCATGCTGGTTGAGTCGGGCGGCAGGGCCGTTATCGCCGATATTGACGCGGAGAAAGGCAAGGCCGTCGTTGAAAGCATCGGGGCGGCCGTCCGCTATGTCCATTGCGACGTGGCCGACGAGGCCGATGCCAACGCCGCGGTCAATGCGGCCCTGGACGGTTTCGGCAATCTGCGCGGTCTGATTGGGTGCGCGGGCGTGCCGTTGGTGCAGCGGGTTGTCGGACGCAAGGGTCCGCATTCGCTGGAAGATTTTACGCGATTGATACAGATCAACCTCATCGGGACCTTCAACGTGCTGCGTTTGGCGGCGGCCGCGATGATTCGGCAGGAACCCATGGAAACAGGCGAGCGGGGCGTTATTGTCAATACGTCGTCCACGGGCGCGTTCGAGGGCCAGATCGGACAAGCCGCCGATGCGGCGGCCAAGGGCGGCATCAACAGCATGACCCTGCCGATTGCGCGCGAGTTGGGCAGTTGGGGCATTCGGGTCGTGACGATTGCGCCGGGCATGTTCGACACGCCGATGATGAACCTGCTGCCCAATGGACTGCGCGCCGCGTTGGGGGCCCAGGTCCCGTTTCCTTCCCGGTTCGGAATGCCCGCCGAATTTGCCGCGCTGGCGCGACACGTCATCGAAAACGAGATGATCAACGGTGAAATTATTCGCTTGGACGGCGCCCAGCGCATGGGACCGAGAATTTGAAGCACGTTGGGCCGCGCCTTGGGCGGGCAAGGGCCGTTTGAAAGATCCCGCGTTTCTTTGATAGAGTGCCAGCCCTTGGCCGCAACCGATGTGGAAAATGGTGTGAATACGATCGCGATTGATAGTGAACGATGTAAGGGGTGTTACCTTTGCATGGAGGTGTGCCCGCGGAATTGCATCGAGCAAAGCGGCGCTCCGAATGCCGCCGGTTATTATCCGGCGCGGTTTATCGAGGATTCGGAATGCCTTGCGTGTGCGCTGTGCGGGCTGGTATGTCCGGACGTGGCCATTACCGTGCTGCGCGATGTGGATGAACCGGCCCCGGCCGCAGCGTCTGCCGAAGTGAAAGGATAGGCGCTCGTGGCCGATCGTCCAGGTAAACGCGTTCTTCAGAAGGGCAATGTGGCCATGGCCGAAGGGGCCGTGCAGGCGGGATGCCGGTGCTATTTCGGATATCCCATCACGCCGCAGAACGAAGTGCCGGAATATTTGTCCAAGCGCCTGCCGGAAGTCGGCGGCACGTTTCTGCAGGCCGAAAGCGAGGTCGCCAGCATCAACATGGTCTACGGTGCGGTGGCCGCCGGCGTGCGCGCCATGACGAGTTCCTCCAGTCCGGGTATCTCGCTCATGCAGGAAGGCATTTCGTTCCTCGCGGGCAGCCAGTTGCCGGCCGTCATCGTGAATGTTCAGCGTTCCGGCCCCGGCCTCGGCGGCATCAAGACGACGCAGGGCGACTACCTGCAATCAACGCGCGGCGGCGGACACGGCGATTACCGCACGATAGTGCTTGCGCCGTGGACGGTGCAGGAAATGTACGACATGCCCTTCCTCGCGTTTGAACTCGCCGAAAAATACCGCAACCCCGTCATGATTCTTCCCGACGCCGTGCTGGGCCAGATGATGGAAGGCGTGGTGATGACGCCACCCGGCCCGGTTATCACCTATGAAAAAAATTACATTGTGGACGGCGCCAAGGGGCGCCCCGCGCGTAATATCCGCAGCATGTATCTCGAAGGCGACGATCAGGAACTGCTGAACTACGTGTTGCGCGAGAAATACCGCAAGATGGAGGCGGAGGAGCCGCGTTTCGAGACGCATTGGACGGACGACGCCGACACGGTCATCGTGGCGTTCGGCACAGCGGCGCGGATTTCGCTTTCGGCGGCCCAACGGGCGCGGGAGTCCGGGCTTCGCGTGGGACTCTTCCGCCCGATTACCTTGTGGCCGTTCCCGGCGGACGGTTTGCGCGCGATTGCGCAACGCGTGAAGCGCATCCTTGTGGTCGAAATGAATCTCGGCCAGATGGTGGACGACGTCCGCGCGGCGCTCGATCCGAGCGTGCAGGTGGAGTTCTATGGACGTCCCGCCGGCGGCATTCCCAGTCCCCGCGCCATCCTCGCCCATCTTCAGGGAAAAGGAACGGACAAGGGGGAAGAATGGGCGGACAAGGTCGGCGCCGCGGCCAGGCACTATATCTGGTGGCGCGAAGGCGAGTTGAAACCGCGCGAAACAAGCCCCGTGGGCATTGGAGAAGCCGGCGATGAGTAAGGTCGTTTTCAAGCGTCCCCGGTATCTGCGCGATGCGGCGACTCATTACTGCGCGGGATGCACGCACGGAACGGCGCACCGCTTGGTGGCCGAGGCCATCGAGCATTTCAACGTCGGCGAAAAAGCCGTCGCCGTCGCCCCGGCCGGATGCAGCGTGATGCTCTACAAGTATTTCGACGTGGACTCGATCGAGGCGGCGCACGGCCGCGCGCTGGCCGTCGGCACGGGGATCAAGCGCGCGCGCCCCGACTTGTTCGTGTTCACCTATCAGGGCGACGGCGACCTCGCCAGCATCGGCCTGTGCGAAACCATGCACGCGGCCAATCGCGGCGAAGGCATCACCGTCATCTACGTCAACAACGCCGTCTACGGCATGACAGGCGGCCAGATGGCCCCGACCACGCTACTCGGCCAGCGCACCACGACGACTCCGGCGGGCCGCAGCGTGGACAACGAGGGCCACCCCTTGCGCATGGCCGAGATGATGGCCACCCTCGACGGCGTCCTGTACGCCGAACGCGTCGCGCTCTTCGACCCCAAGCAGATCCGCCGCGCGCGGAAGGCCATCTTCCACGCCTTCGAGATTCAGATCAAATACAACGGCTTTGGGTTCGTCGAAGTCCTCTCCGCCTGCCCTACCAATCTCCGCGTGACCCCGCAGCAGTCCCAGAAATGGGTCGAAACCGAAATGTGCAAGGTTTTCCCGCTTGGACTGTTCAAGGATGTGACCGTGGACACGCCGCAGAAGCCCATGCCGGAACCGGAACCGGGCGGAAACGGCGCCGGCCAGGAGACCTGCCATGCTATTTGAGTTCACGACGGCGGGATTCGGCGGACAAGGCATCCTCTACATGGGCAATCTGCTTGCCGACGCCGCGCTGCGCGAAGGCCGAAACGCCACGTTTCTGCCCACCTACGGTGCGGCCATGCGCGGCGGCACCGCCAACTGTGTCGTCATCGTCTCGGACGACGAAATCGGCTCGATGGCGCTCGACCAACCCGACGCGGCTGTCATGATGAACCAGCCATCCCTCGAAAAATTCCAGCCCGTCGTCAAACCCGGTGGGCTCATCGTCGCCAACGCCAGCATCATTGATCCGGCCGTGCTTGCGCGCGACGATGTCCGCGTGGTCTGGATTCCCGCCACGCAAATCTCCAAGGACACGGTGGGAACCGAACGCTCCGCCAACATCGTCGCCCTCGGCGCCTTCCTCAAAGCCGAACCCGTCGTGAAAGTCTCCACCATCGAGGCCATCTTCCGCGAAGGCGCCGCCGGACGTCGCGCCGCCATGGTCGAAAAAAACCTCGCCGCCCTCCGCGCCGGTCTCGATTATTAATCCCGGAATTACCTACGCCCAAACCTGCGAAGATGCAGGTGCAACGAATCCCATGTGCGACTACCATGAAATCACCCTCACCGCCGCGCCCGCGGAAGATTACGCCTTCGACTACTGGTGGGGCGACATAACGCCCAGCGCGGGAGACGTGGAGTCGCTGGGGCTGGATGAAGAACATGCGGAAATGGTGCATTGAAATTATAATGAGAGGAAGTTCATTTGGACTGCCGGGGGATGGAACACAAGCCCTGTGTCGGTTATAGTTTCGGCAGTTTATGACCGTTTCGTACAGTCGCGGATGGGAGGATTGCGGGCATGGATAGGCGTTTGGCGTTGGCGCTGGCCGTGTGCACGGCGACGTTGGGCGCCTGTTCCCTTGGCGGGCTGGCGGCTCGCCCGTTGCCGCGTCACGACGGGACGTTGATTGTGCCCGGTCTTGTCGCGCCGGTCACTATTCTCCGCGACACGTGGGGCGTGCCGCACATTTATGCGGAAAATGCCCATGACTTGTTTTTCGCGCAAGGCTACACGCAGGCGCAGGACCGCTGGTGGCAGATGCAGTTTTTCCGGCACGTGGGTCGCGGTTCCCTGTCCGAACTGATCGGCGAAGCGGGACTGGCCGACGATGTCTACTTTCGCACGCTGCGTCTCCACGATACCGCGGCGCGGGAAATCGCGCTTCTCGAACCCGGCGCGCGCGAGATGCTGGAGTCTTTCGTCGAAGGCGTGAACGCGTATCTCGAAGGCAAGGAACCGGACGAACTGGCGATGGAATATGCCGTGTTGCAACTGGCCGGCACGGAGATTTCCGTCGAGCCATGGTCGCCCGCCGACTCGCTCGTGTTCGGCAAAATTGTCCAGATGCAGCAAGGCATGCCCATGGCGGGCGAAAGCGCTTTTCAGGAAGTGATTGATCGCGTCGGTTTCGCGCGCGCCCTGTACTGGTCGCCGCCTTGGCCCCACGGCGTCAAACCGGCCATTCTGGGTCCCGGCGGCAAGCGGCTCGAAACCGGCGGTTTGTTCGACGCGTTGCTGCGTCCGCCCATCGGGAGCAACAGCTGGGTTGTCGGCGGGGCCTTGTCGAAGACAGGCCGTCCCATTCTCGAAAACGATCCGCACCTCGGCGTCATGACGCCGTCTTTTTACTACGAAATCGCGCTGCATAGCGCGGGCGGCGCGGACGAAGCCCCGATCGATCTCGCCGGCGTCGCCTTTGCGCCGCAGCCGGGGGTGGTCATCGGGCACAACGCGCATATCGCGTGGGGCATCACCCTCGGCAAAGGTGTTGACGCATGGGATACGTACCGCATCGCGCCGCATCCGGGGAAACCGCTCGAGGCGTATCAATGGAACGGCGGCTGGGCCGCGTTTTCCGTGCGGGAAGAGACTTTTCATGTCGCCGGGCAGGATCCCGCCACCTTCCAAATTCGCGAAACGATCCACGGGCCGGTCGTCAACGACGAGTTTGCGTCGGACGAGGCCGGATTTTCCCTGCGACCGAACGCGAAACCGCTTGCCTTGCGCTGGGCGGGGCTTGAGCCGGGCGGACTCGGCAACGCCCTGTACCGTTTGGCGCGCGCGTCGAATTGGGACGAGTTTCGCGCCGCGCTGGCGTTCTGGGACGCGCCGCCGTGCCATTTCAGTTACGCGGACGTGGCCGGTCATATCGGCTATCAACTCGCGGGCAAGGCGCCGGTCCGTCCGGCGGATCAAAGCGGAATGGTTCCGGCGCCGGGCTGGACCGAGGAAGCCCTGTGGAAGGGCTATGTGCCGTATGAAGACCTGCCGCACGCGATCGATCCGCAAGACGGGATCATCGTTCACGCGAATCAGGCCGTTGCGCATCCCGATTATTTCGCGCGGCTGAAGGCGAAACTGGCGCCCGTGTTCGGCCCGGATATCAATGTCTGCTTTCAGCCGACGGCCTATTACGGGTACCGGGCCGAACGCATCCGGCAACTGCTCGAAGGCCGCGCGCCGTACGATCTCGACGCGTTCAGCCGCATGCAGGCCGACGTGAAATGGATCAGCGCCGATGAAGTGATGCCCTGCCTCGTTTCGTTGCGGTTGGACGACGCCGCGCTTCGATGCGACCGCGATTGGCTCGCGCGCTGGGATCGCCGTTTCACGGCGGACAGTCCGCAGGCCACGCTGTACGCGCTTTTCTGGAAACATCTGACGGACGGCATTTACGCGGACGAGGCGCCGCCGCCGCAACCCAACGACGCCGTCATGTACGCCGTCCGGCTGCTGCTGGCCGACCCGGCCAATGCCTGGTGGGACGATCAAACGACACCGGACGTGGCCGAGACGCGCGACGACATCCTGGCCCGTTCCTTGCGGGATGCCCGCGACGAGGCCGTGCGGCGTTTCGGACCCCTTCGCGCCAATTGGCGGTGGGGGAAACATCACACCGTCCGATTCGTCAACTTTCCCCTCGGCATCGGCGGCATCGGCGCGATCGCGTGGCTCGTCAATCGCGGCCCGGTCGGACTGCCCGGCACGATGGAAACCATCAACGCGGCCGAATGGGTGGAGGAAAACGACACGTTCGCCGTGAAATGGGCCCCCGCCATGCGCATGATTCTCGACGTGGGCGATTGGGACAACGGCCGGATTTCGCTGGCCCCCGGCCAAAGCGGCCATCCCGCCAGCAAGAACTACGGCGACCAGATCGAGTTATGGGCGGCCGTCAAGCACCGCCCCATGCTTTGGTCCTTCGACCGCGTCAAAGCCGAAACCATGCACACCCTGACGCTGGCCCCGCCCCGGTAACAAAACATCGCCCCAGAATTACTTTATTGAACGGCCGCCAATCGCATGATAAAGTGGTTTTTGCCCCGTTGAGGCCGCCGGGCGCGATGTGAAGCCGGTTTCCGGCCATGATGAAAGAACAACAGGCATGGACTTTCGTCTCTCGGAAGATCAACTGGAAATTCAGGAGATGGTGCGCAAGTTCGCGCGGAACGAAATCGCGCCGCTGGCCGCCGAAATTGACCGAGAATCGCGCTTTCCCGTCGAGACGTTTCGGAAGATGGGGGAGTTGGGTCTCCTGGGTCTGCTGATACCGGAGGAGTACGGCGGCGTGGGCCAGGGCGTGCTGACTTTTTGCGTCGCGATGGAGGAAATTGCCTGGGCGTGCGCCTCGACCTCGTTGTCGTATCTCGCGCATTCGGTTTTGTGCGCCCACAATCTTTCGTGCAACGGATCCGATGCACAAAAGCAGAAGTATCTGCCGGATCTGGCGACGGGGGCCAAACTGGGCGCGATTGCGATGACGGAGCCGAATGCCGGTTCGGATGTCCTGTCCATCACGACTTTCGCGGAGCGATCCGGCGGCGAGTACGTGATAAACGGCAGCAAGACCTTTATCACCAATGCGCCGGTGGCGGACACGTTCCTTGTATACGTGCGGACTGACAAGCAGGCGGGGCCGGGCGGGATCAGCCAGTTTATCGTCGAACGCGGTTTTCCGGGCTTCTCGATAGGACAACCTTTGCGGAAAATGGGCATGCACGGATCGCCCACGGCGGAGATTTTTTTCGACCATTGCCGCGTGCCCGCCGAAAACCTCGTGCGGGGCGAAAACCGGGCCTTGGGGATTCTTCTGGGGGGACTCGACGTGGAGCGGACGGTGGGCGCCGCGATGGCGGTGGGCGGGGCCCGCGCGGCGTTCGAGCGCGCGCTTGCGTACGCGATGGAACGGCGGCAATTCGGCCAGCCGCTCGCCATGTTCGAGATGATTACCGAAAAACTGGCGAATATGAGCATGGAAATCGAGGCCGCGCGCCTGTTGGCCCACAAGGCGGCCTCGTTATGCGATCAGGGCGTGCGATGTTCCCTTGAGGCGTCGCATGCGAAACTGTTCGGTTCGGAAATGGCGGTGCGCGTTGCCTCCGATGCCGTGCAGATTCTCGGCGGCTATGGCTATATGCAGGAATACGAGGTCGAGCGGATCCTGCGGGATGTCCGAATGGGCACGATCGGCGGCGGAACCTCGGAAATTCAGCGGCTGATCATCGCGAAGGAAATTCTGGGCCGCAACTGAAGGCTCGCGAAAACGAAAACGGAGAAAGGTTCGACGACATGGACGCGCAGGACGCCATCTACTTTGAAGACCTTGAAGTGGGACAGGAGACCCGTTCGCCCGCGCGCACGGTGACCGAGGCGGACATTGTCAACTTCGCCGGTATTTCCGGGGATTTCCACGGACTGCACATGGACGCCGAATTCGCCCGGACAACGCCGTTCGGCCAGCGCATCGCCCACGGGCTCTTGGGCCTTTCCATCGCTTCCGGTCTCGTGACCCGCCTTCCGGACGTGCCAATGCACAAATTCGTCGCGTTTCTCGGATTGACCTGGGATTTCCGCCTTCCCCTGTTTATCGGCGATACCATTCACGCAGTGCAGACCGTTTCGGAAAAGCGCGCCACCAAGAAACCCGGCCTGGGTGTCGTCGTGTACGACGTCAAGGTCGTCAACCAGAACGGCGACGTCTGCCAGGAAGGCCAATGGAAGACCATGTACCTGATGCGGCATGCGGCGCCGCCGGATTCGGAGTAGCCGCGTGGAAAGCGCTTCGGTCATGACGCCGCTCAAGGGCGCGCTCCACGTACATACCACGTGTTCCGACGGGGCGCTTTCTCCGGAGGAGGCGTTGCGGGTCTACCGGGATCTGCGTTTCGATTTCGTCGCCCTTACCGACCACGATTTTCTGTTGCGTCCCGGCGCGTATGACCGCATACCGGATGAATTCGAGGGCATGCTGGTCTTTCGCGGGGTCGAACAGACGATCTTCGCGCGCGGATATCTCCACGTCAACCGAATCGAGGGCGATTCCGAAACGCTGCATGTGTTCAATCATCCCGCGGAATATGCCCTCGCCATCAATCAGGTTCTGGAGCGCATCCACGAGGTCGAACGGACGATCCGGATAGACGCGGTCGAGGTTACGCTTCAGGGCTTCTACACGGCCGAATACGATGTGGAGGCCCTGCCGTATCCCAAAGTCGCGTCGGACGACTCCCATACGCGGGAAGGGTGCGGCCGTGCGTGGATCGAGGTGGCGTGCGCCAAAAACAAGGATGCCGTCATTCGGGCCATCAGGAATGGCCGGGCGCGGGTCTGCTATAATGGAACGGCGCATCGGGCGGCATGGTCCAACCGGGGAGGTGTTGCCAGTGGCTAGTCGTGTGGCGATTTGCGCGGTGGCGCAGACGAAGTTCGAAGCCAACAAATGGAACCTGCGAATGCAGGGCCTGCTGTGGGAAGTTGTCAAGGGTGTTCGCGAGCAGACGGGACTCGGTTTCGGCAAGGGCGGCATTGACGGCGCCGTGACCGTTTCGGACGATGTGTTCGACGCGCGGACCATTTCCAACGGGGGCATCACCGATGTGGTGGGCGCGCATTACGGCGCGGAGGAAAAGGTCGCGGCGGACGGCGCGCAGGGCGTGTATTACGCGGCCGCGCAGATTCTCTCCGGGCATCACGAGATCGTGCTGCTGGCCGGGCACTGCAAGGAATCCCAGGCGGCCAGCCGGAACATGGTTACGCACTTGGCCTTCGACCCCTTTTACACGCGCCCGGTCGGGCTCGACTATCTCGCCGCGGCGGCGTTGCAAGCCCAGGCCTACATGGCGCGGTCCGGCGTGACGGAAATCCAGTTGGCGGATGTGGTGGCGCGATCGCGGCGCTGGGCCTCCCTGAATCCCGTGGCCCAACTAACGGCGCCGGCGAAGCGCGAGGACATTCTGGCGTCCCCGATGGTCGCCGATCCCATCCGCCGCGATTTCATGTATCCCGTGTCCGACGGAGCCATCGCGATGATCCTGGCCAACGAACAACGTGCCCGGCAGATAACCAACACGCCGGTGTGGATTGCGGGCCTTGGCAACTGTTACGACAGTTTTTTCCTGGGCGAACGGGACTTGGGCGGGAATTTCGCCCTCGAATGCGCCGCGAAACGCGCCTATGCGATGGCGGGCGTGGCCAATCCGGAAAAGGCGTTCGACGTGGCCGAGATTGCCGATCAATACGCCCATCAATTGCCGCAATATGCCGAAGGGCTCGGTTTGTGCAAATCGGGCCGCGAATGGCTTGAAAGCGAGGGGCCGGACCGGCAAAACGTCAACCGTTCCGGTGGCATGCTCGCCGGAAATCCCTTGATGCTGGGCGGGCTGGCCCGCGTGGCCGAGGCCGTCATTCAACTGCGCGGCGAGGCTGGCGAACGGCAGGTGGCCGAAGCCAGGCGCGCCGTCGCCCAAGGCGCCACCGGTCCGGCAGGACAACTTCAGACGGTCGTGGTATTGGAAAGTTAGGGAGTCGCCCGCACAATGACCAAAAATAGAAACGTCGCCATCATCGGCAGCGGCATGTCGCGGTTTTCGAGCCACCGCGAGGAAGTCAACCAGCCCGAAATGATTCATGAGGCGGTCGTCGAGGCGCTACAAGACGCGGGCGTCATGCTGGACGACATAGACTGCGTTCTGCACGGCAACATGGAATTGTTCGAGATGGTCCATCAGCCGGACATGTGGCACGTGATCGGCGACGGGGTCTGGGGTAAATCGGGGATTCGCCTCACCACGGGCGGAACCACCGGCGCCACCCTCGCCTGCGCGGCGGACAATCTGGTCGCGTCGGGACTGCACGACGCCGTGCTGGCCATCGGCTTCGAGAAACTCCAGGAAGGCCATACCACCGGCGGCATCACCAACATGGCGGACCCGCTCTGGGGCCGGAGCCTTCAGACCGGCGCGCTTACCGGAACGGGCGCGCAAAAGATTATTGATGAATTCGGCGTGGAGCGGGCGCGATGGGCCGCGATGAAATACCGGACGATCATGGATGAACACGCCATGCGGAACCCAAAGGCCCATCGCCGGCTGCGGCTCGAACGCCGGTACATCAAGGAAACGGCCGAGAATTCGCCGCCGCTGGCGGGTGAACTCCGGATGATCCACATGTGCTCGCAGAGCGACGGCGCGTGCGCCGTCGTCTTCGCCTCGGAGGAAAAGGTGCGGCAATGGAAGGCGAATCCGGCATGGATTGTGGATCACGAAACGGTGCATCGCGAGGAAACGATGATCTTCGGATCGCAGAAAAACACGCAGCGGGTCGCCGCGGAGCGGCTATTCAAACGGACCGGCATATCGAATCCCCGGCAGGAAATTGACGTGCTCGAAATGTACGATCCCTCGGCGTGGTGGGGACTCGACTGGCTCCGCGATTTTCTGCTCCTGTCGGGAGACGAAGCCATCAAAATGGTCGAGAATGACGAGATCGCGATTGACGGGGCGTTTCCGGTCAATCCGTCCGGCGGCGTGATTGCCAGCAATCCGATCGGCGCGACGGCGCTGGTCCGCGTCGCCGAGGCCGCCATGCAAATCCGGGGAACGGCCGGCGATCACCAAGTGGCGAAACCGGTCCGCCGCGCGCTGGCCTCCGGTTTTGGCGGTTCATTGTGGACGGTGTTGATGCTGTTGTCGAAAGAGAAGCCCGAACAGGGAGCCGAAACTCATGGGTAAAGAAAAAGAAGGCCGGGAACTGATTGTGTCGCGGCAAATCCTGTCCATTCCCCAGCATTTTTCGACGGGACCGGTCATGGGCCGTTTTCTGGCGGAATTGCGCGACAACAAGCGCATCATGGCCAACAAATGTCCCAAGTGCGGGCGTCATCAGTTGCCGCCGCGCGAGGTCTGCGCCATTTGCCACGTCGAGGCCACCGGATGGGACGAACTCCCGCCCGTAGGCACGATTCGCGATTTCGATGTCATCTATTACGCCAGTCCGGACCCGTTGACCGGCGAGACGCGCCAAGTCCCCTACGTCTTGTGCTGGGTGGATCTCGACGGGACACAGGGCGATGCCCCGTTCTGGCACCTGCTCGACGTGGACGACTTGACCAAGGTGCGCCGAGGTGTCCGCGTCCGTGTCGTGTTTGCCGACGATCGCCGCGGCGCCACGGAAGACATCAGGCACTTTGAGATTATTCCGGACGAACCGATTGAAGGAGGGGATGCGCGATGAAGGAAGAAAAAGAGTGCGCATTTGTCATCGAGGGCAAGATGGCCCTGCCTTATCAGTATTATGCGGGGGCAATCGGCAGCCAATTTATCGTTGCCCTTCGAGACGATAAACGGATTCTCGGTGTCCGTTGCGAAAAATGTCGGAAGACATTCGTGCCGCCGCGACAATCCTGCGAGCGGTGTTTTTCGTCCCTGACGGATCATTGGGTCGAGGTTGGTTCGTCCGGCGTGTTGACCGGTTTCACCGTAATCCGCTATGCGGAACCCTATCAGCCCAAGGAGCCGCCTTACGTCCTGGCCTTGATCAAACTCGATGGCGCCGATACGCCGATCGCGCACATCCTCGAATGCGGGGACGCGCGGAACGCCCGGATCGGCATGCGTGTCCGGGCCGTCTTTTCCGAAAAACCCAGGGACACGATTCTCGCTATTTCACATTTTGAAGAGGAATAGTCATGGCGGGCGAACGACACACAGCGCTTATCACCGGTGCGTCGAGCGGCATCGGCGCGGCCTTTGCCCGGGAATTGGCCGCCCGCGGATACGATCTGATTCTGGTTGCGCGGCGCGAGGACCGTCTGGCCGCATTGGCCGACGAATGCCGGGGCATGGGATCCGTCGCGGCGGATATTCTGCCCGCCGATCTTGCCAAGCCGGAGGACGTCGGGCGGATCGTAAAACGCATTGAAGACACCCCATCCCTTGATCTGCTGATCAACAATGCCGGATTCGGCACCACGGGCTTTTTTTCCGATGTTGAATGGCGGAAGCATCAGGACATGATCCAGGTTCATGTGACGGCCGGCCTGCTGCTCGCCCACGCGGCGCTTCCCGGGATGATTGCCCGCCGGCAAGGCGGCATCATCAATGTTTCGTCGCTTTCGGCGTATCTGGCCATGCCCAACGCCGTGACCTATTGCGCGACCAAGATGTGCCTCATCACCTTTTCGGAGGCGCTCGCGAAGGAACTGGCCGGTACGGGCGTTCGCGTCCAGGCGTTATGCCCGGGATTCACCTACACCGAGTTCCACGACACCCCGGAATTCGCGCAGTTCAAGCGGACGGATGTATCCGCCGGCATGTGGATGTCCGCCGCGGACGTGGCCCGGGAGTCGCTGGATGGGTTGAAAACCGGCCGGGTCGTGTTTGTTCCCGGATGGAAATACCGGTTGCTGATGAAATTTCAAAGAAGCCCGCTGGGAAGGCTTCTGGTCTGGGCGCTTGCCCGCAAACGCTGGCAGTCGAAGAAATAACCGTGCCCGTGTCCGCCGGTTTGCACGGATTCCCTTCCGAGTGTACGATGTGCGCATGTGGGAACAGATTCGATCGAACCGGCGAAAGTCCGCCGTATTGGTGGGTCTGATGGCCGTGTTGCTGCTGGCGCTGGGGTTCGCGATAGGCGAGGCGGTGACGCCCGGCGCGGGCGTGTTGGGCCTTGTGTTTGCGGCGGGCGTGTGGGTGGTCATGTCGTTGGTGGCCTATTTTCAGGGCGACAACGTCCTGCTTGCCGTAAGCGGCGCGCGTGAAATCCAGAAAAGCGATCACCCTCAACTCTTCAACATCGTCGAGGAAATGCAGATTGCTTCGGGTATGGCCAAGACCCCGCGGGTCTTTATCATGAACGACATGGCGCTGAACGCGTTCGCAGCGGGCCGCGATCCGGACCGCGCGGCGGTCGCCGTGACGGCGGGCCTGCTCGGCAAACTCAACCGCGACGAACTCCAGGGCGTGATTGCGCACGAAATGTCGCACATTCTCAATCGCGACGTCCTGTTCATGACGATGACGGGCGTCATGCTGGGCTCGATCGTGATGATTTCGGACCTGTTTTTACGCGGCCTGATGCGGGCCGGCACGCGCAGCCGCCGCTACGGCCGATCAAACCGGAACGGGGGAGGCGGGGCGGCCATCATGATCGTCGTCGCCGTCGTGCTGGCTGTTCTTGCGCCGTTGATCGCGCAGTTGATCTATTTTGCCGTGTCGCGCAAGCGCGAATATCTGGCTGACGCCAATGCGGCGGTTCTCACGCGCTATCCGGAAGGCCTCGCCTCGGCCTTGCAGGCCATCGCGGTGGATAGCGTGCCGCTGGCCGCGGCAAACAAAGCCACCGCGCCGATGTTCATCGCGAACCCATTCGACAAGGCCTCGCGTTCGTTTTTCGGCCTTGCCAGCACCCATCCGCCCATCGAAGACCGTATCCGGGTGTTGCGGGCGATGGGCGGCAATGTCTCGTTCCAAGCGTACGACGCCGCTTGGCGCGCGGCCCATGGCGGACGGCGCGGCGTGATGCCCGTTTCGGTGCTTCGGGACGATAAGACCGTTCCCACGCGCGAGAACGGCGGCGATGCGCGCGACGCGCGCACACGCATGCGCGAGGCGGGCGATCTGCTTCGCAAGGTCAACCAGTTCGTCTTTTTGCCCTGTGTTTGCGGCTTGAAGGTCAAACTGCCGCCTGAATTCCGGCAGGACAGCGTCGCATGTCCCCGCTGCGGCCGTACCCTGGCCGTTCCGAACGCTGAAACAGCCGTTGCCGCACAGGCCGGCGACATGCTTTCCGAACTGGGCGGCTCTGGACAGGCGCCTGACGTTCGCGCGGGCGCTCCCCTGCGTGTGGCGCGTCCCGCCGCCCGGTCGTGGGCGACCATCAAATGCGCCTGCGGCCAGCCCGTCCAGATTTCGCCCAATCTGGAAGCGCCGGCCATGGCCTGTCCGTCCTGCGGCCGGACGATCCAGATCACCGGCCCCTGATTGAAACATTACGGCCAGGCCGCCTTGGGCTCTTGCCGTCGAATCCAGAAAAGAAAAACGAGGAGGAGTTGCAATGGATGCGTTGTCACGGCGGGGATTTTTGGGCGCCACGGCGGGCGCGGTGGGCATGGCCACCGCCAACGAGGCGGCCGGCATGGCCTTTGCCGCGGTGGAAGGCGAAGCGCGTGCCGCGAAACCGCAGGGTATTCGGGTCGGAATGCTTACGGCGCCGTTTGGCGGCGAACCCCTCGAAGTCGTGTTGGATTTCGCGAGGCAGGCGGGCATTCACTGCCTCGAAGTCGTTGCCGAACCGGGAAGTCCCCATCTGGACCCGATGAATTTCGATCCGGCGCGCGCGGACGCTATCAAGAAGATGCTCGACGATCGCGGCGGGCTTGAAATCACCGCGTTGGCGAATTACATGGACGCGACGGAAGCCGGAAAAACGGAGGAAGTGCAGACAATCGCAAGAAAGATAATTGACGCGGCGGCCCTGTTGGGCGTGCCGGTTGTCTGCATGCAGACGGGGTCCGCCGCGCCCCGGATGACCAAAATCAACACCATCCGAAAGGTGCTTCCCAAAATTCACGGTCCCATCATCGCCTATGCCGCGGAGAAAAACATCAAAATCGCCGTTGAAAACTATTTCGAGACCTGCCTGCAGGGCATTGACACCTTCGAATGCCTCTTCGAGACGTTCAAGGAACCGAATTTCGGGCTGAATTACGATCCGTCGCATCTCGTGCACCAGCAATGCAACCACCTCAAGCCGGTCACGATGTTCGCGGACCGCATTTTCCACTCGCATGGCAAGGACACGCTGGTGGACGCCGAGGCGCGCGCGCACATGGGCGTGTATGCGCGGGGCTGGTGGCGGTATGCCGTTCCCGGATTCGGCAACATCAATTGGGGAGAGTATATCGGCCATCTGCGCATGAACCATTACGAGGGCGTCATCAGCATCGAGCACGAGGACAGCACCTTCAGTCGCGAGCAGGGCTTTATCCGGGGCGCGCGATTCCTGGAAATGTTTTGTTGATGCCGTGCGGGCGCATGGCATTTGGGGAAGGCGGTTTGGTATAATGCCGACGCTGTAACGGGGTGTTGGATCCACGTGCGAGTAACATCGTTGGAACCGGATTAAGGAATCAAAACGTGTTTAGAAATCTATTGCCTCGCGAGATCTGTTTCTTCGACTACTTCGAAAAGCATGCGCGCCTGACCATCGAGGCCTGCGAAGCGTTTCGCGCGCTTGCGGAAAGCCAAGTGGATCAGACGACACAGGCCGCGCGCATCAAGGACATCGAGCACCAGGCCGACGACGTGACGCACGAATGCGTGGATGCGCTGAATCGCACTTTCATCACGCCGATCGATCGGGTGGACATCCATCAACTCATCAAGCGCCTCGACGACGTGGTGGATTCCGTGGATGCGACCACCTCGCGCATGGCCCTATATGAACTGGCCGAAGTGCGAACCGAGGCCCGGCAACTGGCCGGGGTGCTGGTCAAGGCGGCGCGCGCGATCGAAGTCGCGCTGATGGGACTACGGAGCCTCAAGGAAACCGAGTCCATCAAGTCGCGGCTGATCGAAATCCATCAGCTTGAAAACGAGGGGGACGCCATCCTGCGCGCGGCGTTGACGCGCCTTTTCAAGGAAGAAAGCAACGCCGTGCTGATCATCAAATGGAAGGAGATTTTCGAGCGCCTTGAAAAAGCCACCGACCGGTGCGAGGAAGTGGCCAACATCATCGAAAAGATCGTGATAGAGGCATCCTGATCCCATGCTGATCTCCATTGTCATCCTGACGGTCGTCGTGGCCCTGCTTTTCGACATTATCAACGGCTTTCACGATGCCGCCAATTCGATCGCAACGGTCGTTTCGACGCGGGTGCTTAGTCCGCGCACGGCGGTGCTCTGGGCGGCATTTTTCAATTTCGTGGCGATGTTCGTGTTTGCCCCGCGCGTCGCGGACACGGTATCCAAAATCGTCGTGATTGACTCGATGGATTCGGCCTATGTCTATGTGGTGCTGGCGGGGCTGGTGGGGGCGATAGTCTGGGATCTATTGACGTGGTGGTGGGGCTTGCCGACCAGTTCCTCCCATGCGCTCATCGGTGGATTTGTCGGGGCGGGCATCGCGCATCAGGGCATTGATGTCATCCGCTGGGAAAAGGTTTTTCTGACCGTTCAATACATCCCGCTGGCGCCGCTGATGGGGTTTGTTCTGGCGTTTGCCGTCATGGTTGCCGTTGCATGGATCTTTCGCCGCTGGCGTCCCAGCACCATTGACACGTTCTTCCGGAAGGGACAATTGTTCTCCGCTGCCCTGTATTCGTTGGGACACGGCGGCAACGATGCGCAGAAAACGATGGGGCTGATCGTCGCGCTCCTGGTCGCGGCGGGATATTTCAGCCCGGACGTGCAACTCTCGATGACCGACTGGAAGACCATGTGGATTATCCTGTCCTGCCATGCGGCCATGGCCTTCGGCACGGCCTTGGGCGGGTGGCGCATCGTAAAGACCATGGGCATGAAAATCACCAAGCTCAAGCCCGTCGGCGGATTCTGCGCCGAGACCTCCGGGGCGGCCACGCTGTTCATCGCGACCCATTTGGGCATTCCGGTGTCCACCACGCACACGATCGCCGGCGCCATTATCGGGGTTGGATCGACCAACCGGTTTTCGGCCATCAAATGGGGCATCGCCGCCCGTATCGTGTGGGCGTGGGTATTGACAATCCCCTGTTCGGCTATCGTGGCGGCCCTGTGTTTCCATATCTTCTGGGCCTTGCACGGATAAGAGGGGCGGTACACGCCGTCAGAGCGTTCGGAAGACGTCTCGCGCGGCGGACAGCGTGCGGTCCAGCGTGTCGGATGTGTGAGCGGTGCTGGTGAAGCACGCTTCGAATTGCGAGGGGGCAAGGTACACGCCGCGTTCGAGCATGCCCCGGAAAAATCTCGCATAACGGGCCGTATCGGACTGCGCGGCGTCGGCGTAGTTGCGAATCGGACCCTCGTGAAAGAAGAGACATCCCATCGAACCTGCCTGCGTCTGGAAAATTGGAACGCTGGTTTCGTGTGCAATTTCCGCCAGTCCCTTGCCGAGCCGCGTCAACGCGTTTTCGGTTGATTCGTAGGCGCCAGGCTCCGCCAAGACCTCAAGAGTCGCAAGGCCGGCGGCCGTCGCCAACGGGTTGCCGGCCAAGGTTCCCGCCTGATACACCGGCCCGACCGGCGCGAGATGATCCATAATGGCCGCTGGTCCGCCATAGGCCCCGACGGGCAAGCCGCCGCCGATAACCTTGCCGAGTGTGGTCAGATCGGGCGTGATGCCGTAGCGCGCCTGCGCGCCGCCAAGCGCCGCGCGGAAACCGCTCATGACCTCGTCGAAAATCAACAGCGCGCCGTGGCGTTTCGTCAGATCGCGCAAGCCTTGCAGGTAACCCGGCTCGGGCAGAATCACACCCGCGTTGCCGACGACCGGTTCGAGGATGATGCAGGCAATGTTCGCGCCGTGCGTGTCGAAAACGGCCCGCATGGCGTCGAGATCGTTGTAGGGCGCCGTGAGCGTGCATTGGGCATAGGCCGCCGGAATGCCGGGACTCGCCGGAATGCCGAGCGTGGCAAGGCCGCTGCCCGCCTTGACGAGCAGGCCGTCGGCGTGGCCGTGGTAGCAGCCTTCGAGTTTCACGATCAGATCGCGTCCCGTGAATCCCCGCGCGAGACGGATCGCGCTCATCGTCGCCTCGGTGCCGCTGTTTACGAGACGCACCTTCTCGATTGAAGGCATTATTTGGCGAATCCGTTCCGCAAGCCGGATTTCCGCCTCGGTCGGAATGCCGAAACTCGAACCCTTTTCAAGCGCCTTCCGCACCGCCTCAACAACTACCGGATGGGCGTGGCCGAGAACGAGCGGCCCCCAGGAAAGCACGTAGTCAATGTATTCGTTGCCGTCAGCGTCCGTTACGACAGCGCCCTTGCCCGATACGGCGAAAAAGGGATTGCCGCCGACGGCCTTGAAGGCCCGGACGGGGCTGTTCACTCCGCCGACAAGAACCTGGTTCGCTTCACGCCACAATTTCGCGGATACGTCGGATTTCATGCGGGTTCCTTTTTGCCTTTTTCGTCTGTTGGGTCCTTGATAAATAAGACAGAACGGCCCCAAAGGACACGGTTTCAGGTTTTATTTAGCCAATGGGCCGCGTCTTTTGCCCAGTAAGTAAGAATAAGTTGCGCGCCCGCGCGCCGGATAGACGTCAGAATTTCAAGTGCGGCCCGTTTCTCGTCAATCCAGCCATTGGCGGCGGCGGCTTTGACCATCGAGAACTCGCCCGAGACGTGGTACGCCGCAATGGGCACGTCGAACCGTTCGGATACCCGCGCGATGATGTACAGATAGGCCAGCGCTGGTTTGACCATTACGATGTCCGCGCCTTCCTCGATGTCGAGCGCGATTTCCCGCATCGCCTCCCGCGCGTTAGTCGGGTTCATCTGATACGACGACCGGTCGCCGAATTGCGGGGGAGACTCGGCGGCGTCGCGAAACGGCCCGTAGAATGCGGACGCGTATTTCGCGCTGTACGCCATGATGGGCATTTCACTGAAACCGGCTTCGTCCAGCGCGTTGCGAATCGCGCCGACACGCCCGTCCATCATATCCGACGGCGCGACCATGTCGGCCCCGGCGCGGGCATGGGCCACGGCTTCCTTCGCCAGCAGTTCGAGCGTCGAGTCGTTGTCCACGTCCGGCACGCCGTCGCGATTGGTTTTGATGGCTCCGCAATGGCCGTGGTCGGTGTATTCGCACATGCACACGTCCGTGACGACACACAAGTCGAGCCGGGCCTTCTTGATGCCCTCGATGGCGCGTGCGACGATGGAATCCGCCGCGTACGCTTCCGATCCGTTTGCGTCTTTGTGCGATGGGATGCCGAAAAGGATAATCGCCGGCACGCCGGCTTGCTCGACGGCTCTTGCTTCTTCGACCAGTGTGTCCACGGACCGTTGCGCATTGCCCGGCATGGATTTGATGGGTTTATTCACGCCGGTTCCCGGCACGACGAACAACGGCATGATCAGATTGTCCGGCGTCAGAACCGTTTCGGCGACCATCCGCCGGAAAATCGCATTGCGTCTCAGGCGGCGAAGCCGCGTTTTCGGAAAACTCATAAATTGAATCTCCTTGATGCCCTGCAAGCAAATCTCATCGGACCGATCCGGCCGATCCGACGGATCAATACGCTACATGCTTTCCTCGATGCCGAACAACCTTTTGACCAGGTGCACGACCGTTCCGGGATCGTGATGGCCGACCTCGTGCTTGATTTCGGTCATGGGCCGTTTGAGGATATTGTTGACGATGCGTTTCGTCAAGTATTCGATTTCGTACCGTTGTTTTTCGGTGAGGTCCGGCAGCGCGGCCAGCGTCTTTTGTGTTTCGCGTTCCCGGATGATTTCCAGTTCCTTGGCCATGGATGTAATGGTCGGCGCCACAATCAAGGATCCCATCCAGTTCATGAATTGATCCACGCCGCGTTCGGTAATGGCCAGGCACTGCTCGATTTCGCGGCGGCGCACCTCGATGTTTTCGTTGACGACCTGTTCGAGATCGTCAATGTTGTAAAGATAAACGTTGTCGAGATCGCCCACGTCCGCGTCCACGTCGCGCGGCACCGCGATGTCAATGACCAGCAGCGGCGCCTGCTGCCGCAATTTCAGGGCCTGATAAACATGATCCGCGTGCAGGATGGTGCGCGGGGCGGCGGTGGTGCTGATGATGATGTCGGCCTTGTGCAAGTGATCGCCGAGCGTCTCGAACGGCAACGCTTCCCCATTATATTGTTCGGCAAGCGCTTGGGCGCGTTCCGGATGCCGGTTGACGACAAACACCGATTGGACGCCATGGGCGAGAAGACTTTTCAGGGTGAGTTCGCCCATTTCGCCGGAACCGATGACCATCACCGCTTTGCCCGTCAGGTTGCCGAAAATGGACGCCGCCAGATCCACCGCCACGGAACTGACGGAGACCCTGCCTTCGCCCACGGCTGTCTGCGATCGGACTTGCTTGGCGACCGTGAACGCGCTTTGAAACAGGTTATGGATGACCTTGTCGGCGGTCTGTTCAGTCTGCGCCGCGATGTAGGCATCGTGGACTTGCCCGAGGATTTGTGTTTCGCCGATAACGAGGCTGTCCAACCCGGATGCCACGCGAAACAAGTGCCCCACGGCATCGCGGCCTTCGTGTTCGTACAACGCATCCTTGAATTCCTCTTCGGGCAGTTTGTGCCACTCCCCCAGAAACGCGCGAATCTCGTCCCGCGCCACTGCGGCCTCGCCCGCGTAATGCACATAGATCTCGACACGATTGCAGGTGCTGAGAATGACCGTGCCGGCCTTGTCGAGTCGTTTGGACAGATGGAGCAAGGCGCCGGGCAGTGTGTGCGCGGGAAAACCAAGCCGTTCCCGGATTTCCACGGGACTGGTGTGGTGGCTCAAGCCGACGGCGACGAGACTCATGCCTGCCCGCTCCAAAAATGATAGCCGCGCAGGCCGAACAGGGAAAGTCCGACATACAGAACCAACAAAACGGCGAATCCGAACAGGACAAGATACGACAGTTTCGGTCCGCGCAGCATGCCCGCAAAACGGAGGTGAACCGCGCACGCGTAAAACAGGACCATCACAAAGGACAGGAGCACCTTGGGGGCAAGCCACCATTGCGGTCCAAGCGGCGAGGGATCGAGCCATGCCCAGACCAGTCCCTGCGCGAGCGTGAGGACAAAGAGTGGATAGGCGTATAGCAGCAGGCGGCTGAGCATCATGTCCAGTTCCTGCAGCGACGGCATGCGACGGGTCAGCCACGTCGTGCGGTGATGTTTGATATGGCTCATGTGGCAGAGGTAGGCGGCGCTGGTCATGCCCGCGGCGAAAAAGAGCGAATAAGCCAGAAAGGCCAGGCCGACGTGGACGACCAACGGCGCGCGTTGCAAGAGCATGGGTGCTTCAGTGAGGTAACGATGCGCGATGGCGGCATTGACAAGGCCGACCACCGCCAGCGGCGCCAGGTAGAACGAAAGCAGGGTGGACACGTTGTGCCGGCGCGTGATGAATACCATCAGCGCGCCCGACAGGATCAGGAACAAACTCAGCGAATCGGACAGGGTGGTCAGGGGTACGCGGCCGTACAGGGCCCAGCGGATCGCGAACATCGCGATCAGGCACGCGATTCCGCCCCAAATAAGCCGGACGCCGTGTTGCAGGACACGTGAATCGCCCTTCCACAAGTACGTCAAGGACAAGGCGCCCGCGCAGACATACAGCAACGAGCCCAGATAGAAGGCCATGTGCAATGCTACGACCATCTTCTCAAGCCTCCCATGACTTGCGCTTTTGGATTAGGATTAGCCCGCGTTATTTACGGGCGCCTGTTCAGCCATCCGCTTTCGCCAACCTTTCGGCTCGAACGAGCAGGACGGTTCGGGCGCCATGTAATCGCCGGTCAACCCGTACGCGCGCGCGCGGCATCCGCCGCACCAGCGCCTATATTCGCACACGCCGCACTTCCCTTTGTAGTTGGCGAAGTCGCGCAGTTTCAGGAACAGGGGAGATTCATCCCAGATCCGGGTAAAATCGAAGTCCACATCGCGGAGGTTTCCCGCCGGCTCGTCGAGAAATCCGCAAATCTGCACGACACCGCGATGTCCGATAAACGCGAAACTCAGCCCGCCCATGCAGCCCTTGCTCATGGCGTCGAGTCCGTGCGTCTCGCGCGTAACGGTGCGTCCGGCTTCCGCCTCGCGCTGCCGCAGGACCCGGTAGTAGTGCGCCGCACAGGTCGGCTTGAAGGGAATCGCGCTGGCCAACTTGAGGTCATAAATCCGGTTGAGCACGCGCTCGTATTCCTCGGCGCTCAAGACCTCGTCCTGGATTCCCTTGCCGCGGCCCGTCGGCACGAGCAGGAACGGATGAAAGGCGACCGCGCCCTGCGCAATGGCCAAATCGAGCACCGCCTCGAGTTGGCCGACGTTCGATCGCGTGACGGTCGTGTTGATCTGGAATTCGAGTCCGGCCCGGCGGGCCGATTCAAGCCCGGCCATGGCCGACTTGAATGCGCCGGGAATGCCGCGAAACGCGTCATGGCTGGCCTCGTCCGGTCCGTCGAGACTGACGCTGATCCGTTCGACGCCGGCCTCCTTGATGGCCGCCGCTTTCTCTTCGGTCAGCAGGGATCCGCACGTGGCCATCACGGGCCGCATGCCGGCCTTGGTGACATGGCGGATAATGTCAATCAGGTCCGGCCGCAACATCGGCTCGCCGCCCGTCAAAATCATGATCGGCTTGAATCGGGACGCGATACGGTCCACGACCTTGCGGATTTCGGGAAGCGTCAGTTCGCCTTCATAGGGGCCGTGATGGGCGGCGGCCCGGCAGTGCTTGCAACTCAACGGACAACTGCGCGTCAGTTCCCACGCGATAAGGCGCGGGGCGAATTCGTCCGGATTGCCGTGTCCATGGGGATGTCCATTCATGAGGGAACCGCCTGTTCTTCGTTAAAATATCGCGGAACGCTTTTTTTGAATTCGCGGACGCTGAACAGCACATCATAGTCGCGCAATCCGGTCAATTCGGCTATCCTCGCGGCCACGGCCCGCACTTCGTCCTCGCTCGTTCCGTGAATCATGCCGTAGAGATTGTATTCCCATCCGGCAGGAGTTTCGCGAAGATAGCAATGACTCACTTCGGGCTGCTTTGCCATGATTTGGCCGGCCGCTTCGGCTTCATCTTCCGCGACACGCCACACGCTCATGCCGTTGGCTGTGTACCCGAGTTTGTGGTGCGCCACCCGCGCGCCGAAGCGGCGAATCGCGCCGGACGCCTTCCATGCGTGAAGACGGTCGAGCACGTCCGCTTCTTCGATACCGGCGCGCTCCGCAACGGCGGCGAACGGGCGCGATACCAGCGGAAGCGGTTCGCCCAGTATACCGATCAAGCGCATTTCCCAGTCCCGCAAGGGAATGACCCCGCCGGCGTCTTTCGGCAAAACCTTTGCTGTATGCACGGCCTTTTTCTCCGCGCCGGCCTGAAAATGGACGTCAATCTTGAACATGCGGCGTGAAGGCAGCGAGATCACGCGCTTGACGCCGGGCAACGCCCCGATCTCGTCCAAGATTCGACGGATGTCTTCGGGGGTCTGCGCGATCAGCGTGAACCATATGTTGAAAACGTGTTCGCGCAAGTAATTGTGCGTGACTTCGGAATAGGTATTGATGGCTTTGGCCACTTCCTCGACCCGATCCGGTTCGGTTTCCGCCGAACACAGCGTGCTCGAATAACCCAGCCGTTTCAGATCGAACACCGGGCTTATCTCGCGAATGGTCCCCTCGCGCTGAAATCGCCGGACGCGCTCCAGCGCTTCGTCTTCCGAAATCGAGAAACGTTCGCCGAACGACTTGAACGGACAGGCCTCGACGGGAAACTCGTTCTGGATGGCGTCGAGCAACCGTCGATCGAGTTCATCCAGCGGCATGAATCCCAATCTCCTCGTCGGTCAGGTAGCATGCGGGATCGGGCGCCCATACATCGCCCGTGACCGCTTCGGCCCGAACCCGGAAATTGCCCGCGCAGATATCAAGCCATTTGCAGCGCGCGCAACGGCCCGTCACATATTTCTTTTTATCCTTGAGTTTCATGAGGAATTCGTTGCCCGCGTCGGTCCAGATCTCGCCGAAACTACGCTCGCGGACGTTGCCAAGGGCCAGGTGCCGCCAGAACTGATCCGGATGGACCGTGCCGTCCCAGGACACGCACGCGATGCCGCGGCCCGACGAGTTGCCCTCGTTGAATTGCAATAATTCGAATACCTGCTTCGCCCGTTCGGGATCCTCGCGCAGCATGCGCAGATAGAGATATACGCCGTCGGCGTGATTGTCCACCGTCAGGACTTCCTTGGGCATGCCGCGACGGTGCAGATCGGCGGTCCGATCGATGATCAGGTCCACCACCTTGCGCGTTTGTTCGTGGTCGAGATCTTCCTTGATGAGTTCGCTGCCGCGCCCGGCATACACCAAATGATAGAAACAGATGCGCGGGATGCCTTCTTTTTCGACGAGGTCGAAGATGGCCGGGATTTCCGATGCATTGCGCCCGTTGATTGTGAAACGCAGGCCGACTTTCAGTCCTGCTTCCATGCAATTGCGAATGCCCGCCACGGCGCGCGCGAACGCGCCCTCGATGCCGCGGAAGCGATCGTTCACTTCTTCCGTTCCATCCAGGCTGACGCCGACGTAGGACAGATCGAAATCCTGGAGGCGTTTCGCGACTTCGGGCTTGATCAACGTGCCGTTCGTGCTGATTACCGCGCGGAGTTTCTTCGAGGTGGCATATTGAATCAACTCGAAGAGATCCTTGCGGACCAGCGGTTCGCCGCCGCTGAACAGGATGACCGGCGCGCCGAAATCGGCCAGTTGATCGATCAGGCGCTTGCCCTCTTCGGTGCTCATCTCCTCGGCGTATTCGATGTCCTGCGAATGCGAATAACAGTGAACGCACCGCAGATTGCAGCGGCGCGTGCAGTTCCACACGACGATCGGTTTCTTGTCCTCGGAAAATTGGAGCAGGTGGCTGGGCAGATCCTTGGCCTTTCGACCGTAACGCAGCGCGTCGGACGGTTCCACACCCCCGCAATACAACTTGCTGATGCCTATCATGTTTCGGACCTCGTTTTCTGAAACGCCTCGCGAATGGCGTCCACCAGACTGGGAATGGTGGACTCGGAAGCGGTTACGGCGATGGTGATGCCCATCTCGCGAAGCGTGTCGGACGTGACGGGGCCGATGCTGGCGGCGCGGATGAGGGGAAGCAATTCCGCCCGTCGCTCCACGGGCAACGCGTCTACGAAATTCCGCACGGTCGAAGAACTGCTGAACGTGACCAGATCGATCCGTCCGTCCGCGAGACGTTCCACCAGATTCGCCGGTAAATGGTTTTCCGCGTCCGTGCGGTATGCGTCAACCTCGATGACCGTTGCGCCGTGTTCACGCAAGCCTTCGGCGAGCATCGGGCGCGCCAGATCGGCGCGGGGCAGCAGGAACGTCAGCCCTGACACATCCTTGGCCTCCGCCAGCAGCGCGTCGAGCAACGCCTCGGCGACATATTGGGACGGCATAAGATCCGCGCGCAGTCCGCGGGCGCGAAGGCGGTCCGCCGTTGCGGGCCCAATCGCGGCCAGGCGAACCTTTGCCAAGGCGCGCGCGTCCATGTTCTCGTTGTTCAAAGCATCCAGGAACGCGTCCACGCCGTTGACGCTGGTAAACACGATCCAATCCGCCCGGCTCGATTCGCGCGCGGCCTTGCGCATGGGTTCGGAATCCGCGAGGCTCTCCGTGCGGATGACGGGCGCCGAAATGACTTCGGCCCCGAGGCTTTCCAGCGTCGCGGCCAGTTCCGATGCCTGCGCACGGGCGCGCGTCACCACGATGGTCCGTCCGAAAAGCGGCTTGTTTTCAAACCAGTTCAGTTCATCGCGCAACGCGGCGACTTCGCCGACCACCAAAATCGCGGGAGGCTTCAGTCCGGCTCTGGCGACGGCCTGGGCGATGGTTTCCAGCGTCGCCGCGACCGTCCGTTGCGTCGGCAGCGTTCCGTCGGCAATGACGGCGGCGGGGGTATCGGGCGCACGCCCGTTTTCGATAAGGTGTCCCGCGATGTGCGGCAGGTTCTTCACCCCCATCAGAAATACCAGCGTGGCCTGGCTCGATGCGATTTCGGCCCAATCCAGGCCACTTGACGATTTCGTCGGATCCTCATGGCCCGTGATGATGCGCAACGACGTGGTCATCTCTCGGTGCGTGACCGGTATGCCGGCATACGCGGGCACCGCAATCGCCGAGGTCACGCCGGGCACGATCTCGAAAGCCACCCCGTGCTTGCGCAGATGCGCGGCTTCCTCGCCGCCCCGGCCGAATACGAACGGGTCGCCGCCCTTCAGGCGGCATACACGCTTGCCTTCCTGCGCCTTGATTCGAAGCACTTCGTTGATTTCATCCTGCGGCATGGCATGGCATCCCGCGCGTTTTCCGACATAAACGCGTTCCGCATCGGGCCGCGCGTGATCGAGCAGCACGGGATTGCACAGGCTGTCGTATACGAGACAATCGGCCTCGGCGATGCAGCGAAGACCCTTGACCGTTATCAATCCCGGATCGCCGGGGCCGCCGCCCACCAGCCACACAAGCCCCGCGGGCGTTGTTCTGCCGTCAGTTTTGTTCATGGTTGGTTTCCTGTGCCGCACTCAGTTTCGCCATGATGCCTTGGCCGCCACGGGCTAGTAGCATGTCTCCCAATGCGGCGCCCAAGGTTTCGGCCTTTTCGACCGGGCCTTCGACCGTTTCCCTCACTAAAAGGGATCCGTCCAAATCCGCGATCAATCCGGACAGCGTCATGCGGCCATCCCGCACTTCCGCATAGGCGCCGACCGGCACGTGGCATCCGCCGCCCAGCCGTGCCAGCACAGCCCGTTCGGCGATGGCGGCCGCTCGCGTTTTTTTATCCTCGATGGCGTCCACGACCTGCAACACATCAATATCCCCGTCCCGCACCGTTATCGCCAACGTGCCCTGCGCCGCCGCCGGTAACCATTGGGGCAGGTCGAGAATCTCCGTTACATGTTCTTCCAGACTTAAACGCTGAACGCCCGCCATGGCAAGAATTATTCCGCCCAGCGAGTCTGATTCGGCCAATTTGCGCAGGCGCGTGTCTATGTTGCCCCGCAGGGCGGTGAAGGCCAAATCGGGCCGAAGCGCCAGCGCCTGGGCGCGCCGCCTCAGACTGCCCGTGCCGACCACGGCGCCGGGCGGCAAATCGCACAGCCGGGCCGCCTGTTTCCCGATAAACGCATCGCGCGGGTCCACGCGGCGCGGAACGGCGCCGATGGCAACCCCTTCCGGAGTGTCGGTCGGGCGATCCTTCATGCTGTGCACGGCGAGGTCTATCTCATTTGCCAGCAAGGCGTTGTCGAGTTCCTTCGTGAACACGCCCAACACCGGAATCTGGTCCAGCGGACGATCCTGCACCTGATCGCCGACGGTTTTGACGATTTCGATGTCGAACCGGATATTCGGCCAGCGCTCGCGCAATTGGGCGGCAACCCAATTCGTCTGCCACAAGGCGAGTTTGCTGCCGCGTGTGCCTATGCGCAAGACCTTGTTCAATTCATCGTCCTTCCGGTTCGATCCAGCGGGCCAGGCATTCCTGCATGACCCGTTCGGCCTCTTCCTCCTTCCCTTCAGCCAGCAAAGAAAGAGCCGGACTGTCGAGAAATTCCTTTTCCGCGGCCACCCGACGCTCGGCTTCGGGCACGCGGGCCTGCAAGGCCGTGCGCAACCGGCCGCACAGTTCCGCATAGGGTTCATATTCCGGCCCGACCGCCTTTTCCAGTTCGATGCGCAGTCGCTTGGCCAGCGCCGGACATTGGCCCGACGTGCCGATGGCTATCTCGATCGGCCCGCGTCGAATGGAGGCCGGGACATAGAAATCGCAAAGCGCGGGCACATCCACCACGTTGACCCAGACGCCCGCAGCCCGTCCCGCTTCGAGAACGGCCCGGTTGACCGATTCCTTGTCGGTCGCCGCGATGGCCAGGATCGCGCCGTCGAGATCGCCCGCCTCGAAACCCCGGCGGATCGCCTCGATTTCGCCGCGCGCGGCGCAATCTTCCAATTCCGGACACAATTCCGGACTGACCACCGAGACCCGAGCTCCGTAGTCCAAGAGCGACGCCACCTTGCGCCGGGCGACCGTCCCGCCGCCGACAACCACGCAACGCCGCCCGTCAATCTTGAGATAAAGTGGGTATAACCGCATGATGAAATCCGGAAATTTTTCGCGACTCGTCGGATTTACAGCCCAATTTGTCAAAAGTTTACCATGTAAATCGCGTGAAATTCCAAGACGCGGACGAAATAATAAACGTCCGGCTTCACGTGCCACCCCGGAACCGGCGGACGGTGGTTTTACTTGAGGATTTTCCGGCCTTCGGAGGATTTGATTCCGGAGATAATGCGTTCGAAGGCCTCGTCGTTGCTGCATGCGGACATGGCCTCTTCCTTGGTAACCAGTCCGGCTTGGAATAGTTCAACCGAGTGCTGATCGAAAGTTTTCATGTCGCCGTCCACTTCGATGATGCTGTGCAGCTTGTCAATCTCGGCGTCGAGGATGGCGTCGCGCACGATGGGTTTGCCGCCCAGCAGGATTTCGACGCACGGGATGCGTCCGCCGCCTTTTTTCTTCAGCAGCCGCTGGCATACGACGCCGCGCAGCGAGTAGGCCAGTTCCTGCCGGATGAGGTCGCGCTCGGCCTGCGGGAAGTAGCTGATTACGCGGTTGACGGTGTCCACCGCCGTCATGGTGTGCAGCGTGCTGAAGACGAGGTGGCCGGTTTCGGCGGCGCTGATGGCCGCGCGGATGGTGTCCATGTCGCGCATTTCGCCGACGAGGATCACGTCCGGATCCTCGCGCAGGGCGCCGCGCAGCGCGTTGGCGAACGAGTGCGTGTCGCGCCCGACCTGCCGCTGGCTGACGATGCTTTTCTTGTCCTTGTAGACGTATTCGATGGGATCCTCGATGGTGATGATATGTGCGTGGCGCTTGTTGTTGATGTACTCGACCATCGAGGCGAGCGTGGTGGATTTGCCGCTGCCGGTGATCCCGCAGACGAGCAGGAGGCCGCGGTGGCTGTCGGCCACGTTGCGCACGACCATCGGGATGTTGAGTTGTTCAAAGGGGACCGGTTCTTCGGGGATGATGCGCAAGGCCAGCCCGACGGCGTTCATTTTGTAGTATCCGCTCACGCGGAGGTATCCGACGCCGGCCAGATGGAACTGCCAGCTTGTTTCGCGATCGCCGACCAGGCGATCCATCTCGGACTGGCTGCCGAGTTGTAGGGCGAACTCTTCCATGTCCGCGGCCGTCAACGTCGGCATGTCGAGTGGGACGAGGTCGTTGTCCACGCGAATATACGGTGGCGATCCGGCGCGCAGATGAAGGTCGGACGCCTTGCGCGCCTGCATTTCCTCAATCATCCGATTGACGTTGAAATCCTGCTGGACATAGGAGACGACGTTGACATGCCATGACTGTGATCGCAAGGACCTTTCAGCAAAAGTTTCGACGAGACGGTCAATAGGCGCCAGTTTCGGCAGGTGATGCCATTCAAAGGCCGGCAGCGTGATGGTGCAGACGCCCTCGGAGATCTGCGTCAGGATCGTGAAAGGCAGTTTCTTGCTGGCGTCGGTGACGGCGCCGGTTTCCGTGCCGGGCTTGAGCGGAAAAATAATGCGCGTGACATCCACGCGCTTGGTCAAATTGGCCCCTTTCGCGAAAATTTCGCATCCGCGCGCCTTGAAATGGACCTCTTCGGGAAGACCGCTTTGCCGCGCAAACTCGGTCAACCCAACCTTGAACACATCCATGATCGTATCGGTGGACTTGCTGCCCAGAAACATGAAAAAACCTCTCACGTGGCCATGTGTCCGGTAAGTCCAAAAGGCGCGAAACGGCGATATTCTTATAATGAATGCGATCCGCGAACCGATTCCAGCCTTGTCCGCGTCTTGAAGGATGTTTCCCACACACGGCGTCGAAGCCAAGAATTTCTGCTTTACGCAACCCCAAGTGTAGCACGTCCGAAAAAAGGAGATCAAAAAAAGGACGCTTTTTTCGTTGGCCTATCGCCTCAAATAAAAATCTACTCGAAACGTTGGGTTGACTTTTTCAGACGGCCCGGTTACAATGCCAATCATAGAGGCGGTATAGCCAAATGGTAAGGCAAAGGTCTGCAAAACCTTGTATTCCCGGTTCGATTCCGGGTGCCGCCTCCAACTTTTTTTTGACGCATTCCGCCGAAAGACCACCCCAGTAGCGACCGGTTTTTTCTCGGGCGAGTGGTGGAATGGCATACACGGCGGACTTAAAATCCGCTGCCCGTGAGGGATTGAGGGTTCAACTCCCTCCTCGCCCACCAATCGTCCCGCCGATATCCTGCATGTCGCCCTGCCGGCCTGGACGTCGGGCTGTCCATCGAATCGAAAAAGCCCCGCAGCGAGGAGTCGTTTTGTTTCCTGAAATCGGTCGTGGGGACCGAAGGTTTCCGGTTTATCCCTTGGACGAAGCGAACATGGTGGACGACGATGCCCCGCACGGCATTTCGCCATCCAGTTGTTCCATAACACGATCTGGGCGAAAACGATGAACTTTCCAGTTGAAATCAAAGCACAGGCATTTGAAACGAACGGTCCAGGAAAAGGCGGATCCCGACGCATTGCAACGAACGGTATGCGTGCGCTACGATGCGCTGAAAACGGGAGGATATTGGTTGTGGACGAGAGGCGGAAAACGGTGCGTCGGCATGCCGATCGCGAATTGCTCAAGCGGGTGGCCGAGTTGCAGTCCATGCTCGATCGGCGCGGGGAATCGGGTGCTGAATCGAAACGAGAAAGCGCGGGCCATGCGCGGCGGCAGATTATTCGTCATAATTGCAAGGTCGCCATTGCGGTGAAGGTGGGCGTTTCGTCGGGTTACGGCGACACGTGGGACGTGGCGTCCGTGCGCGTAAAGGGTCGAATCCTCGATTTGAGCACCGGCGGCGCGTCCTTGTTCACCGAGCAGCGCTTCGAGACGGGGCAGGAACTCGCGCTGGTCATCCGACTTCGCGACGGCGAGGATATTCACGCCAACAGCGCGGTCCGCTGGGTCAAAATGGTGCCGCAAAAAGGGGGGTACGCGTCCGGCGTTCAGTTCACTCACATGTCCGACAAGGATCGGCGGTTATTGGGTAAATTCCTGACCGAACTCGAACAGACCGCGGGACTCTGAATCCGTGATCGAATCGGTTTTAGTAACAATGTAATCCGCATAATAAAAAAAGGCGCGTGCCTTGGATTGCGAAAGCCGTTGCAAACATGCGGAGGACGCATGGAATTTGGAAGAGTCATGACGCTGGCGGTTGTTGGTTTGGTTTGCTGCCTGAATCGCGCGGCAGTGGCCGACGCCGAAGTGTGTTTGCGTGTCATAACCTACAATATCCATCATGGCGTGGGCCGGGACGGTGCACTTGACCTCGATCGCATCGCGCGGATCGTCCGCGAAACCAATCCCGACATTGTCTGTCTCCAGGAGATCGACCGGAACCTCACGCGGACGAATCGCCTCGATTTCCCGGCTGAAATCGCGAAACGGCTGGGAATGGCCGCCGTGTTCGAATGCAACTACGCTTTCGATGGCGGGGAATACGGCAATGCGACGTTTACGCGCCTCGAAATCCTGTCGCATGAAAACATCGCGCTGCCCAATCCCGATCCGGCGGCCATCGAGCCGCGCGGGTGTCTGAAGACGGTCGTACGGACCCAAGCCGGACCTGTGGAAGTGTTCAATACTCATTTCGGATTGAAACCAAACGAGCGCAGACTCCAGGCCGAAGCCGTCATGAAACACGTTGGGAATTCCCGTGTCATTTTGGCCGGCGATTTGAACGAGGGCGCCATGAGGCCCGGCGTTTCGCTCCTGCTGACGCGACTCAAGGACGCGCTGACGCAGGGAGGCGTTCCATCTATGCAAGATGGGCGCGCCCGTATTGATCACATCCTGGTTTCCGGCGATTTTGATGTTCGATCGTCGCGCATCGTTTCGACGGCGGAAACGGCGGTCGCCTCGGATCATCCGCCCTATGTGGCGGAATTGCGCATAACCGAGACCGGCGACGGGGTGGAAAACGAGGGCATTTACGATACCGGCGACGATCGGGTGACGGATGCGCTGCGGGAGACGATCAATCCATGAGCCGGCATTGCGCCGCGCGCATGATTGCGGGAACGGGCACGAACAAAAACCGAGTTTTGAGGATCAAGAGATGGCCAAGAAGAAATTGCGGGTGGGAATCATCGGTTGCGGCGGCATAGCGAACGCCTGTCATTTGAACAATTGGAAGGAACTGGAAGGCGAGGGCCGCGTCGAGTTGATCGGGGTGTGCGACATTGTCAAGGAACGCGCGGAACAGGCCATGGCCAAGTTCGGCGCGCGCAAGATGTATCTTGATTACCACAAAATGCTCGGCGACGATCAGTATGATGTGATTGACGTCTGCACGCAAAACCGTGTCCATTGTCCGGCCGCCGTCGCCGCGCTCAAGGCCGGCGCTAACGTCCTTGTCGAAAAACCGATGGCGATGAATGCGAGGGAATGCGAGGCCATGATCGCCGCGGCCAAGTCCGCCCGGCGCACGCTCATGGTCGCGCAGCACATGCGGTTCGAGGCCTATTCCGAAAAACTCAAGGCCGTGGTCGAAAGCGGCGAACTCGGTCGCATCTACACGGCCAACGCGCGTTGTTTGCGCCGCCGGGGCATTCCCGGCTGGGGAAAGTTTCACATCAGGAAGGAGTCCTTGGGCGGTCCGCTTATTGATATCGGGGTTCATGTGATGGACCTCTGTGTGTGGCTCATGGGGTGCCCGAAACCCATCGCCGCGTCCGGAAAGGTCTACCGCATGTTCGGCGACCGGCCGGATCTCTGCAATGCTGCGTGGGGCAAGGGGTATCCCGACAAGGAATTCGATGTTGAAGATTACGCCGTCGGCCTCGTGCGCTTTGAAAAGGGCATCACGATGGTCGTCGAGGTGTCATGGGCCGCGAACATTCCAGCCGAGACCGAATGCGTCAGCCTGCTCGGCGACAAGGGCGGCATCACAACGCATCCGCCCGGCGTCTACGGATACGAACACAACGCGCTCACGAGCAGGAAGTTCGACTGGCTGCCGGCGCAGGAGGGCCACCGCATGGAGATTCGCCACTTCACGGAATGCCTTGAAAAGAATCTTCCCGTGCGTGTCCAGCCCGCCGAATCGTTGCGCATACAAAAAATCATAGACGCCATCTACGAATCTTCCGCAAGGAACAGGGAAATCGCGATAAAATAGAGCCATCGGGAACCGGTTATTCCAGTTTTCCGGTTTGTTTTTTGATTTTCGCGCGCCCCGCGTGGATGTCGCATAAAACAGGATTCTGTCGCCGGCAATGATCTTGCAGCGGGAACTTCCAGGATAAACAGGAATGGAGCGAAAGGCTTTTGGGGGATTCGTTCATGCGGCGGCGGTGTGGGGAATGGCCGTGTTGGGCTGTCTCTTGTTTCAAGCGCCCCTGTGGCAGGGGATGATCCTGGCCATGGCGCTGGCGGCGGCTTCGGTTTCGGTCGTATTGAGCGCCGTTGGGTGGTGGGGGGTGTGCGCGGCGGCAACCCTGGCAACCGGATTGCACGTTCCATTTTGGGACCTCTTTCTGGCCGGCGTCCTACTTATGACGTTTTACTTTTTCTATCGGGGGACGTTTCCGCATCCGGTTCTCGTGTGGGATTGCCTGTCGGGCGGGGCGGCATGGGTGCGTCCTTCTTTTTGTGTGATTGGAACTGTCTTCCTTGCCGCATTGGCTGTTCGGGGCGTGCCTCTGTTTTCCACTGCGCTGCTTGCTTTGCTTTGCTTCATGGCCGCTTTCACGCTACCGGCTTTCGCAAACCGCGTGGCGTGCCGTTTCGCGGAAGCATTTGGACTGGCCGCGGGGACGGTGATGGTTTCCCTGCTGTTGGCGGAGTGCGGCGCCCGCATCTTGCTTGAACCGCGCCCTGCCCGCCAAATCCATGAACGCCATCCCGAATATCTTTTTACGCTGCGTCCGCGTGCCGTTGCGCAGCAACGCATCCGGCTGGGTCCCGACACAAACAAGTATGTCGGGATACGCATATCCGCGCAGGGATTTCGGGATCGTGAATATGGCCCGAAATCGCCGGACGAATTCCGCATCCTGCTCTTGGGCGATTCGTTTGCCATGGGATTCGCCGTCGAGGAAGAAGACGGCATGGCGCGCCATCTGGAGCGGCTGTTGGCCCGCGACCATCCGTTAAAACGCATTTCCGTGATCAACGGCGGCATGACGGGCGCCGGGCCGTGGCAGGAATGGGGGATTCTGCGCGACCGCGGCTTGGCCTTGCTGCCGGATGTGGTCATTTTGCAACTGTGCACCGTCAACGATATTGACAACAGCCTCGAGTATGTCGGCAAGCGGCAGCGGGCCTATTACCGGAACTGGCACGTGCTTCTGGAAACGCTGCGCCACATGGACCATCCCGCCATGTGGGCCGAGTATGCGGCGCAGCGCCATTCGCGCCTATACCGCGAGATTTGGTTCCAGACCGGCCTCCATCCGTGGGTCCTGCATGGCATAAACACGTTGCGATGGGCGACGCCTTTTTCGCGTCCGGATGTGCCGCCCGGCGAAAACAGGCCGAACGAAATTGAAAGCGATTTGAACGAATGGTATCCCGAACTTCATCAGGGCTTGGCCTTGTTGGAGTGGTTCGTGACTCAAATACGCGACATGTGCGCCGAGAACCGTATCCGGTTTGCGGCGTTTTCGATACCGCCGCATCCCGTGTTGGACGACGCGGCATGGCGCATCCTCACAAGGTCCTTCAATCCGCGCATGTACGATCGCGGAAAGGGATTGCGCGTGTTCGACGAAATGTTGCGACGGAACGGAATTCCATCCTTTTCCATTGTTGAAGCCCTGAAAAGCCATCCGCGCATTGACGAGGTCTACCATGTCTGGGACGGCCACCTGACCGGGCGGGGCAACAAACTTGTCGCGCAGGCCATTCGGGACTATCTGGCCGCATCCGGGATCTTTCCCCGGCAATAGGCGGAAGATGAGTTGATTCATGAACGCCTTCTCAGAAGTCCCCGTTACTGAAGGTATCCGAGGGCTTTGAGTTGGTCAACAGCCTCCTGCGACAGCGGCTTCGCGCCGCGATTGGGCGCATAGGCCGGATGTTGCCCGCAGGTCTTTCGGTGCGCATCGAGCAGCGCGCCGAGGCGTTCGAGGATAGCGGGATTGTCGCCCGCCCGGTTGCGCTGTTCGCCGGGGTCGTCCGAGAGATCGAACAATTCCGTCTTGTTGACCGAATCGTCCACGACCAGTTTCCATTTTCCGTGCATGACAGCGTCGCAGTGCGAGGCGAAGCGGGGCATGTCGCCGCGCGCGGTGGCATGTATCACGCGGTCCTCGGCATATCCTCCCGAATTCAAAACCGGCAGCAGGTTGCGTCCCTGCCAAGCCGGGTCCGCGGGCACGCCGAGGATCGCCATGATCGTGGGAAGGAGATCTATGCTTTCGACCGGCCATTCGATGCGTTCGGGCGCGCGCCCCGGTAATCGCATCAACAGGGGCACATGGATGGATTCCTGATACACGGTTCGCCCGTGTCCGACAAATCCGTGTTCCCAGATTTCCTCGCCGTGATCCGCCGTCACAATGACCACGCTGTCGCGATTCAATTTGCCCATGGCGCGCAACGTCATCAGAAGCCGGTCCAGGTGCGCGTCGGTGTAGGCGCATTCCACGTCGTAGGCATGGGCCAGATAGGCCCGGCCCGTGGCCTTGAGGGGTTGGCGCAAACGCTCCTTGAGCGTGCCGGCCATCCATTGTCGCGCTTCCCGGTGATACGGAATATAATCTTCGATGAGGGCCTTTTCCCACGGTTCGACGGCTGGCAAAGGGCCGAAAATCGTGTCGAAGGGGGGATGGACAAAATACGGATCGTGCGGGTCGAAATAATGGACATAGAGAAAAAGCGGCTGCGGCGCGCGGCTGGCGGCCGCCAGCGTTTCGCGCGTAATCCGGTCCGCGAAGGCCCCGTAGGCGAACGTGTATGTGTCGAAACCCCGCGCAAAACCGGACACATCCTGCAAATGCGGATTGGTTTGAATGCCGACGGTGTGGTAGCCGAGTTCCTTCAGATACATTGCCAGCGTCTTGAAATCCGCGGGGAGTCCTCGCAGCGCCGGATCGGCGGCCTTGCCGGGACATTCGAGCGGCTGGTACCGGACGCCGTGTGTTTCGGGATACAGCGACGTGAACATCGTACTGACGGAAGGAAGCGTCCACGATTCCTGGCTGTACGCATGTTGAAACCAGAGGCTGCCCGCCGCGTATTGCCGCAATTTCGGCATCACCGGCACGCCGTTCCGTTCGGCCGTGAGGCGGTCCGCCCGCAAGGCGTCCACCACGATGAGGATGATATTCGGACGCGCGGGATTTGCCGCAGGCGCTTCCGAGGCCCATGCACACGGGACGTGCGCTCCGAACACCGCCATGCACGCCATGGCCATTTGAAAAAAAGCCATGTGCGCGATGGGGCCTGTCCGCAGTCGAAATAGATTCATGGCAATGGTTTTATCCGGCTTGGCGTGCGTATCCGCGCGCGCCGCTGACACGGCAACGCTGTTCGGTTTTGTCCGGATCCTCGCCCAGTTCCCCGACAAGTGCCTTATGCAACGCCTTCACGCGATCAGCGTATTCGGGCTTTCCGGCGAGATTGGTGAATTCGCCGGGATCGGCTTTCATGTCATATAGTTCGTGCTGCGCGGGATGTTTTTCGTCCGGCGGCGTGTGGTAGACATATTTGAAATGGCCGGAGCGAATCATCGCATAACCGGACGCGATGTTGTGCGCGTAATACTCGCTGACGGCGCGATCTTTCCATGATGCCTTCGGATTGTCGAGCCAGTCCAGCATCGAATCGCCATCCCAGTCCTTGGGCGTTTGGGCCCCGCCGAGTCCGGCGATGGTCTGGACAACATCCACGAGCGAGCACGCGCCGGTGCGCCGCTGGCCGCCGGTCCATCGCGCGGGCCATGAGACAATCAACGGGACGCGCGCCGCCGAATCGTACAGGCAATTTTTCCACCACAGGCCGTGTTCGCCCATGTTTTCGCCGTGATCCGCCGTGTAGATGACCACGGTGTTTTCCGCGAGTTCGCTGTCTTGCAGACAGGAAAGCACCTTGCCGATTTCCTCGTCCATCCATTGCACGAGGCCGTAATAGAGTTCGCGCCCTTTACGAACGATATCGTCGGGAATGTCCTCGACATTGAAACCAATCCGAAGATGGCGGTAGTTGAGCGGTAGCGTGTCGAGGAATCCGTCGGGCATGGCCGGCATGGACACTTTACCCTTGTAACGTTCCCAGTATTCCCGCGGGACAATCAACGGGAAATGAGGTGTAAGATAACCGGCCAGCAGCATAAATGGGGGATCGTTTTCTTTGCGATTCCGTAGAAAGTCCAGCGTTCCCTTTGTGACATTTCGGTCGTGGTTCATGGGCGACGAAGTGTCGCCCGGACCGAAATTCTTTTCATTGAATCGGTCCGACAGGCCCGGTTTCGGGGTCAGATCGTCCGGGTCGCGGCGTTCGATCCTGCCGTTCATGCGGCTGCGGTTCATGTTGCCGCCGATCTCGGTAAATCCATAACGGCAGGTCGCGTCATAGTGCATTTTGCCGCACAGGAACGCCTCGTAGCCCTTGGCGGCAAGCAGCCGGGGCAACGAGGGGTAATCCGGCGAGGGGAGCCGGCAGTCATTGTTCCATGCGCCCACGCGGGAGGCGTATTTTCCCGATGTGAACGACAAGCGCGAGGGCACGCAGAGCGGCGAATTACAATAGCAATTTTCGAACATGACGCCGCGGCCGGCCAAGGCGTCGAGGTTGGGAGTATGCGCGACGGGGTTGCCCGCGCAGCCCATCACGGTTGCGTTATGTTCGTCGGACATGATAACGAGAATGTTCGGCGGGCGTCTGGACGACGACGATGCCCTGGTTTGCGGAAGAGCGGCTACGGCCAGTCCCATGCCCAACCGCCCGATGAAACGCCGCCGTGTAAGCCCTTGCATGCTCATATCTCAACCCTCCCTGACATTGGATGAATCCGTCTTCGGCGGGGTGGCCCACTGCGCCGTCGCGGATCACCGGCTACATGATAACAGAAATTTCGCCCGTAAACCCCGAACGGTTCACGGGCGAAACCCCGTATCCTTCCCCGGGCAGCGCGTTACTTGATGGTGTCGGGAACGAGCCGTTTATTGTTGACGAGCGTTCCAGCGATGGTAACGTCCTTGCCGGCATAATCACCGAGTTTGAGCCCTTTCTTGCCCGCAACGCCGAGGGTTTTGCCCTTGAGTGCTTCCAGAGCCTTTCCGTCGGCATTCTTGGCCTCGGCGACGGTCAGTTGGAACACCTTGGCTTCTTTGCCCGTCTTCTTGTTGGTTACCATCTTCGAGTCCAGTTTACCCTTCACTTCGCACTTGACCTCGACCTTGGGCTTCGCGGATTTGTCCGCAGGGGCGGCTTTTGCGGCTTTTGCATCTTTGTTTGCCTTCTCTGCCTTGGCAGCCGGACAGGCGGGGCCTTCCGCCGCATACGCGCCCGCCACCAGTCCCATTGCAACGGCCATCGCCAACGCCAATACCAACATTCTGTGCCTTTTCATGTGTGTTTTTCCTTTCGTTCGCTTGCGCTTGTAAAGCGGTTTTATTTTCCGAAACGGATTGCCCGTCTCGCATCACTTTCTTGAACACGACACATACCTCAAAGTTCCATGTCGTCGAAAAGCAGTCCGGCCGGACATACTCATTTTTTCAATAAGCCCGGTTTTGGCTGCTCAATCTTGGGCCCCACATACCCTTTATAATCGCAATCGAACGTGTAATTGTAACGCCAAGAACTCGTTTCTCGTTCATAACTCCTTGTGTCGAAAGCGATTACGAGCACGAGCACGAGCACGAGCAAGAGTAAGAGCAAGAGCTAGAGCGAGAGCAAGAGCAAGAGCAAGAGTAAGAGCAAGAGCGAGAGCAAGAGCGAGAGCACGAGCAAGAGCATGAGCAAGAGCGAGAGCAAGAGCAAGAGCAAGAGCAGGAGCAAGAGCAAGAGCAAGAGCAGGAGCAGGAGCAGGAAATTCCAAGCCGAAACGCTTGAAAATGGCTCCATTCGTGTATATCATTCGGCATTCCGCAATCCGCGTTGGAGGAATACAGCATGACAATGACGATCGAGATGGCTATGGCGCCGTTCCTGGGCGTGTGCGACGCTCCCTACAAGGCGGCGAAGGAAGCGGCAAAAGACGGGGCGGCCGCCGGTTACATGTGTACCTATGTGCCGGAAGAGCTGCTCCACGCGGCGGGCTATTTGCCGGTGCGCGTTCTGGGCTGGTCGGACGGCACGCAGAATGCCGATTCGCTGATTCAGAGTTACGCTTGCAGCCTGGCGCGCGGCGCGCTCGAAGCGGGACTCTCCGGAACGCTCGATTTTCTGTCGCTGATGATCTTCCCGCACACGTGCGACACCATCCAGAATCTTACGGACATCTGGAAGCGGAACGTTTCGTCCATGAAGCATTTTGCGCTTTCGGCGCCCGTTGAAACAGGCACCGATCACGCAGTCACATATTTCCTGAACGAATTGCGGCGGCTGAAAGCGTTCCTCGAAGCGCAAGGCCGGCCGGTGACCGACGGCGCCGTGCGCGCGGCCATCCTGTTGTATGATCAACACCGAAAAGCGATGCGCGCCCTTTACGCTGAACACCGGAAAAATCCCTCCGCCATCGGCGCGCGCGGATTGGCCGCCGTGGCCCTTTCGGCGTTCTATGTGCCGCGCACGCAGCACTTGGCATGGCTCACGCAATTGCTGGCGGCCGTGGGGCACACGGCATCGCTGCCGGACGCCAAGCCGCGCGTCGTGGTGCTCGGCAGCGTTTGCCAGGACATCGGGTATCTCGACGCCATCGAATCGGCCGGGTGCGTCGTTGTGGACGACGATCTGTGCACGGGGGCGCGGCCGTTTGCGGTTGAAGCCGTGGAGGACGCCGACCCGTTGCGGGCCTTGGCGCGGATGTATCTCGATCGCCGGACGTGCGCATCGAAACACCGCGACGGCTACGATCCCGGAGCGGAAATCGCGAAACGCGCCCGGGAGGCCGGAGCGCGCGGCGTCATCTTCCTGTTTACGAAATTCTGCGATCCGTGGGCTTTCGACTATCCCCGGATGCGCGAAGCGCTTGACAACGTTCAAGTGCCCTCGCTGTTGTTGGAAATCGAACAAAACCAGCCGCCTTCGGCCCATTTCCAGACGCGCGTGGCCGCGTTTTCGGAAATGCTGGGCGCAACGACCCAAGGAGACCAATCATGAGCGGTGAACGAGTGCCAATCGCGTCGGTTGCCAAGATGATGCAGTTGATGACACAGTATTACATCGGCGCCAAAATGGCCGAGGGCACCGACAGGAAGATTGCATGGGTCACGAGCGGCGCGCCGGTGGAATTGCTCTATGCGGCGGGCGTGATCCCGATCTATCCCGAAAACCACGCGGCGCTCTGCGGCGCGCAAAAGATGGCCGTCACGCTTTGCGAAGCCTCCGAGGAACGCGGTTTCTCGCGCGACCTCTGTTCGTATGCGCGCACGGATTTCGGGGCCATCTACACGGGCAACAGTCCCGTGCAAGGATTGCCGAAACCGAATTTCCTGCTCTGCTGCAACAACATCTGCGGCACGGTGACGAAGTGGTACGAAAACCTTGCGCGGCACTTCGACGTGCCGCTGTTTTTCCTCGATGCACCATTCGTGCACGATGAAGCCACGCCCGAAGCCGTTGACTATGTCCAGAGCCAGATGCAGGACATCCTCGACGGCGTCGGGCGGATTGTGGGTAAGCCCGTCGAGCAGGACGTGTTGCACAACACGCTCATGTTGGCGGCGCGCGCGACGATCCTATGGGGCGAGATTCTCGATCAACTGGCGCACAAGCCATCGCCGATGACCTCGTTCGATACCTTCATCCACATCGCGCCGATCGTCGTCATGCGGGGAACAGACCAATGCGTGGATTATTACGAAACGCTGCTCGCGGAGATGAAGGACCGCGTCGCAAAGGGCATCGCCGCGGTGCCTGGGGAACGATTCCGCCTCGGCTGGGACAACCTGCCGATCTGGTTCCAGATGGGCGGCCTGTCCAAGCGGTTTGCGATGCACAAGGCCTGCCTGGTCGCGGCGACCTATGCGCATGCCTGGGCGCATCCCGTCAATCCGGAGGCGACCGACATGCTGCGCGAACTGGCGCGCGTCTACCTGAGCGTGTATATCAATTGCGGTCTCGAGGAGCGCGTGCAGACCCTCAAGCGGACGGTGGACCATTACTCGCTCGACGGGTTCGTGTTGCACTCCGATCGCAGCTGCAAAGCCTATTCGCTGGGCCAGTATGAACTTGCGCGTACCCTGCGCGACGAACTGGACATACCGGTGCTCATCATCGAGGCGGACATGAACGACGTGCGGATGTATGCCGAGGAACAAATCAACGCCCGCATTGACGCATTCATGGAAACGCTCCTGAGCCGGGCCGCCTAGAAACTCCTGAGTCCAAACTGCTGTAGAAGAATTCAACGCAAAGGCGCCAAGACGTAAAGAATGACAACGATTGCCTTTTATGGGGCATGAGCGTTCTTTTTTTCTTGGAAATATGGCTCCTTGCGGCATTGCGGTTTTGCGTCATGCTTTTTATGGGCAGCATTGATTTGCGAGCACGGTTGAATGGGGACAGTTTTACGCCGGTTCCTGTACGGATAGGGCGACATTTGAATGGCGCCGCCAAAATAACAGCAAGATTGCCGGATTTGTACAACTCAGAACGGAAATTTTCGGGCTCTGTCCCTTGTTTTGTAGGTGGCTTTTCAAGTGCAAAAGCAAGTTCTTCGGTAATGCGTAGTTGCAGACAAGTTCAATCCCCGCAGATGAATCGAGACTCGTAAAACATTTTATGGATCCATGCAGATGAGAATCGTCGCCAAAATCGCCGGTGTGGCCGTGGCCTTGGCGGCCTTGGCGCTTGCTGTGCCGCTGTGGATTTATTTTCCCGGACACAATTTCCGAACGGTCGAACAAGATGCCTTCTACGGATCGCGGCAAATGGGCGAAAAAGCCTTGGAATCCGCCATCCACAAATATCACATCCGAACGGTTGTCAATTTGCGCGATCACAATCCGGGAGCGCCATGGTACGACACCGAAGTGGCGGTCTGTCGGCGGCTTGGCATCGCCCACGAGGATTTTGCCTGGTCGAAAAGCCGGTTGCCCGATCCGGATTCGCTTGCCCAATTTGTCGCGCTGATGGAAACCGGCGCCAAGCCGTTCCTGGTCCACTGCCAGGGTGGAACGCATCGGACGGGCGTGGCAGCGGCGATTTATTTGTTGCTCAAGGGCGCCGACATTGCCACGGCGCGCAAACAATTCGGGCCGTTGTTCAACGATGCGCCGGTCGGCCGCGTCCTTGCCCTGTACGAAGGCAGCCATCTTCCCTTCAAACAGTGGGCGAAAGAGGTATATCCCGGTCAATATGCCTCTTTGAAGGCGTCCGAAACGAAGGGACGAAAATCCGCGCTTCCCGAAAACACAACCCTATCTCCCGAAAAGCGGATCCACGCTTACAGTCAAAATTAGGCAACCGAGATTCTGCGGCCGGACGCCCAGTCCGAGAGGCGGCCTTTCGTGCGGTACAGTCGGCTCATCCATCCCGGCAACACGGCCGGGCCATAGCCTTCGCAAACCATCTCGAACAACGGCGGGGGGAAGCCTCTCTTTTCCAATGAACGCCGAAAGCGGAAAAGATTTCGGGCACGCTGGATCCGGGAAAGACGCGGCACGATAAAAGCCTTGTCGAAATCGAGGATCAATGGGCCATTCGCGCCGACCAAGACATTGCCTACATGTAAATCGGCATGAAAAACGCCCAGATCGTGCATCTGACGGAAAAGCCGGCCACACGAATGCATGAGTTCCGCAAGATCGTCCTGCGCCACGCATTCGTCCGGGGCCCGTGCCCCTTGCCGGGTCATCGTTTCCAGCCGTTCGGCCAAGTCGGCGGCGTCTATTTCCCGGGTGGCAATCGCCCCGCCGAACCATAAACCGGCCCGATGCCAGCAGGCGCCCAGCGGTTCCGGAACGGAAAGACCGTTTGCAAAAACGAAACGATGGATTTCCAATTCGCGTAAGGCGCGGTTTTGAAGGAAAAATAAATCGCCCGGCAAATGGCGCGCAAGCCCTCCGCGCCGATAGGTTCTGATGAGGCCGTGGCCGTTTTTCCACGCAAAGCGCCCGAGCCGACCCCGCCCCCCCCTTTCGGCCGGTTCGCAACCGATGTTGTGCAAAAGGGCCCCGGCGACTATTGAGGCGCCTTCTTCGCAGACGCACGCGGTCTTCCGGCCTTCGCGTATGAATACAAATCCATCCATGGTTATTGAACCGGCGGGGTTATCGGGCGCTTCGCAATCCGACCCACAGCGCGGCCCCGACAATGATGAGACCCATCGGCGTGGCCAGTGATGCGGCCAGCGTCCACGAATGGCCGACGGCCAGTCCCACATAATCGAAGTATCCGAGGATGCCCGGCATCGCCAAGGCGAGGCGTCCGGGAAGGTCGAAGATTGCCGCCGCGACGGCGAGCAGTGCGGCGAAGGCAGTAAAAAACAGAAAGGAACCGCCGATCCATTTGCGAAAACGACGCCGCTCCCGATTGGCTGCGGTTACCGCCGCAATGCGCTTTCTCACTTCCCGGTACAAATTCACCGGGGCGGGTCGCATCGGCGCCTCTTTCAGTTTCTGTTCGACTAGGCGGTCGAGATCGTTTGGATCAAAGGAGTCCATTGAGCGAATACTCCTTCTCCAATATCCGGCGAAGCTGGTTTCGCGCCCGGTGCATCCATGTTTTCAGCGTGCCCGTGGGAATGCTGAGCCCGTCGGCGATTTCCTCATAGGATCGTTCCTTGAGGTAATACTGCGTGACGATATGGGCGTACCGTTCGGGGAGCAGTTCGATGCAGCGGCGCATGATGTCGGGCATGTCGCTCCAGTCCACCCGGCTGTCCAAAGCCTGCGCTTCCCGCCACGGCTGCGATTCAATCTCGACGCGCCGTTTGCCGCGCCCTAATTCCGTCAGGCAAACGCTGGCTGTGACGCGGTACATCCAAGTCGAGAAACTGCAATCGCCCCGAAATCCGTCCAGCATCCGATAAGCCTTCAAAAAGGCTTCCTGCGCCATGTCCTCGGCCTGCGTGGCATCGCGCATGAAACGGTACGCGAGATTGTACACGACACGCTGATGGCGCGCGGCCAACTGCGAGAAGGCATCCGCGTCGCCTTGCTTGGCCCGCTGCACGAGCAAAGCGTCCGGTTCGCTCTCGCAATTCGGGGTGGTTGCGAGATTCCACGCCCGCGTCCGCCCGGCGATCATAGACTGTTTCGAGTAATCCATATGTTGCCGTTCAACGTTTTCAGCTTCAGGTCTATTTTACCTTCTCCGATAAGCCCGCGCAAGCGGTGGCGTTTCGGGCTTCCGGGCGGTGTGGCCACGGGGAAATCGGAGGTGATGGCGCCGCGCCCCGTGGATGCGTCAATCCGGGCCGAGCACCGCCCATCCATGATAACGGTAATCCCCCCGTTCTGCGTGGTCAAGTCACAGGCCTTCACCTGCGGATTCAGCACGCGCGCGACAATGGCGCCGTTGGTGGTCGTGGCCCGAAGCGCGCCGCCGTGCATGTGGGCGTAAATGCTGCCGTTGATGGTTTCGAGCAAGGCATCCGACGAGGCGTCCACCAGGCGGATGCGGCCGTTGGTGCTGCGGGCCTCGACGGTCCCGGACGGCTCCGTGATGTCAATATCGGCGTTGCGTCCCTGAATGGCGACTTGGCCGCACCCTTTCGACACCCATACATTGCCGTTGGATCCCTCGACCTGCACATCGGTTCCCGTCGGAACGAGCAGGCAGTAATCCACCCGCACCTCGATATCGTCCGGTCGTTCGCGTGGTTCGGTAACGACCCGCACGGATTCCGCATCCGCCGTCGTATAAATCAGGGATGCCGCGTACACCTGCGCGAGCAATTTTGCGGCCGAACTCTGCGCATAGACCCGCACATCCGCCTGCACATGCACCCCCTCGCGCGCCCCGGCGTACACCTGCACGGCCCCGTCGTCGTTGACCAGATGGATGCGCGGCGCGGCCGGCAGTCTGAATTCGCGGTGCTCATGAATCTGCGGGGGGCCGACAATGCGGGGAAGATTCGGCGCCACCACCTGCACACTGAACCAAAGCACCGCCGTTGCGACAATGCCTGCCGCCACCAGACTTCGAAGAAAACGAATCATGTCAATACGACCCCATCACCGGGAGTGGGGTTTCACGGACTACATCCGGTGTGCCGCGTTCGCGATGGCGCGGATATGATCCGGCGTGGTTCCGCAGCACCCGCCGATGATGTTGGCCCCCGCCGCCATGAGGTCGGGCACGCGGGCGGCCATCATTTCGGGCGTTTCGGGGAATTCATCGTGATCGCCCACCCGCACCGGCAGGCCGGCGTTTGCCTGAACCAGGATCGGCGTATCGGGTGCGGCGGCGCGCATGGCCCGGACAATTTCGATCATTCCCGCCGGTCCCTGCCCGCAGTTGGTTCCGATTATCGCCGCGCCTGCGTCAATCAGGGCGGCGGCGATCTCTTCGGGCGTGTTGCCCATCATGGTGCGATAGGTTCCGTCGCCCATGCGGTCGAATGTGAAGGTGCAGATGACTTCCAGACCGGTATTTTCCCGTGCCGCACGGATGGCGAGAACGGCCTCGTCGAGGGCCATCATGGTTTCGATACAGCAGGCGTCCGCGCCCCCGCGCTCCAAGGCCATGGCCTGTTCCTTGAAAGCATCGTAGATTTCCTCTTCGGACACATCGCCCATCATGAGGATCTTGCCCGTCGGACCTATCGAGGCAAAGACGTGCAGATTGGGCCCGACCGTCTCACGGGTAAGGGCCGCCGCGGCTTCGTTCAATTCCGCGGCGCGATGGGCCAGTCCGAAATGAGCCAGTTTGAAGCGGTTCCCGCCAAAACTGTTGGTCGAAACCATGTCCGATCCCGCATCGCGGTAGCTGCGAGCAATATCGGCGACGGCCTCGCGATGATCGACATTCCACAGTTCGGGGCATTCCCCCGGCTGCAATCCCTTTTTCACAAGAAAAGTGCCCCAGGCCCCGTCGGACACCAGGATACGCTTTACCTTCAAATCGTCGCAGATTCGGTTCATAATCGTCCTCCATGCAGCGGGTACGGATCGTTATCGCGCCGATAAATAAAACCGCTTCCGCAAGCGGGATCACCCCGCTCACGGAAGCCGGAACATGTATCCATTCATACGATGGGGATGGCTTGTCCGCTATCAGGCGCTGAGGAAAGCGATCGCGCCCTGCGGGTCAGGCGAGTAGCCATCCGCGCCAATCTTGTTGGCAAACTCGGCCGTCAACGGGGCGCCGCCCACGATGACCTTCGTGCCCGGCACTTGTTCCTTGACGAGTTTGACCGTATTTTCCATGTTGACCATGGTCGTCGTGAGCAATGCGCTCAAGCCGACCGACGCGCCCGGATTTTCCTGAACCGCTTTCAGGAATTTTTCCGGGGACACGTCCACGCCGAGGTCAACCACTTTCCAACCGCCGCCTTCCACCACCATCGCCACCAAGTTCTTGCCGATGTCATGCAAGTCGCCCTGGACGGTGCCGATGACGAAGACGCCCTTGTGGTGCGCCTGGCCCGACTCGAAGAAAGGCTTCAAATGGGCCATGCCGGCCGACATGGCTTTCGCGGCCATCAACAGATCCGGCACGAAGACCTTGTTTTCGCTGAATTTCTGACCGACGCGGCCCATGCCGACGACCAGCCCCTTGCTCAGCACATCGTCCGGCGCCACGCCGCTATCGAGCGCCTTTTTCACCAGTTCGTCGGCCCCTTCCTGGCCCTTCATGTCGGGCGGATACGTCGAATTCGCGTTGACCTTTCCGCGCTCGATACAAACTGCGATTTGTTCCAACAGATCAGCCATCCCACGTTCTCCTTCTGTAAACGTTTCAGCTAGTAAGTCCCCAACTCCAAACCACGTTCAACGAAATACCGATAACTTTCATACTCCACTTGGTCCGGTATCGAGTGGTCCGAATGGAGCACATAACCGTAATGCCGCTTCACCTCGGGGATCTTTCCCGCGAGTTCCCGCTCGATGGCCGCGCGGTCGTTCGTGTACAAGACCCGGACATCCATGCCGCCGATGAATGATAACCGATCTCCATAGTCCGCATGCAAACGCAACAAATCCATGCCGGCTTTCACTTCGATGACTTGGAGACAGTCCACGCCGGATTCCATCATGCCCGGCACGAGAGGCTCCACGTAACCACACGAATGCATTATGACCGGCAACCCCTTCGCTGCGCAAATCGCAATGGGCTTCCGATGTCCCGCCTGAATAAACTCGCGGTACATGTCGAGACTGATGAAGGGGCGGCCCTTGAGCCCCATGTCCTCGTAAAACCAGATCCCGTCCGGCCAGCCTTCTTCGGCAAACAGGATTTCCATCAGATCCGATGTCAGTCGCGCGTAGGTGTCAACCATGTCCTTGACCCAATCCGGGTCCGTCAGCATGGCCATCAACATCTCCTGGTGGCCACAGACCGGGTGCATGCACTCGAATACCCCCACGCCCGACCAGCAGAAGAACCGCTGTTTTTCGGCGGCGAGTTTCTTCGCGTCGCGATAGGCCTCGAAGTTGATCCGGCGCCGGTCCGGCGTCAGGAAAGGTTTGACGTGTTCCTCCCAGCCCGCGCGGTCTTTCACGAGAAAATCAACGTGTTCCGGCGTCGAATCGTGCAGTTTATGCCGGCGCAACACCGCTCCGTTGCCGTCGCGCTGAAGGATGGTTTCATCCGTCTCCTCGATCGTCTCCGGTTGGTAATCGAGTTTCCCGACCAGGTTGAACGGCCAACATAATTGCAGGTCGAACCCGAAATGGTCCTCCAGCGGGACGCCTTCCGGCAGATGCCCTTCCGAACTCCATTTCTTGTGCGTGTCGCCCCAGAAATGCTCAAAGACGCCAATTCTGTCCACCGGTTTCCGCCGGAGAATATTGCCAATCCGCTCGATACTGGTCATCCTATCCAACGTCTTTCCCTTTCAATCAGACGAGAGATCCAAGGCTGAGGATAACCAACCTCCTGACACCAGCGCCTCTCGATCCCAACCTTGTACCTTGAACCTTACTTTGCTGCCAGGTAGTTGCCAATACCGACGACAATCGTCGAGGCAATCAACACGGCGATGCCCGCGAAAATCATCCGGTGCGCCGTTCGGCTCGTGCCTTTCCATTCGCGGAAATACAACGCCCACAGATTGCTGAACACGATGATGAACGCCATGTGAATCGTCCAACTGGAAAAATCGTAGCGCCCCATCCGCGTCGTGCCCATGCCGTAGAACATGAATTGTAGATACCACGTGATCCCTGCCAGCGCCGAAAACAGGTAATTCGCCGCGAGCGGAACGTCCGCGCGGCCATAATCGGGCAGCGTCCGGTTCCGCACGTTCAGGATCAGGCACCAGATCGCGTTTGTCGTGAACCCGCCTGCGAGAATCACAATGAACACCGGCGTATTTTTCCAGAGGTCCGGCGCGCCGTGCCGGACGGCCAACTCGGCAATCGGCTTGCCCGCCGCGATTGCAAACGCCATGCACGCGCTCATTACGCCCGCGAATATCGCCACCCACACGCCCTTGAGGAAGTTGAATTCGCTGACCGATGCGCGCTTGGCTTCGGGCGATAGTTCGCGTTCCTTCGCGAGACCCGCGCGCCCGCACACCGCGATTCCGCCCAAACAGACCGCCACGCCCGCGAGCGTCACCCAACCTGACAGCGCGCTCAACAACTCACCGAAGGTCCCCTGGAACAAGGGCGGAATAATCGTTCCGAATGCGGCGCAGAAACCCAATGCGAACGCGTATCCGAGCGACATGCCAAGGTAGCGCATCGAGAGTCCGAAGGTCAGCCCGCCCACGCCCCACAACACGCCGAAGAAGTACGCCCATGCGACGCTCGAAACCGGCGCTTGGCGGATTACCTGCCAAGGCGCAGGACACGTCAATGATGCGACCACCCACGGCGCGACGATCCAACTGAACACGCCGCCGACCAGCCAGTACGTTTCCCATGCCCAGCCGCGCACGCGCTTGTAAGGGATGTAGAAACTCCCCGCCGCCAAGCCGCCTATCGCGTGCAGGAATACTCCCAGGAACGGATTCGCATTCATGCCGTCATTCCCCGCCGTATTATTGCGTCGCGAGTATGGCCATCGCGCAGGTTCCTTGTCAAGAACCGTTCGCGCCTCATGGTGTCCGTTCGCAAGCCATGAAAAAAGGTATCCTTGGTTGTTCCGATCCCCGACGGCCACCCCCGTTTCGGGCATCGTTCTGGCGGATCCAATCAAAAAGATGGACTGGTGAGCGCGCAGAGCCGAAAAGATATTTGCCCTGGCGCCCGGCCTGGTCGCTCGGATATTTCATAAGGCTCAACTCCTCCCGTCGTGAAAAAAAGCCCCAGAAGGCCGCCTTGCCGAAAATCCGTTTCTGGTGTACACTTGGGTAACGGTAGAACGTTGGTCGTTCGACTCAAACTGGAAAAGGAAGTGTTTGTTGGCTGCACGTTGCGCGTTTCATATCCTATTGTTGACCGGCATGCTGGCTTTCATTGCACAAGGCGAGGAGTGTGAATCGTGCGGCGCGCCGGCCTTTCCCGAGGCACAGGCCTTTTTGAATGCAAAGGGTTATCCTGAAGATACTTACATGGTTCTCTTGGCATGGGCTGAAGCGGCGCGGTTGCGTCCCGGCACGCTCGTGACCGGATACCATTTGGCTCCCAAAACCGGCGGGACGCCCTTCGACCTGTACAGTGACGCGGCCGGCAACCTCTTGTCCGGCCAGGATCTTGCCGCCCTTGGAATTGCCCCGAAAAACTGGTCGTTTCCCCCTGTCGAACAGATGGAGGAAATCCCTCCCCCGCTGGCCAAGGCTTTGCCCGCGCGCCCCGTGCCATTGGGGTCGGAACCGTCCGCCGTCGTTGCATTGCCTGCCGTTGACATCGCGGCGCTGCAGGCGGAAGACGCGGAAAGGGCGAACGCTCCCGCGGGACGCAAGACGGCGCGGCGGGTGGGGATTGTGCGTGATTTGTCCGAGCCCATCCGGATCGAAGGAAATGTCGTGAATACCGGAATGTGGCGAACGACGGACGACGGCGGGTGGGTATGGGCCGTTACCATCGAATCGCCCGGAGCGCGCGCGCTGCGGCTTCGATTCACGGAACTGGCGGTTCCGGCGGGATGCCGGCTCATTGTTTACAATGCCCGCCATCCCAACGAGGTCTACGGCCCGTTTGATCGCTTCTATCCCGGCGACACGGACCTGTTCAGCGATTCGTGTTTCTCGGACGCGGTAACCGTCGAGTGTACCGTGGCGCCCGGAAACGAACCGGCCGGCCTTCGGATCGCCATCGAAAATGTTGTCCATACCTATGTTGATTTCGACGAACTTCCATGGGCCAAGGCGGAGGCGGGACCGTGCAATCTGGATGTTTCCTGTTATGAGGCTTGGGCCGTGACGGCGCGGGGAGCGGGGGGATTTTCCTTCATTTCCAGGCCGAACCAACTGCATTGTTCGGGAACGCTCATCGCCGACTTGCGCGAGGAATCCACAATTCCCTATTTTCTGACCGCTAATCACTGCGTCAGCGTGCAAAGCGGTACCAGCGGGGCGTCGAGCATGGAATTTTACTGGCTATACCAGACCGCTGCGTGCAACGGCGCCCGCCCAGCGATTGCCAGCACCCCGCGCACATCCGGCGGTGCGGATCTGCTGGCCACGGTCAATTCGAGCATGGGAACCGATTTTGCCCTTGTGCGACTGCGCAACGCGCCACCGGACGGGTTGTCGTATGCGGGCTGGACCACCACTCCGCCCCCCATAGGAACCGAAGTCGTGGCCATCCATCACCCGCGCGGCGATTTCAAACGCATCAGTTTCGGCCGGCTATCCGACGCCGGCAGTCCTCAGCAAGGCGGAGATCCCGTCAAGCCTTATGAATACTTTCATGAGTCCCTGTGGCATGACGGCACAACAGAAGGCGGTTCTTCCGGCTGTCCGCTCATGCGGGCCGACACCCACCAGATAATCGGCCAACTCTGGGGGGGGTATGCGTCATGCACCTATACGGATGAACCCGATTATTTCGGGCGATTCGACAAAACCTTTCCGCTGATCGCCGCATGGATGAACCAGGTGGACTCTCCGCTCGACGTAAACGGATCCGGCGAGATCAATATCGTGGACGTTCAGTTGGTGGTCAACGCCCTGCTCGGCATGCCGATTGTCCACAATGCCGACGTGGATAGTTCGGGAAAGGTGGATGCAACGGATCTGCAAATGGTCATTCTTGCCGTGCTCAATGGCGGATAACGAAAAACACATTCACTACATGAAGCACGAAGTGAAATAGATGGACGAAATGAACAAAGGAGTCGGCCGCCGCCTTGCATGGCGATCCACAGCGCTTATTCTCGGCGTGTTACTGGCGGCCTTGCCGTCATCCGCTTCCGAACCATGCGTGGACTGCGGCGAACCCGCTTTTCCGGAGGCATCGGCACGGCTGGCGATGCTGGGCTACCCGCCCGATCGCTTCACTGTCCTCATGGCATGGGAGGAAACGGCGCCCGCCGATCGCCGGCAGATGCTGGACGGTTATCATGTCCTGCCCAAGGACGGTGGACCAGCCTTCGACCTGTACCTTGACGCAACCGGCCGTATCGTTGAAGAGCCGCGTCTGGCCGCATTGGGCATCGCGCCGAAAAACTGGGAACTGAAACCGCGTGAAACGTCCATGAACCTGCGCGTTCCCGACGCCAAGAAGTCGCCGGATACCCCTGTTCCAAAAGCCGTTTCCCCTTCCGCCACGGTAACGCTGCCGGCCATCGATCGCGATGCCATCGAAGCGGAGGATGCCCATAGTTCCGGCGACACCCGAAAAAGCCTTACGCGAATCGGCGTGTTTCAGGAAATTGCGCCGCCCATTCGTTTGACGGGGAACGAATCCACGCACGGCGAATGGCAGGTCCTTCCCGATGGATCGCGTGCATGGTCCGCGGAATTGCGTTCGGAAGGAGCGGTGGGACTTCGTGTCCATTTTTCGCGCCTCATGATGCCCGAAGGCGCAGAGACGATCATCTATAACGCCGAAATGCCCTCCGAAGCCTACGGCCCCTACACAAGGCCGCACGCCGGTGAAAACGATATCTGGGCGGCCTCCTGTTTCGGTAATCGCATCGTTGTCGAATGTCGCGTGCCAGCCGGCGCGCCGACGACCGTCCTGTCGCTTCTCATTGACAAGGTCATTTACATCTACCGGGGATTCGACGCACTGCCTTGGGCCAAGGCCGGCGCCTGCAATCTCGATGTCACCTGTTATCCGGCATGGGCCGGCGCAGCACGGGCCGTAGGCGGAATCGGAAGCATCGGAGACATCGGTTATGTCTGGTGCACGGGGAGCCTGATCGCGGACACCGACCCCACGACCGACATCCCCTATTTCATTACCGCGAACCATTGCGTCGGCGCCCAAGAGGGATTCCGCGGCGCATCGTCCATCGAAGTGTATTGGCTGTATCAGACGTCTACCTGCGACGGTTTGCCGCCGCCCGCCTCGTCGGTTCCGCGCACGACGGGCGGCGCCGACTACCTGGCCGGATCCCCCGGAAATGCGACCTTTGGCGGCGGAAACGATTTCACCCTGCTGCGCCTGCGCAACCAGCCGCCCGGCGGCCTCGCCTACCTCGGATGGAGCATCATGGCCCAGCCGCTTCAGAGGCCCGTCACCTGCATTCACCATCCCACCGGCAGTTTCAAGCGAATTTCGTTCGCTTCGCTCACCAACACCGACAACAATTTCCCCTCCCTTTTTTATGAAGTGCTGTACTCGCTCGGAACGACCGAACACGGCTCGTCGGGGTGTCCGCTCATGCTTACCGAGACGGGACAGTTCATCGGACAACTCTGGGGAGGCGGCGCATCCTGCACAAACATGAACTTCCCCGATTATTACGGGCGTTTCGACGTGACGTTTCCGATCGTCCGAAACTATCTGGATCCGGCGCCAAATATCCCGTTCGCAGACTTCAGCGAGGCGGAGTATATCGCGGGCGAAGCCGCCGGCAGCGTCCTTGTCGAAGTGCGCATCAGCCTGCCGCCGGGCGCGCCGGCCAGCGTCGAGTATGCCACCGCAGACGGCACGGCCGTCGCCGGACGGGATTACACGCCCGTGGCCGGAACGCTGGTATTCGAGGGAACGATCCAGTCAAAAACGTTTTCCGTCCCCATTTACGACAACACGCACACCGAACCGGATCGGACATTTCGGCTGATTCTATCCAACCCTTCCGGCTGCGAACTCCCCCCCACGGGCAACAATCCGGCCACCATCACGATCCTCGACGACGACCTCGACAACGACGGGGACGGCCTGTCGGATTACGATGAAATCCATGCCGTGTACGGTTATGTCACGGATCCGTTCAATCCCGACACCGATGGCGACGGCTATACCGATTACGAGGAAATCATGGGGTTGATCCACGGGATCAAAAGCGATCCGACCCAATTCACGGCCATTCCCGCCTTGTCGGTCCCCTATTTTACGATGAGGTCCGGCCCTTGCCCGCGGCGATGAACAGTTGCTCAAGATAGCCGCGGGCAAAATCGTAAATCCTCGGACACTTGCTCGCGCGCGGTCCCGCCACGTTCAGCACACGTATCTTCTCGTCGGCAATCCATGCAACCGCTTCCGCGACGGTCGGATTTTCAGCGAGATCGACCACCAGGCACGGCCGGCCATGCCGCCGCGCCATGAAAACCGTATACCCTGTTCCTTCGCTCGGCGGACCCCATGTCAGCACCAGCGTGCCATCCGAATCGCGCACATTCCATTCCGTTCGCTCCTCGTATTGCGAAGAAGGGGTTTCGACAAGGGGATAAACGGGAGAAATGACGCCGTCTTCCGCGAGCCGTCCGCGCGGACACCATCCCCCGCATGGAATGTCCAGCCGGATCGCCATATCCAAGGCCGCGCGATCCACGCCTGTCTGCCCGCCTGAAATCACGCGCGCGATCATAATGCGGCGGCGATGTCCGCGATGCTCGCATCAAGCGAATAGTGCGGCCGGTAGCCCAAATCGCGCGCGGCTTTTGCGATACAGATGTCCCATGCGATATCGTCGTCCGGATCGGGATTACCCGAAAATTCGATCTTGGATTTCGATTGAACGGCGCGAATGCACCGCTCCGCCAGCTCGCGATTGGTCACGGATTCGTTTCCGGCGATGAAGTATACGCCGGAAGCGGCGCGCCCGATACACGCCTCGACCGCGCGCGCAATATCGCGCACATCAACATAATTCTGCCTGCGCGTTCCTTTTCCGTTGAGAAGCAGCGGCTCGTTCATGCGCGCCTTCGACAGAAAAAGGGGCAGTATGCGGTTCCTTGGCATGCGGGGGCCGATGGGAGCGGTCACGCGCAACAGCGCCGCCGGCATGCCGGAAAGGGCGCAGACGTGTTCGCCAAAAAGTTTGGAGGCGGCATAGACGGTCTGCGGATCAACCGGGTGCGTTTCGTCAATGGGCACATGGCACGGACGCCCGATGACCGCCACGCTGGAAAGATACACGAAACATTTCGCTTCCCATCGCGCGGCCAGCGTAACCACCTGCTGAGTTCCAAGGCAATTCGTAAGCGCAACCGACGGATCGTCGTTGCGCATGCCCAGCGACGCCGCCGAATGGACGACCGCCGCGCAGGGCGGAATCGCGTCCATAACCCGTTGTGAAAAATCAGGCGCGGATATGTCAGCGGGGACGGTTGGCCCGTCGGCGGTTGCCGGTTTCCGGCTCAGCCCGAAAACCTCATGGCCCTGCCCCGCCAAATGCGCCGCCACGGCTTCGCCAATCAGGCCGGTCGAACCCGTTACGAGAATTCGCATGGCCGTATTCCATAGTTTTCGATTTGTCGAAGGAAACGCCCGGGCGCATCGAGCATTCCCGCCTGACGTAACTGTTCGCATCCGTCCGGATCCACGTACATTTCATTCCAGTAACGGATCATGACGCCGCGTGTCACGACCGGCAACTCCCGCGCCGGTTCTCCGAGCACATAATGCCGCAACGCCGCCTCGACCTCGTTGAATCCCATTCGAGCGCGCACCGGCGTCGTGCCGGAAAAACGAATGTTGAGTTCAAAACAAACCGCCTGCTCCGCGTGCATGCGCATCTGGATGTTGCACGGTCCCATCGGACGCAGTTGTTCCGCAATGCGAACCGCGGTGTCGCGCACGTCCGGAAAAAGCCCCGCCTCGGCGAAAGCCGTCGTGCCTTCATGCAATTCCCGCCGCATCACGATACACCCCCGGACGCGCCCGTCCCGGTCGCAAAAGCAGCCGGCCGTATATTCCTCCGCGTCGTTGCCGATGTACTGTTGGACAAGATAGTCCGGATTTCCAGCCACGAGCGCCAGCCCCGCCTCGTTTTCGATGCGGAGAAGCCCCCGGCACCCGCCGCCGCCCCGCGGTTTCGCCAGCAACGGGTAGCCATGCGCTTCCGCGAGGGCGCGAACCGCCGCCACATCATCCGATTTCGCATAGGCCGCACAGGGAAACCCGTGCGCGTCGAGCCACTGGCATGTCAGCAATTTGTCGTCGCCGACGCGGTACGTGTCCGGGTCGCTCACGAGACAGACGGCGCCCGTTTCGGCGTGAACACGCGGGGCCAGTTGCGCCAGCGCGGGCAGAATGGCTTCCGCGCCCGTCAGCACGGCATCCACCCGCTCTTTGCGGCAGAGCTCGATCAGCCAATCGGCAAAGTGCGGTTCGCGTGCATACGGCGCGAGATAGGCGCGATCAACGGTGTAGAGGCCGAGCTTATGAGGTCCGACGTCCGCCCCGACGACGCGGCAGCGAAGCCGGCTCAGCGCCAGCGCCTTCAGTATCCCTTCGCTGACGTTGCCGCCCACGGCCAGCGCCAGAACGGTCAGCAACCTTTCCTTCACGCGATTTCTCCTCCGGCTCGACGATTTCCTTGACGATGAAATAGGGTTTGTTCTGCGCCTCGATATAGATGCGGCTCATGTATTCGCACATCAGGCCCGTCGCGATCATCTGCACACCCGCCAGCGTGAAAAACAGCGCCGTCACGGTGACCATCTGGTTGAAATCGCCATAAATGAGCCGCTTGGCGAAAATTAGACCGCCCATGCCGAACCCCACCAGCGACAACAACCACCCCACCAGTCCGATGAACTTGATCGGCGCCGTCGTGACGCTTGCAATCATGTCGAAATTCAGGCGAAGCAGCGTCCAGAGACTGTACTTGCTCTCCCCGCCCGCGCGTTCGCAATGCGCCACCTGTACCTCGGCGATCCGCACACCCAACCATACGATTTCCGCCGGCACATACCGGGAATGATGCGAAAACCGAACCATCTGATCAATCACTTCGCGCCGATAACCTTTCAATCCGCAACCCAGATCCCGCAGATGAATACCCGTTGACCACGACACGATGGCGTTCATGATTTTCGAGGCGTACCGCCGGAACATCGAATCCCGCCGGATTTCCCGCCAACCCTGCACCACGTCGAAGCCCTCGTCGAGCTTGGCTATCAACTTGGCTAGTTCTTCGGGCGGATTCTGCAAATCCGAATCAATGGACAGGACCAGACGTCCCCGAACATTCGAAAAACCGGCGTACATCGCCGGCGTCTGGCCGAAATTGCGCATCAGTTTCACAATGCGAAGCCGTGGTTCGTCCCGTTGCAATTCCTCGAGCAACGCCACGCTGCCGTCGGAACTGCCATCGTCCACCGCCACGATCTCGAACGATCGGTTCAGTTTCTCAAGAGCCGCAGCGGTCCGGCCGATTACCTCGCGAAGATTCGGCTCCTCATTGTAAACGGGTATTACGACCGATATATCCGGGGTTTCCATTGTCAACGTCGTTCCTCCAAGCGCTCCGGCGCCACACGCGTTACTTTAGAGCAGAACCGGCGCGGGATGCAAAGGACCTTCGCGTCCCACGGCGACAGGCGATGCCGGCGGCCCCGCAAAACGGCTTGAACCGGAGTGAATACCCTCAAACAAAAGTACGGGCGATCCGCGGTATGATTCCCCATCCGCAAACCGGTATAATAAATACACCATGGTTCAAGTTGATTTGGGAGCAAACCCATGACATCGAATGCGGCGAATTTTCTGGCTCTGATCTATGCGCCCCTGATGTGGGCGATGGTCGCGATCACGGGCGTGCTGGGTTTCATCGGCGTGTTTGCGCCGGGACGCCTGCGCGCTTCCATACGCCTGTTTACCCGAAAACGCTGGGCGCGTCTGCTGGGAGTCCTCCTCATGATAATCGGCGCGGAAATGTTTCTCCGGGCGCCCGCAACGGCCCTTCCGCTGCTGGTCAAATCGCTGGGCGTTTTTCTTTTCGTGGACGGCGGAGTGCGCCTCGTAATCCCGACCGTCAATATCATAATTGCCGAGTGGTGCATCGCCCACGGCGACCATTGGCACCGCGTGCTCGGCATGGCCTGTTTCGTCTTCACCTTTTTGTTCTACCACGCGACCCGGCTTCCCCTGCCGATCGCCACCTGAAATCCATTGACGATTCCGGGCGCTTTTGATATGCTTGGGATGGATAGCAAACAGGTTTTCCCTGCTGTGTTCGAGTTGGCGAGTAACTTTGTTCCTTACTATTGAACTGGGCATCCAATATTTGAGTAGTCTACGACAGGCCTCCCGGGCCAAGCCCGGCGTGGAAGCCGGACGACTACCGTGAGGACGCCCCCTTGGTGGGCAAGGTTCAATAAGTTCCTCAGCCTACGGCATAAGCGGGGATTTTTTCCGCCACGGGACCTTTCACCGGCCGCTTGAGGATCCATATCCATACCTTGCTTCAGAAGTGGCAAACACGTTATGCCAAGCTATGTGCATGGGAGGAATCCAAATAGAGGAGACCTTCGCGTTCTACCGCCTTCCGCTGCAACACCATAAGCACATGAAGCCGCCCTATATGCTCGAGTGGGTCAACGAGGCGATCAAGCGGCGAACCCACGTCGTGCGGATCTTTTCTAACGCGGTTCAGCCGCCTTAGGTTCAACTGCCTCGATGCGGCTTAGAAACGGAGCACCTCATGCCCCTTTTTGCAGAACTTGAAACATGTGACTAGAGTTGATTTATGCTAGCTGAGAAATCATGATCACCGACCTTGAACGATTCATCGCGTGCATGGAGTATCGGCCCTGCGACCGGCGGCCCAATCATGAGTTGGGCGTTTGGCCGCAGACAGTGGACCGTTGGCGTGCGGAAGCGCCGGACGCCATCGCGGATTTCCGATGGGATTGGTTCGTAGACGAACCGGCGATCGGCCTCGACCGGCGCGAATATATCAATGTCAACTACGGACTCATTCCGCACTTCGAACCGGTGGTCATCGAGGAGACCGACAAATATATTACCGCCCGTAACCATATCGGCGTCGTGACGAAGGCGCTCAAAGAGGGCAGCGTGGGCGGCGGGCGCATGTGCATGGACCAGTATCTCGAATTTCCTGTCCAGGAGCCGAAGGATTTCGTGGACATCAAACGCCGTCTTATCGCGGCCATCCCGGAACGCTATCCGGCGGACCTCGACGATCAGATCGCGCGATGGCGCACGCGCGACTTCCCACTCGTACTCGGCCGCAACTGCGCGGCCAACGGGTTCTATTGGCGCGCGCGCGAATTCATGGGCACCGAGGCGCTCTCGACGGCCTTCTACGAATACCCGGATCTCATGCACGAGATGATGGAGTTCTACGCCGACCTGATCATCGAAACCAGCCGGCCCGTGTTGGAAAAAATCCAGGTCGAGTATTTTGTGCTGAACGAGGACTTCGCGATGAAGAGCGGGCCGCTGATTGGCCCAAACATCTTCCGCGAGTTCATCTTCCCGCACCTGAAACGCATGGTCGAATTCTTCCGCGCACACGGCACGCGCTATTTCGCGGTGGATTCGGACGGCGACCCGACGGTTTTGATCCCGCACCTGATGGACGCGGGTGTGGATACCCTCTGGCCGATCGAACGCGCGTCGAACGTCAGCCCGATGCAATGGCGAAGGCAATTCGGCAAGAGCCTTCGTCTTTGGGGCGGCGTGGACAAGCGCGAACTTGCCAAAGGTCCCGAGGCGATTCGAGCCCATCTCCGCGAGTTCATCCCGCTCATCGAAGAAGGCGGTTTCATTCCCACCGTGGATCACACGGTGCCGCCTGATGTCTCATGGGATAATTTCAGGTATTACATGGACGCGAAGACGCTTCTGCTTTCCGGAAAATTGTAACGGAACGGCCCCGAACGATAAGTCGCGCCATAAGCCGTATTTTCCCATCAGGTCCTTGATGGATGGACAGGTCTTGGGCGGCATGCCCAGTCTTTGGGTTTGCCATCCAAAACAAATCCCGGCAAGGGGCTGGAAGCCTTCTGCTTATTGTGAATGGCGCCGCACTCTCCGGCCTTTTCTTCCGCGTTGGCTGCGTGGTATCGTGCCGTGGCGTGGATGGCGCGGACAAGGAGCGGACATGTCGTTGGTGGTGTTGGCGGCGGCGAGTTGGATTGCCGGCAACCGGTTGTTGCGCTCGATTCGGATGCAGGGCATCGAGCCGCTGGCCTTACGTTTACTCGTGGGAATGAGTTTGTGTTCCGCGGTCGTGGCGGGGCTGGGCGCAGTGTCGCTCGACGCCGCGCGTTTTCTGCTCAATGCCTTTGCGCTTGCCGGTCTTGGCTATCACTTGTACCTCTACAAGGCGGCAGAGGGGACCGATACGCCGCGCGAACGCCTCGACGCGGTCGAAAAACTGTCCCTGCTCGCCGTCCTGTCTGCCGCGTGCTTAGCCCTGTTCGGGGCGCTGGCGCCGGCGACAAGCTGGGATGCATGCGTCGCGCATCTGGCTTTGGCCAAGGATTATACCCGCGAGGGGCGGATCCTGTTCGTGCCGGGCAACGAATACACGGCCTATCCGCATTTGCTGCATGTCCTGTATGCCTGTGTGTTTGCGCAGGATGGCGAACGGGGCGCGATGCTGCTGGGCTGGCTCATGGGCCTGCTGGCCTGCGCGGCCGCGTATATGCTGGGCGCGCGAGTCGAGAGCCGCCGCTGTGGACTGATTGCCGCCGCGATTCTGGCCACCGCGCCCATCTTCATCGATCAAGCGGGAACCGTGTCCATTGATTTGGCCTTCTGCGCTTTTGCCGTCGGCGCTATGGCGGCGCTCGCGGCATGGTTCAAGGAGCGCGAAGCAGCCGCGCCGTGGTTGCTCCTCGCGGGCTGGCTTGCGGGAAGTTCCTGCGGCATTCGCCATACGGGTTATCTGGTGTGTGTGCTTTTGTCGCTGGGCGTGTTGCTGGGCGCGCGCGAACGCCGTTTTCGTTCGTTTGTCCTGTTTGTGGGCATTTCTGTGCTGGCTGCGTCGCCCTGGCTGCTTCGCAGCGGACTGATCACCGGCAATCCGTTTTATCCCCTATTCATTTCATGGTTCGGAGCGGGTTCGATTCCGCATTGGCCGGTGGGCTTTATGGCTCCGCACCCGTCGCTCGACGGGTTCAGCCTGCGCCAATTTCTCATGTTTCCCTGGGATATCGTCATGCGGCCTTACTTGTTCGACGGTTGGTCGAAATCGCCCGGGGGGCTGGTGGTTCTGCTCGGTGTGCCCGGTCTTTTGGTGGGCGGCCAACGGGCGCGCATCCTGGCGCTGTACGCGCTTTCGGGCATCATGTGCTTCTTCTTTTTCGAGCGTTATGCGCGGTACGTTCTGCCGTTCCTCATTCCGATGATGGTGGTGGCGGGCATCGCCGCATGCCGGCTTGGCAGGCTGCGCCGTGTGGTCGCCGCCGTGCTTGCGGCGTCGTTCGTGTTCGGTCTCGTGTTACAGGCGGCTGCTGTCCATTTCAAGGCGCCGGTCGTGCTGGGACGCGAGACGCGGCAGGCGTATTTGACCGCGCGTGTGGAGCGGTATCCCGCTTTCGAATGGGTGAACCGGCATATTCCAATCGGCGACACCATCCTCACGTTCGACCGCCGGTCGTATTTCTTCGACGGGCGCACGTATCAGAACGATGCGCCGTTGCGTGCGTTGTTCGGCCAGCCTGTCGAGGCGCAGGCGGCCTGGCTGGCCGCGCAGGGCATCAAATGGATCTTCATTCCGGCCACCTATATCGCCCAGGCGCCGGGCTACAAGGACGGGTATCGCGACATGATCGCCGGCTGGCGGAGCGAGAAACGCTTCTTCCGTTCCGCGCAAGTGATCGAAATGCCCAATCCGCGGACCGGAAAACTGGAAACCGTGGAAGTCTACTATGTGAATTACGCAAATCCGACGACGGGAAACTGAGTCATGTCCGTCCGGAAAACGTTGATACACAATACCGCGTTCAACACGGCGGGCCGCCTGTGGGAAGCGGCCTGCAATATCGCGCTGGCGGCGTATGTCGTTCCCTGCCTCGGCGTTTCGGCGTGGGGATTGTGGGCGATGTTGAGCGTATTCACGGGATATGTCGCGCTCTTCGATGTGGGGCTGGGCAGCGGGTTCGCCAAGTTTATCGCTGAACACGCCGCGCACAAGGACCGCGGCCGGATTTCATCCGTTGTCAGCGTGGGTTTTTTCTTTTACCTCGTGCTGGGCCTTGTGCTGGTGTGCGCGGGCTGGTGGTGTATCGATCCGGCCGTGGCGCTGTTCCGGCGACTGGGCGCGCAAGCCGTGGACGACGCCTTTCTTTCGGATGTCCGCGTCCTATTGCGATGGGGGTTGGTGCTGTTTGCCGCGTCGAATTGCCTGTCGGCGTTCAGCGCCGTGCAGACTGGACTGCAGCGCATGGACGTCGCGAATCTGATCGGTTTCGCGGCCTCCTTGCTCAAAGTGACCGGCGCCGTCTACTGGGTGCATGCGGGACACGGCGTGCGGGGATTGCTGTATGCGAGTTTTTTGGCGTTCGGTTTCCATGCGGCGGCCAGCGTGATTGCCGCATTTCTGCTCGTGCCGGGATTGCGGGTGTCGCCCCGGCATATTTCAGGGACAGAATTCCGCGCGCTGGCGTCGTTCGGCTGGAAAACCCAGGTTTCACGGTTGTCGAACGTGATTTCCTTCGAAACCGACAAACTGATCGTGGGGCTTTTCTACCGCCAGTTCGGCATGATCGGCGTTTACCGCATCGGCGAGGAACTCGCCGGCAAGATGCGCCAGATGCCCGCCCTGCTGGTGAGCGCGATCATGCCCGCGGCGTCTGACTTGGACGCGCGGGACGACCGCGAGCGGATCACGCGCTTGTACCTTGTGTCGTCGAAATATCTCGCGGCGGCCACGCTGCCGATCGGGGTCTACTGCGTGGCCGCATCGGGCATGTTGATCCGGACATGGATGGGTCCGGCGGTGCCGCATCTTGAAACAGCGGCATGGATCAACCGCATCCTGGCCATCGGCTATCTCGCGAACGTGTTGCCCGGGGCAGGCGTCAGCATCGCGCTGGGCAAAGGCCGCCCCGATTTGCAAATGAAGGCCGGCATCATTGCCATGATCACGAATGTCGCGTTTACCTTGGCGCTGGTTTTTCCGTTCGGATTGTACGGCGTCGCGATGGGCACCGCGTTGTCCATGTTCGCCGCGTGTGCATGGTTCCTGCGCGCCATGGAGCCGGTCGGCGGCATACGAGCAGGCGAGTTGATGCGCAAGACGCTTGCATGGCCCGCGCTGGCCTGCCTTCCCGGATTCGCCTTTTGCCTCGCGGGCGAGTTTTGGTCTGCCGGCGGCAGCCGCTGGTTGAACGCGGCGGCGGCGCTGGGCGGCGCAATCGTGTTTTTTTCGAGTTATGCGCTGATACTGTTCCGCGTCCCCTATTTCGATCGTTTCGACCACGACGTGTTGCGATCGCTGCCGATTGCCGGCCGTATGTATGGGAGATTCCACGGATGATCGGCGTATGGCTGCGGCGATATGCCGAAAAGGACGGACGCGGCTACCCGGATTGGGCGATGCGGTACGCGCCCATTGTCCGCCGGCTGCGCCGAATCCGTCCGGCCGTGCCGTGCATTGTGGAGATCGGCGCGAATGCAAATGGTTTCGCGCGATTTGCGCGGAGACCCGTCATCGCCGTTGACCGCGAGCCTGTCCATTTGCGCGAGGCGCGCGCCGCGCAGTCCATCTTTGCGGTGGCCGCCGATGCGTGCGCGCTGCCCTTTGCCGCGGGAAGCGCGGATGTATGCGTCTGCGTGGATACACTCGAACATCTGCCCTCCGAATCCCGCGCGGAGGCCCTTCGCGAAATGGTCCGCATCACGGCGCACGACGGCGTGGCCGTCGTTGCGTTTCCATCCGGCGGGGCCGCCGCGCGCGTGGAAGCGGACATCCGCGCCGCGTACCGAAAGTTGACCGGCGCGACGATCCCGTGGCTCGAACAGCATGCCGCGCTTGGACTGCCCGACACCGGATCCGTGCGCGCTAATCTCGCGGAATGCGCGCCCAATCGCCGAATTGCGGTTGAAGCGAATACGCCGGTGTGCGTGTGGCGCTGGATGTGGCGCATACTGCTGTGCGGATGGCCCGGACGAGGCAACGCGTTGTTTCAAGCGCTGTTGCGGTTGTTGACGCCCGTCCTGACGCGCTGGCACGCGGGAACGTGTTATCGGAGTGTACTCTGGCTGGAACCGGAGACAGATCGGGATTAGGTCATGCCGCGCATGGACGACGAACGAGTCAGTGTCGTGATTCCTTCCTGGAATGGGAAGGAATTGCTGGCGGAATGCCTCAAGTCGCTGAACATGCAGACCTACCGCAGTTACGGCGTCACGGTCGTGGACGACGGATCGTCGGACGATACCGACGCGATGCTCCGCTGGCATTTTCCGGAAGTCCGACGCATTCGTTTCAAGGAAAACCGGGGATTTTGTGTCGCGGTCAACGAGGGTATCCGTCAAACGGACGGCGATCTGATCCTGCTAATCAACAACGATGTGACCGTCGCCCCGCATTTTATTTCACGGCTCGTCGAGGCCGCCGAAACGTCGAACGCGGCGATGTTCGCACCGCTGATCCTCTGGCGCGACAGCCCGACGATCGTCTATGCGGCAGGCGATTTACAGCGCGCGGGGGGGCGCCCGGAATCGGCCGGTTTTCGTGTCCCGCTGGACGGTTTCCGATTTCCGCAAACGATATTCGGCGTGACGGCGGCGGCGGCCTTGTACCGGCGAACGTTGTTCGATGCCGTCGGACTCTTCGACCCGGTTTTCGGCGCCTATTTTTCGGACAGCGATCTCTGTTTCCGTGCGCGTCTGGCGGGATTCGATGCCCGGTTCGTGCGCGAGGCCATCGCGTACCACGTCGGTTCGGCCAGCCTCGGAAGCAGCACGCTCAAGCGCACGCGAGAATGTTATGTCAACCATGCGCTGTTGATCGCGAAAGACATGCCCGCGCCCCTGATCGCTCGGCATTTCCCCGCCATTGCGTGGGAGCGACTGCACCAGGCGCGCAGGCTTTTTTCCGCCACGCGAAACGACCACGGAGCCGTCGGCGCCGTCCGATCGCTGGCCGCGGCATGGCTAGACCTGATCCGAAAACTACCGCACGCCCTCCGTGAACGCCGTAAAATTCAGCGGGCGCGCAAAATACCCCTCCGCCGGCTTGAGAAAATGCTCGTGAAATGAAGGGGCGGGCGCCTGGATTCAGTACAACCCGAAGTGGCTGTTTTCAAGCAGCACGCCGGCGTCGTTCACGATGGGAAAATCGCCCGGATAACGGATGAACGCCGCGTGGCCGTCCATATACAGCACGTTGCATCCGCCCGGAACGTGATTGAAGACGGCCCCGCCGCCCGTGCTGGCCGCGTTGGCGAACGAACCGTAGGTGTCCCACATGACCGGCAGGATGCTCTGGGCCTGTGCGGAGGCCGCGGGGTTGTTGATGTCCGTGATAAAAAACCGCTCGATGCCCTCCCGCAGTTTCAATACCTTGTTGCCGCCGCCCGAACCGTCGGCCTTCGTCCGATCAACATTCGACGGCCATGTGCCTTCATCCAAGGCGATATCGTTTCCGAAATCCTTGAGACGCACCGATCCCACGCCGCTCACAATGGCGACCTGGGCATACGGCGCCCGAGCCCCCATCGCGCCCCACACGCCGTAGTACTCCCTGATGTTCACGCAGGCATATCCTTTGTAAACGTAGGATCGCCCCAGCAGGCCGCACAAAAAATAGTCCTCCGAAACGCGGTCGCCCGCCGCGCGCGCCGCGTTTATCCAATCCGGAAACCCCCCCGAATCGGGCAGGCGTGCGGCCACGTATTGTCCCGCCCCGTCGTTGCCGGAATCCGAAGGACACTTCGACACGTTCAAGTCCGACAAATATTCGGGGTAGATGGAAGCCGCGCGCGCTGCGCTGAAAATCGTCATCCCGTTCATGAACATGTTGACGTAAGGCGAGCAGGCGGGGAATGCCTGTCCTTGGCTTTCGCCCGAATACATTTTGTACACGATGCCGAACTGCTTGAGATTGTTCTGGCACGACGACCGGCGCGCGGCCTCGCGGGCTCGCGCCAGCGCCGGCAACAGAATAGCCGCCAGAATGCCGATGATGGCAATGACCACGAGCAGTTCGATGAGGGTGAAGCCTTTTTGATGCACACGATTCATGGCGTGATTCCTTTTTGATCGGTATTACGATTATAAAAATAATAATACCACAGCGTCCGGGGAAATGCAAACACATTCCGAGGAATGATGAAGGGACAAAGCGGGCTTATCCGGTTTACGGGAAATCCCGTCAGCCTTCCCGTGCGGGTGCGCGCACACGATCCACGAATGGGGAAGAACCGGATAAACAAGAATGAATTCCATGACGTCGAATATATTCCAGCGCAACACGCCCGTCGTGCTTTTCGTGGTTTGCCCGGAAGGCGGATCCCGGGTTGGGTTTTTGCCGATTTGGGGTGTTTTTTGATGTTGCGTTGCTTATGAGTCAATGCACTATACTGGCAACGCACAAAGAGAAAGGCACCCCCATGGAACGTTTGAGTGTTGTTTTCGCCGGTCTGCTACTGGTCGTTTCGTTGGCGGCCCATGCGGTGAAACCGTCTGAGATACCCGATCCGGATGTTGAATATGGCCCGCCGGGCGGATTGCCCATGCCGAAGACGATCCTGTTTTCGGCCAGTCCCGACCAAATTGCGGCGGATGCGGAAGAATGGTCGAAGCGCGGGATAAACGCGTTCTTCCTGGATCAGGTGGCCCGCGACTGGTCGAGCGATATTTGGGCGACGGACAAAGAACCGTGGACAATCGGCGCGTCGGATGCGACATTTCAGAAATCGAAGGAGGCCGCCGCGGTCTGCCGCCGGATCGGTTCCGAATTGTTTCTCAAGATTGCGTTTGACCGGCATTTCGAATGGTTCAACGATACGCAATGGCAGAAAATAAACCATAATTTCCGGCAGTTCGCCATTTTTGCGCGCGACGCGGGTTGCCACGGCATCGCGTTGGATATCGAGTACGTGGGGGATCAATATTCGTTCGGGTGGGAAGGCTACGACTACAAGGGGTATTCGCGCGAGGATTTGGTGCTGAAGGTTCGCGATCGCCTGCGTACGGCTGTGGCCGGGATGTACGACGAGTTTCCGGACATGATTTTTCTGACGTTTCCGGATTGCGGTTTCAGCCTGGGCAGCGCGATTCAAACGGCGTGGATCGAAGAAGCCGCTCTGCGCAATGCGCCGGGCGGCGTTCATTACTGCACCGAACACACCTACCGCAATCCGAACATCCGCGAAATGTTTGCCTATATATGGACGATCAACCACTTTTTCCGCCATACCTTGAGCAATCGCGCCTACCGCTATTGGCTGGAACAGTGCAGCATCGCGCCGGGCATCTGGCCGTTCGGATTCAATTACGAGAGCGTCCACGAACCCGGCATGACCCGCGACGCGTTCCGGCAGGGTTTTGCCGCGTCGCTCATGCTGGGCCGCCGCTACAACTGGATTTACAGCCACAACTGCTATGAACAACTGGTTGGCCGCCAACTCGACCTGTGCCGCAATCCCGCGGAAGTCGAAACGTATTTGAAAGTTCTTACGGACCGTGAAATCGTCACAACGCCGAAATACCTGAATCTGGCGCAGGAACTGCGCGAGATGCGTTTGCGCGACTATTCGGGCGAGTTGGGTTTCGAGCCGTTCGCCGCGTGCATGGGGCCGGACGACACCCCCGCGCTTCAGGTTGTCCCGAAGGATTCGATGGGCGGGTCCGCCTCCGATGTGCTTTGGGACATGGCCTGCCGTCATTTCCGTGGCGAGGCCATCAGTTTTCGCCGCTTTTTCGGCACGCAGACCGATTGGATGGTGATAGGGCCGTTTCCAAGCGCGGAGAAATTACAAGGGCACAATGTCGCATTTCCGCCCGAGCAAGAGATTGATTTGAAAGCCGAGTACGACGGTGTGGACGGCAAAGTCCGCTGGCGGGAATACAAGGCGTCGGCGGATCGCGCCAGCGTTGATTTTACCAAGGTGTTCAACCCAACGGAGAATGTCTGCGCCTATGCCCTTTGTTACGTCACAAGCCCCGTGGAGCGGGAGGCGCAAATTCGCGCGGGCACGAACGACGCCGGGAAGATCTGGCTGGGCGGCAAACTGGTGCTGGATTATCCCGAGGAAGGCGGCGCGATCCTCGACCGCGACATCATTCCCATTGTCTTGCCGTCCGGGAAGACGCCGATTCTGGTCAAGGTGTGCAACGGCGTCAACAATTGGGGTTTCGTGTTCCGGATTACCGACAGGACCGGAAACCCCATTCCGGATCTACGATTCGGTCTTGTGAAGGAGTAGTCCGGAATGGATCGCAGGCGTCGTCCACGGGCCACGCGCGGCGTGCGGCTGGCCGTAACCGTCCTCTTGGCCGCCATCGCGGGGATTATCGGGCTGATTGTCTATGCGAGGCGGAACCAGGCGCCGGAACGCGCGAAGGTTGCGGCCGTACTTGCGGAAGCCGGGCAACGGGCGGCCGCGATCCGGGCCGCCTTGGAAGAAAAACGCAAGAACTTTCCGCCTGAATCCGCGCGTCCCCCGGCCTTGATGGGCAAACGAGGCGTTGAATCTCAAATCCTTTTACGGACGGCGCGGGGAATGATTGACAATGACGGCGTTATGTCGCAGATCGTGCTGGATGAATTGCGCATGCAACTGGAGCCTTTTCGGATCGGCAACCGTTTGACGCCACTCCTGGCGTCCCTCGATCCCGCGGCGAACACACCCGAACAGGTTGCCGAACGATTTACCGATTATTTGCGCACAAACAAGGAATTGAAGGAGATCGAACAAGGGATCGAAAACGGTCTGTATGACGAACTGACCATACCGGACCCCCATATCTTTCTAAGCCTGGAGACCAGTTCGACCGTTGCCTTTTTCGCGGCCCGCGCATTGGCCGACGCGAACTCGGGCGCTCTTGAAAATGCCGTCAATACATGCGTGTGTCTTTACCGGCTCGGCGAACTGGTTGGATCGAGCCGATTATGCCAGGGCATTGCCAAGAAAGCCCAGATCAATGCCGACACCGACAAGGTGGTTTGGCGGATTGCCGACAGGGCGCCGCTTTCCCCGGACGATGAGAATCGCCTCACCGCCGAAATCGGCAAGCGGCTTTCCTGGACGCCGTTGATCGAAAGTCTCCGCTATACGGCGGCATTCATGGAATCCGGCCAACTGTGGGGGCGGCCACGCCAGGATCCGTTCGATGCGTTTTTCCGAGGACGTTATGGCCGGGGTTCGATGCAACTGGCCGAGGCCATGATTCGCCTGTTGGAGAATCCGTCCGCCGACACTCCGCGCCTTCTGGCCGAATTGCCGAACCAAGCGGGACGCAACGGACACGGTCACCCTTTTATTCGGCTGGCCTATGAAACGGCCTATAAACTGCACGCCAAAGACATTGCGCGCGCCAAGGCCATGTATCTTGGGTTCATCCTCAAGGCATGGAAACGCGGGCATGGCGCGTATCCAACCTCACTGGACGAACTCGATCCCAAACCGGCTCCAGAAACATGGCATGACGTTTCGACCGGAGTACTTCTCAATTACGAAAGAACTCCCGAAGGCGGCTTCACGATTTGGATCGAGGGACAGGCGGCCGCCCATGATTCGGGGCCCGGCAAGGGAATGCCGCCTGCGTCCGCACCCGATGGCAAGCGGGAAATCGGGTGGGAAGCGCGAAACTGAATGGCCCTTTCACAATGACCCGATTACGCATCGGGCAAAGGAGAACGACATTGAATCCGCCAAACGAATCGAAACTGGCCATTGACGGCGGCGAACCGGTCGCGCGCGAACCGTTTCCATCGGGCATGCTCGGACCGGCGGCCATCGGCGAGGAAGAAGTGGAGGCCGTTGCATCGGTCGTGCGTTCGCAACGGATCTTCCGCTTTCTCGATCATGAAAACTCGCATTGCACGCGGCTCGAACGTCTGTTCGCGGAAATGACGGGATGTCCGCATGCCTTGGCCGTCGGCGGCGGCACGGCGGCGCTGATTTGCGGCCTGATCGGCATCGGCGTCGGCGAAGGCGACGAAGTCATCGTTCCCGGTTACACTTACATTGCCAGCGCGTCGGCCATTCTCATTTGCAATGCCGTGCCGGTCATTGCGGAAATTGACGAGAGCCTGACCATGGACCCGGACGGCATCGAACGCCTGATCACGCCGCGCACCAAGGCCGTCATGCCGGTCCACATGCGCGGAATTCCCTGCGATATGGACCGCATCATGGCGGTCGCCGCGAAACACGGCCTGCGCGTCATCGAAGACTGCGCGCAGGCCTGCGGCGGAAGTTACAAGGGACGCCGCCTGGGTTCGATCGGCCATGCGGGCTGTTTCAGCCTCCAGCAGTACAAGGTCATCACGGCGGGCGAGGGCGGCATGGTCGTGACGCGCGATCGAACCATTTTCGAGCGGGCCGCCATCCGGCACGATTCGGCCATGTGTTTCTGGAATCCGGACGACACCACTTCCGGCCCGTTTCCCGGCGAGAATTTCCGGATGAACGAGATGGAAGGCGCGCTCGGCTGTGTCCAGTTCGGACGCCTGGAGGGCATCCTTGCGCGGACACGCGAACTCTACAAGCGCATTCATGCCGGCATTGCGGATTGTCCGGGCATCCAACCGCACCGCACGAACGATCCCGAAGGCGATTGCGGCATTTCCGTCGCCGTGCTCCTTGAAAACGGCGCGCGCGCCAAATGGTTTGCGGAAGCCCTACGCGCAGAGGGCATTCCCGCGGGAAGCATGTACGATCAGGGCATTCCCGACCGACACATCTACCGATTCTGGGAATACGTCATGGAAAAACGGTCCGCGGACGCGCACGGGCGGCCCTGGACCTCGCCGCTGCACGATGGATCGCGCGCATACCACCCCGATATGTGCCCGCGCACGCTCGACATTCTCGGACGGACCGTCATTATCGGATTGTCGCAAACCTACGGAGACCAACACGCCGATTACATCATCGAGGCGATTCGCAAGGTGGCGAAAGGGTAACCGGCGGTACGCATCACGCGGCAGGGACGGCGTCCTCGCCGACCGCAGTAGTTTCTCCATTTCGGGCCGAAAGGTCGTAGATATGGTAGCCCAGGGCAACGCTTTGAAAAATAAGACATTCTCTGAATTTGCGATCTGAAAGAGCAAAGCAATGTGTTCAAGCGACCGCGGCCATCGCGGTTAGGCCCTTTCAAACATCAATTCAACATGGAAAATGTGGAAACTCCAAAGACAGGCTGGACAGCCTGTCCCACGTTGGCGTGATTTTGAAAAAAACCGGCTGGACAGCCAGTCCCACGTTGGCGTGGTTTTGAAGAAAGACAGGCTGGACAGCCAGTCCTACGTTGGCGTGGTTTTGAAGAAAGACAGGCTGGACAGCCAGTCCCACGTTGGCGTGTTTAGGCGTGAGGGTGGGCGCCGCGATACACTTCCCGAATACGTTCGATGCTGACGTGGGTGTAGATTTGCGTGCTCGACAGGCTTTCGTGGCCGAGCATTTCCTGCACGACGCGCAGGTCCGCGCCGGCATCGAGCATGTGAGTCGCAAAGGTGTGCCGGAGCGTATGGGGCGACACATCGCGGCGGTTGGGCAACGCCAGAAGGGCGTACCGCTCGATAATGCGCTGGATGCTGCGGGTTGTCAGCATCCCCCCGCGGGCATTCACGAACAATCCGTCATGGGCGGGCGCGCCGAGTTCGGCGCGAACAGCCAAATAACCGCCTATCGCCTTTACCGCGAAAGATCCCAAATGCGCGATGCGTTCTTTGCGCCGCTTGCCGAAAACTGTCATCAAGCCGTTGGCTAGATCGAGGGAGGCCAGACGCAGGCCGGCGCATTCGGCGGCCCGGATTCCACTGGAATAGAGCGTTTCCAGTATGGCGCGGTCCCGCAGGCCGAGCGGTTCGGAACAGTCGGGCGCTTCAATCAGCGCGGTCACTTCCGGAATGCTAAGGACATCAGGGAGGTTGCGTGGGAGCCGCGGCGGCTTGACGGCTTGGGCTGGGCTGTCGTCGAGAATGCCTTCCCGGACGTAAAACTTGTATGCCGATCGGATGGCCGCCAATTTGCGGGCCGAGGTGCGCGCACTGCCGCCGGTCGTGCGGACATGCGCCAAAAATGCGCGCACTTCGTTGCGTGTCGCCTTTCGTAGGGCGTCGAGCGAAGGATCGGGACGCGGTTGTTCTTCGGTGCGCCGGAAGGCTTCCGCGCCGTTCATCACGAAATCGCAGAACTGCGCAAGGTCGTTGAAGTAGGCCCGAATCGTGTGTGCGGAGAATCCCCGCTCGATTTCGAGATGGGCGGTAAACGCATGAATGTCATTGTCCTGCATCATGGCGGTTTCACGTTATTACTTTCGCGGGAAACAATGCAATATAATGGGGTTGTCCTTTTTTCGCGTGTGAAGGAGAACGCATGAAAACCATCGGGATTGGCATCATAGGCACGGGCGGATGGGGCGCGATGCATGCGCGGACGTATGCGGCGACGCCGGGGGTGTCGGTGCGGGCCGTCGCGGACGTGGCCCCGGCGAGGGCCGAGGCGCTGGCCGGGGCGTGCGGGGCAAGGGCCTACGGCGATTATCGCGACTTGCTGGCGGACCCGGACGTGGAGGCCGTGTCCGTGGTGACGCCGGATTTCGCGCACGAGGAAATTCTGATCGCCGCGGCGAAAGCCGGAAAACATATTCTCGCCGAGAAGCCCCTGGCCATGACGGTCGAGGCCTGCGAACGGATTGTCGCCGGGGCGGATCGCGCCGGCGTGCTGCTGATGGTGGATTTCCATGCGCGGTGGAGTCCGCCGCTCTGCAAGATGCACGAGGCCGTCCGCCAAGGCGAGATCGGCGATCCGCGCCATGTGTATTACCGCCTGAACGACCGGATCTATGTGCCGACGGAAATGTTGTCGTGGGCCGGAAGAACGTCCGTGCTGTGGTTTGTCGGCAGCCATGCGATTGACACCGTCCGCTGGCTGATCGGCGATGAAGTCTGCCGCGTGTACGGCATTTCACGATCCGGCGTGTTGAGCGGACGCGGCATCCCAACCCCTGACTTTTATTTTTCGACGCTCGAATTCCGGTCCGGCGCGGTGGCCGTGATCGAAAATTCATGGATCCTGCCGAACTCGGCGCCGAACCTCGTGGACGTGAAATGCGAACTGGTCGGAACGAAAGGCGCGCTTTACATGGATGCCACCCATAACCGCGCGCTGGAGAAATACACGGAATCGGACGCGGGCTACCCCGATCTCTTTGTCATGCCGACGATCCACGGACGCCAGCAGGGCTTTGCCGCTGAAAGCATCCGGCACTTTGTCGAATGCGTCCGCGAGGGAAGGACGCCGATGGTCACCGGGGCCGACGGCACAATCGCCACGAAAATCATTTGCGCCCTGGAGGAATCCATCCGTGCCGGCCGGCCGGTGGATCTGGAATAGCGCCGGAATTTCGGCACAAAACGGGAGGAATCGGGCCATGCTTCGGTTTGCGGTAACGGGCATCGGATGCGTATTGCTCGCGGCTTCGTTCGCGGCCTTCGCGGAATTGCAGGAGGTGCGGACCGGCGGATTGCTGCGCATTCGCGGCATCTACCAGGGCGGTCTGATTCCGAACAGCGACAACTTCGTCGCGCAACGAACCCGGCTGCACGCGCATGCGGTTTTCAGCGAGAACGTGTCCGCCTTCATTGAATTCGACGCCTATAACGCATGGGGCGAGGATTTCCGATCCGATTATCTCGCAGGATTGGATCGGCGTCCCGCGGACGGAAACGGCGTCAACGTGTATCAGGCCTACGTCAACATCGAAGAGATCGCCGGCACGCCGCTCCACTTGCGTCTCGGACGCCAAGAGATCGTTCTGGGCGACGGCTGGCTCATCGGCAACAACGAGGACAAACTCGCGTTTACGGGCTTGTCCTTCGACGCCGCGCATCTCACGTACGTTACGGAGAAAGTGACGGCCGGCGCGTTGTATGCCCGGCTGGCGCAAGGTCCGCCGATGGGCGCCGAAGGCAGCGTTGACCTGTACTCGGCCTATGTGAACTACACGCCCGGCGACCCGTTCTCGCTGCTGGGTTACTGGATATTCATCCACGACGCGTTCCAGCCCGCGCCGGGTTTCGACACGACGAATCTGCACACGATTGGATTCAACGCGAGCGGCGAGACGGGCCGTTTCGACTATACCGCCGAAGCGGCGTATCAATTCGGGGAGGCGGAACGCGCCGGATTTGATTTCGATGATTCCAATGCCTCCTTTGATAATTGGGCCGCAACCGCCGAGGTCGGATATACCTTCGAGGGCGCATGGGAGCCGCGCCTGTCGCTTGGCGCGGACTATTTCGGCGGAGAAGACCGCCGCGACGAGCCGGGGCGCGCAAGCGTCAGTTTCAACCGCCTTTTTTCCAATGTGGAATACGTTTACCTGGACAGCACCGAATTGAGCAATTGCTGGCTGATCCATGCAGGTGTCGAAGCCGCCCCCTTGGAGAAATGGACGATTTCGGCCACGCTGTACCATCTGGAGGCGGTGGATAATGGCGTGTCGGGCAGCGGCGATCTGGGATGGGAAACGGGGCTCCTGGCGACCTATGAATATTCAAAGGATCTCGCGTTCGAGATGGCATGGTATCACTGGTTCCGAGGCAGCGGAGTCGAGGACGGCCTCTTGGCCGTCGGCAATGGTTTCGACACGACGGATGGCTGCTATGCGGATCATGTGGATTATTTCTATATCGAGGCGAAAGTGACTTTTTAGCGTTCTCGGTGTCCGGCATGAACGAGGATATGTGGATGCCACGGCGCAGTATGGCGGGCATGGCGGCGGTTTTCTGCCTGATGGCGATATCCGTGTCCGGCTGCGCGACGCGGCGTCCGGAACCCCTTGCCCGTCCTAAAAAGTCCCCGTTGATCATTCCCTTGGATCCGCCCCTTTACACTGTCACATCGCCTTTTGGAGAACGGCAGGGCGGTTTTCACCAGGGCATGGACCTGCAAGCATCCAAGGATACGCCCGTTTTGGCCGCGGCGGCCGGCACGGTCGTTTTTTCGGGAAAAGAGCGCGGATACGGCCGCATCGTCAAGTTGGATCACGGCAACGGCCTGATGACGGCGTATGCGCATCTGTCGTCGTCGTGCGTCAACGTGCGCGATGTTGTCCGGCAGGGCGACCGAATCGGGCGCGTGGGCGCATCGGGGAACGCGACCGCCCCCCACTTGCATTTTGAAGTACATGTAAACGGGCATCCCGTCAACCCGGCGCCCTATATTGCGCGATAACCCCGTTGTTCAACGGAATCGGTGGGAAGTCAGGCACGATAGTTCAGTGGAAATTGACACTTTACCATCGTGCATGATACGATCATTCCACCAGCGGACGTTGTAAAACTTACGGAGGTTGAACGCGGGATGAAAGTCGTTTTTACAGGCCGTCACATGGAATTGACGGATGCGCTTAAGTCCTATATCGAGGCGGGTTTACAGAAATTAAAGATACATTTCGACCGGGTCAGCACGGCGGATGTCATTCTTTCGGTCGAAAAACACCGGCATATTGCGGAAATCAATATTCATGTGAACAGCATGCGAATCCACAGCAAGGAATCGTCGCCGGATATGTACGCCTCCGTTGACGCCGTGCTGACCAAACTGGACAAGCAAGTCCGCAAATACAAGGATCGCATCAACAAGCATCAACCGCGGGTGGGCAAAGAAAACCTGGGATACCACCATCAGATTATCGAATCCATCCCCGAAAACGAGGATTCCCCGCAGAACGAAACCCAGCAGCGGCATAGGGTCATTCTGCGCGAAAAACTGACGATGAAGCCGATGAGCGTGGACGAGGCTGTGCTTCAATTCGACCTTGTGGATGACCAATTTCTGGTTTTTTCGAATGCGGATACCCATCAGGTCAATGTCCTGTATTCACGGGATGACGGCACATACGGATTGATAGAGCCGCAGTTTTAGACCGGACGCGGTAGGCCGGGACATGACAGGCGACGAGGCCGATGGCGCGCGCATCGCTTGTCCGGGAGTAGCCGCAATTCCATGGACATACAAAATCTGCCGGTAAACCGAAAGAAGAGCATCGCGGTGGCGCGGCTTTTCGAGCGCATGGCGGAAGACCTCGATCTGGAGGTGCTGGCGGGTTTTCAGGGAATGGGGCGGCCGGTTTTGATTTCCGACATCAACCGGCCGGGGTTGGCGCTCAGCGGCTACCTCGACTATTTTGCCAGCGACCGAATCCAAGTGCTGGGCAACACGGAAATTCACTACATGGAAGACCTGACGACCGCCGAATTGCAGTCCCGGCTGGAAGGCCTTTTTTCCTTTGAAATTCCGGCTTTTCTGCTGTCACGGCGTTTGGAACCCCGCCCGCTGTTTCTCGACATGTGCAACCGCCGGGGCGTGCCGGTTTTGCGGTCGTCGAGCACGACCGATCACGTGATCACGCGCACCATCCTGTTCCTGGCCGACGAATTCTCACCCGAAACCAGCATTCACGGCACCGCGCTGGACTGTTACGGCGTGGGTTGCATCATCGTCGGCGCTCCAGGCGTGGGGAAAAGCGAAACCGCGCTTGAACTGGTTGAACGGGGACACCGGCTCGTGGCCGATGACATGGTGTTCCTGCGCCGCAGTCGCGAGGCCTATCTTTTCGCCGAGACAAACCCGGTCATCGAGCATCACATGGAAATACGCGGAGTCGGCATTATTGACGTCAAGAGCATCTACGGCGTCGGGCATGTACGCAACTCGAAACGGATTAGCCTTATCATTGAACTCGAGGAATGGAAAAAAGATTCCGAATACGACCGGACCGGTCTCAAGGAAGAGCATGTGGAAATTCTCGGCGTCAAAATACCGCATCTCCTGATTCCCGTGCGGCCCGGACGCAACATCGCCATCATCATCGAGGTCGCCGCGCTCAATCACCGCCTCAAGGAACTCGGCGTCCACCCCGCCGTCGAATTCAACAAACGCCTCCTCACCCTCATGTCCGAAAATAATTGAGATTGCAGGCTTTCGTTCCTTGGCATCTAAACAACAAAATACAACAACGATAGCCAAAGAATATCTTGTCCATTTGTCTACCCGGTCCCCTGTGGCCGTTTGCACCTTGCTTGCGGAATACGGCTGTATCCCTGTATGTTGACCCCGGCATGTTGTGGAGAAGTCTTTCTTTTATCTGGAGCCCACAGCCCTATGAAGCGCATCAACCTGATATTCGGGAGCCACTCGCACCAACCCGTGGGGAATTTCGAGGACGTGTTCGAGATGGCTTACGAAAAGGCCTATCGTCCATTCATGGACGTGCTCGAACGGTATCCCGCCGTGCACGTGACACAGCATTACACAGGACCGTTGTTTGACTGGTTCCTGAAACATCGTCCCGACTTCATTGAACGACTGGCGGCGGCTGTGAAGGCCGGACAGATCGAAATCATGGGCGGCGGATATTACGAGCCCCTGCTGTGCGCGATACCCGAACGCGATGCCCTCGCGCAAATCGAACGCATGAACACATTCTGCCTCGAACATTTTGGGGAAGCGCCGAAGGGCATGTGGCTGGCGGAACGCGTATGGGAACCCCACATGCCGCGCACGCTGCAGGCGGCGGGCATCACATATACGGCGGTGGACGACTCGCATTTTCTGTGCAGTGGCCTTGCGCCGGACGAGATGTTCGGCTATTACGTGACGGAAGACGAAGGCCGGGCCGTCAATGTCTTCCCCATACTCGAACGGTTGCGTTATCTCATCCCCTTTCATCAGGTCAAGGAATCGCTTGCGTTTCTTGAAGAGCACGCCACGGAAGACGGCCTGCGGTGCGCGGTCATCCACGACGACGGCGAGAAGTTCGGCGTGTGGCCGGAAACGCATCGCAGCGTCTACGAGGAAGGCTGGCTGGAAGAATTCTTCGAGGCCCTCTCGGAAAACAGGGAATGGCTGCATTGCCTTACCTACTCGCAATACATGGCCAAGGCCCCGGCCATCGGGCGCGTGTATTTGCCCACCGCTTCGTATAAGGAAATGATGGAATGGGCCCTGCCGACGCCCATGCATAAGCGCCTCAAGCGCATTCTCAAAGAAATCGAAGGGGACGCGTCGCGGTCGGACGAATACAAGTTGTTCCTGCGAGGCAGTTTCTGGCGCAATTTTCTGTCGAAATATCCCGAAGCCAACAACATCCAAAAACGGATGTTGCGCGTAAGCGCCCGGCTCGAACGCCTGTCCCGCCGGAAAGACGCCCGTATCGGGGAAGCGCGCCGTTTATTGCACCAGGGTCAATGCAATTGCGCCTACTGGCATGGCGTGTTCGGCGGATTGTACCTGAACCATCTCCGGACGGCGCTTTACGAAAAGTTGATCGCGGCGGACGCCCTGCTGGATCGCGTCGAACATAAGAATGAAAACTGGGTGTCCTGTGAAACACTCGATTTCGACGCGGACGGACACGAAGAGGCCATACTCGAAAACAGTCGGCTCCTGCTGGGATTCAGCGCGCGCGACGGGGGCGCGTTGTTCGAATGGGATTACAAGCCCAAGCCCTTCAACTTCGGCAACACGCTCAGCCGCCGCGAGGAGGAATATCACGAACTCTTGCGATCGGGCCGGGTGCAGATCGGCGAAGAAGGGAAAGGCGAGCACAGCATTCACGAACTCGTGCGGGCGAAGGAAGCCGGACTCGACGAATACCTGGTATACGACGCCTACCGGCGGTCGTCGTTGCGCGACCATTTCCTGCCCGAAGGCATTGAGCCGCGCGCATTGTGGAAGGGCGCGTACGACGAAATGGGCGATTTTGCCACGGGTGCGTATCGTTTGGAAACGTCCAGGGACACGGTTACTCTTGTTCGCGACGGCGTGGTGCGGGCACAGGGAGAATTTCCGATTTGCGTCCGAAAAACCGTCCAGTTGTGTCCGCGTGCATCCGAATTTGAGATCCGCTATGATCTGGTCCAGTCGGGTAGTGACGTGTTGTCGGTGTGTTTCGGCATCGAGTGGGCCGTAAACCTGCTCAGCGGTTCGGCGTTCGACCGGTACTACCGGTCCGACGATCGCGATTTGAAGTATGCAAAACTCGGCGAAATGGGCCGGGACGACGGATTGACGCATATCGCGTTGCGCGACGATTGGCAGCATATCGAGTGCGCATGGCGGTTTGATCGTCCCGCGAATGTATTTCGCTTTGCGATTGAAACGGTCAGCCAGTCGGAAAATGGACAGGAGCGCGTCTACCAAGGCAGCGTGGTTATCCCATGTTGGCCGTTGGTCATGCGACCCGGCAAGCGCACGACGATCGAATTGACGGCCGCCGTGCTCCAAACGGAGTGACATGGAAGAATTACGGGAAGAAGTGTTGATCGTGAACAAGTTGGGCATGCACGCCCGGCCCGCCGCGAAACTGGTGCAAACGGCGCTTCGCTTCAACAGCGATATCCATTTGCAGTCAAACAGCCACATGGTCAATGCCAAGAGCATCATGGGCCTGTTGACGCTTGCCGCCGCGCAGGGCAGTCGTGTCACGCTTATTTGCCGTGGATCGGACGCGCGGGAAGCCATGGATGCGGTCAAAGAACTGTTCGCATCGGGCTTCGGCGAGGATTGACGGGATTCGGATAGAAAACGGCCGTGGAAATCGTACTGCGAGGCATAGGCGTTTCGCCGGGCATTGGAATAGGCCCGGCGCTCCCCTTCGACGTTCACTCGATCGAGGTTCCTCGCTATTCCATTGACGATGTCACCGCCGAAATGCGTCGTTTCCAGACGGCCGTCGAAACCGTCCGCAAGGATCTCAAACGCCTTCATAAACAGACCGTTCATGCCATTGGCGAGCGGCATGGCGATATCTTTACGGCGCATCTTTTACTCCTGGACGATGTCGCCATGCACGAGGAAATCGAGGCGCGACTGGGCAAGGAGCGCCTCAATGTGGAATTTCTGCTCAATGACCTGATTGAACGGTATACGAAGGTCATGAAAACCATCGAGGATCCGCGTTTTCGCGAGCGGACAAACGACCTGCTCGACGTCGGCAACCGAATTCTCGGCAAACTGCTCAACCACGAACGGGCCTCGCTGGAGCACATCCACCCGCCCAGTGTCGTCGTGGCGCATGATCTGTCACCGTCGGACACCGCCAACATTGACGTACCCAATGCGCTCGCCATCGCGACGGATGTCGGCGGCCCGACTTCTCACACGGCGATTCTGGCGCGTGCGCTCGAAATTCCGGCTGTGGTGGGCTTGCGTTACATCGGGGCGCATGTAAAGCCCGGCGACACAATCATCGTGGATGGCGCAAATGGGTACGCGATTGTACGCCCCGAACCGGGGACGCTGGCCGAGTATGCCGAAGAAAAGGAACGCGCTGAACGCCGGCGTCACGCCCTGTTGCAGGTTGAAGACAAACGGGGCTGCGTGACGCTTGACGGCCAGGAGATACCGCTTCTGGCCAATATCGAACTGCCCGTGGAAATTGCATCGTGCCTGCGCGTCAAGGCGTACGGGGTCGGCTTGTATCGCACCGAATACCTGTTTCTGAACAAGAACACGCTGCCGACGGAAGAAGAACAATATCACGCCTATGCCCAGGCCGCCGCCGCGCTGAATCCGTTGCCGGTCACGTTGCGCACGCTGGACCTCGGAGGGGACAAACTGGCGTCGAGCCTGCAACTTTCGCCCGAACTCAACCCGCAACTCGGCTGGCGGGCCATCCGTTTTTGTCTCGAACGCCCCGACATTTTCAAGGCGCAACTGCGCGCCATCCTTCGCGCCAGCGTGCATGGCAATGTGCGGATTCTTTTTCCCCTGGTCAGCGGCATCGAGGAGATCCGGCGCATCAAGCAGGTGCTCGAAGAAGTCCGCGAGGACTTGGCGGATCGAAATGTGCCTTTCCGCAAGCACATACCGATCGGATCCATGATCGAAGTGCCGTCTGCGGTTATCGTGGCCGACGTGCTCGCGCGCGAGTGCGATTTCTTCAGCATCGGCACCAACGATCTGATCCAATACTCGCTCGCCGTGGACCGCGTCAACGAAAAGATCGCCCATCTCTACGAACCGGCCCATCCTGCCATCGTGCGCATGTTGCGCGACACCATCCGCGCCGCCAAGGCGGCGGGGATTCCGTGCAGCCTGTGCGGGGAAATGGCCGGCGATCCCTTGTTCACCGAATTGCTGATAGGGCTTGGCATTGATTCCCTGAGCATGTCGTCCGTGGCCATCCCGGCGGTCCACGCCGAAATCGCCAATACAAGCCTGACCATGGCCAAGCGGCTTGCCAACCGCGTGCTTGGGGCGACCACGGTCGGCGAAGTGCGCCAAATACTCGAGGAACGCTTCAAGAAAAAGGGCGCCTTGGAGCGGTACCTGTCCCGCTTCGGCCCGCAGCAGGCCAAGTAAGGGGCGATCATGGCAAACGCGGCCCCCCTAAGGGTGAGCATCCTCGGTTCGACGGGATCCATCGGGCGCAGCGCGCTGGATGTCGTTCGGCAGTACCCGGATCGTTTCGAAGTCATCGGCCTCGCCGCACATGCCAACATGGCCTTGCTTGCCCGCCAGATCGCCGAATTTCGACCGGCCTATGCGGCCATAACGGGACCCCATGCGGCCGATTTCGATTGTCCATCCGGTGTTGAAATGCAAATCGGTCCCCAAGCCTTGTCATGGTTGGCTTCGATTCCGGCAGATGTCGCCGTGTGCAGCGTGGTGGGCGCGGCCGGACTGCGCCCCGCCTTGGCCGCCATTGACGCGGGCAGCCGTCTTGCCCTCGCCAACAAGGAGCCGATGGTCATGGCGGGCCGCCTCATCATGGCCCGCGCGGAAAAATGCGGCGTGCCGGTAATTCCGGTGGACAGCGAACACAACGCCATCTTCCAGTGTCTGGCCGGTCATCGCGCCGAGGATGTCCGGTGCGTCCATCTCACCGCTTCCGGCGGACCCTTTTACGGGCGCCCGCGCGAAACCTTGCGCGGTGTCACACCGGAAGAGGCCACGCGCCATCCGACCTGGGACATGGGCGCGAAGATCAGCGTGGACTCCGCGACGCTCATGAACAAAGGCCTCGAAGTAATCGAGGCGATGCACCTTTTCCGTCTGCCGCGATCGAAAATCGAGGTTATCATTCATCCCCAAAGCGTCGTGCACAGCCTCGTCGAGTTCTGCGACGGGAGTATTCTCGGCCATTTCGGCGTTACCGACATGAGGCTTCCCATCGCATTCGCGTTGGCATGGCCGGAACGTGTAGAATGCCCGGTGGGCAGGCTGGATTTGGCGGCCGTTCGCGAACTGACGTTTGCCGCACCGGATGTGGCGGCGTTTCCCTGCCTCGGCATGGCGCTAGACGCCGCCGCCGAAGGCGGAACCGCGCCGGCCATCCTCAATGCGGCCAACGAAGTCGCCGTGGAGGCCTTTTGTCAAGGGCACATAGCATTTCTGGACATTGAAGAAGTGGTTCGGCGGGTCTTGAACGCGTCCGTGTTCGAGCCCGACACGGATTTGGAGACTGTCGAACAGGCCGATGCACGGGCACGCGAAGCGGCGCGAAGAGTGGCCGCGAACATAGGCAATATGAGAAATTCCCATGCTGTTGTTTGATATTTTGATCTTTGTAGTCGTACTCGGCATCTTGGTCTTTTTCCATGAATTAGGCCATTTCCTCGCCGCCAAGGCATGCAACGTCTACGTTGACCGCTTCAGCCTTGGCATGCCGCCGCGGGTGGCGGGAATCCGCATCGGGGAAACCGACTACTGTGTCGGGGCATTGCCCTTGGGCGGCTATGTCAAAATGGCCGGCCAGGAAGACACTCCCCTGACCGACGAGGAACGGGAAAACACCTACGGGGGCGTTCCAAGGGAACGCTGGTTCAACAATCGGCCCGTCTGGCAGCGAACCATCATCATTGCCGCGGGGCCTTTTATGAACCTGGTGCTGGCCGTCCTTCTCTACGGGATTGTCGCGGCGGTCGGCGCTTATGTGCCTCTCTCGGACACTGAAGCACGCATCGGCCCGATCCTTCCCGGATCTCCCGCTGAAACGGCGCCCCTTTTCAGAATGCCAACGGACGGTTCCGCGCCCAATCTCGATCGCGAACCCGATGCCGTCGGCTGGCAGACCTCCGATCGCATCCTCACCATCAACGGGAAACGCGTCCGCACCATCGAGGATGTCGGCATAGACGCCATACTCGGCGCGGGCGAACTGATGAGCATCGTAATCGAACGCACGGAACCGGACGGAACTTTGGTCCGTTACCTCTCACCGTTGCGCCCTGTTCCCATGGGCCCGGAAAAACGGTTGCGCTTCGGTGTCGGCGCCTATGAAACCGCGCTCGTGGGAAGCGTAAACGAGGGTTCGCCCGCCGCCGCCGCGGGGCTGCGCCCGGGTGATGTCATCCGGCGGGCCAACGGCAAGCCCGTGGATGCCGCCACCTTTGTCAAAACCATGGAACAAACCCCCGACGGCCAAAACGTGATGCTTGAGGTTGAACGCGAAGGAAAGATGATACCGGTTGTCACGACCCCGCACACCGTGGGCCGCTTTTTGGGCCTGGAGTACGGGGCGTCCTACCGAGGCCGCGGCGCCGTGGACAAACAGGCCCGCCCGGTCATTGTTCATGTCTCGGACGAATTCGCGGCCAAGGCGCCCGTAAAACCCCGCGACATCATTGAAACCATCGAGGGACAACCCGCCACTCTTGCGTTGCTGGATGAAATCGAGCGCTCCCGGCCCGGCCAAACGGTTAACGTGACTATCCGCCGTCCCGCAATCCTGTACGGCCTCTTGCGACCGGAATCGTCGTTGGCATGCGCATTGCCGATTTCGAGCGTGCGGGCCGTCGGCATCCAGATGGACGTCAAAATGATCTACCATCGGGTGAATCCCGGCGAGGTCGTTCCCGAAGCGTTCAAACTGACATGGCAGGCCACCGCCCGAACCTTGCGGACCATCGAAATGCTCGTTACCGGAGCCGTCAGTCCCAAGGAACTTGGGGGACCGGTCATGATTTACCAAGTCACGACCATGGCGGCGCGGCTGGGCTATTCATGGCTGTTGAACATCACCGCATTTATCAGCGTCAATCTGTGCATCTTCAATTTGCTGCCCCTGCCGGTTCTGGATGGGAGCCTCTTGGTCTATTTGGCCATCGAGGCGATTCGCCGCAAGCCGCTGAATACCCGGGTGCTTGAGCGCATTCAACAGATTGGGTTGATGCTCATTGTCGGCCTTTTGCTGTATGTAACGTTCAACGACGTGTCGCGGCTGGTGGCGAACCTTGTGCTTTGATGGCGGATGAGACCGTGCACGGAAGAAGACGGCAACAACCAAGGGAAACAAAGGATCAAAAAGACCGAAAGGACCATTGCCAAACAAAAGTAATCCTTTGTGTCCTTTCGTTCTTGCGTATCCCTTGATCGTCCAACGTTGAATGCGCCGGTTTCGACGGCAATTATCCAATTGAAATGGAATGGGAAAAAGGAGAGAAGTGTATCATGAAGGGCATCACCTGCAAGTTTGGAGGCACGTCGCTGGCGGATGCGGACTGTATCCGCGCCGTGGAAGCGATTATTCGCGCAAATCCCGATCGGCGTTTCATTGTGCCGTCGGCCCCCGGCAAGCGCAACCCCGGCGACAAAAAAATCACGGACTTGCTCCTGGCATGGCATGATCTTGCCCGCAAAGGATTGGATGCATCGCAACCCGCGGGCATCATCCGCGACCGCTACACGGAACTGGCCCGCGAACTGGGTGTAACATTTGACATCGAACGCCATCTTGACGAAATTGCCAGGCAGGTTGAGGCATTTCCCGAACCGGATTTCATGGCTTCCCGCGGCGAGTTTCTCATGGGATGCCTATTGGCCGAATACCTCGGCGCGACGTTCGTGGATCCCGCCGAGTGCATCAAATTCGACGAGGAAGGACTGCTAGATACCGACTCTTACGAACTGCTCGGCAAGCGCCTGCAGGGATCGGGTTTGTTTGTCGTGCCCGGTTTTTACGGTTCCCGGCCCGATGGCCGGGTGAAGACTTTCTCGCGCGGCGGCAGCGATGTCACCGGATCGATTGTCGCGCGCGCAGTACGGGCGGACCTGTACGAAAATTGGACCGATGTCTCCGGATTCCGCATGGCCGATCCCCGCATCGTGCCGGACGCGAAACGCATCGAAGTCATTACCTACGCGGAACTGCGCGAACTATCGTACATGGGCGCGTCCGTGTTGCACGACGAGGCCATTTTCCCCGTTCGCGAACCGGGTATTCCCATCCATATCCTCAATACCAAGAAACCGAATGAACCCGGCACCCTGATCGTTGCCACGCGGACATCGAAATTCCCCGTCGTCGGCATCGCGGGGCGCAAGGGCTTCACGATGATCCACATCGAAAAGGCGCTCATGAACAAGGAACGCGGTTTCGGACGCCGCGTGTTGAGCGTCCTCGAGGAGCACGGCGTCAGTTTTGAACACATGCCGACCGGCATTGACACCATCTCGCTCATCGTTCGCGACGACGAACTGGCCAACCACGGACCGGCCGTCATCAAGGGCATCGAACGGGTCTGCGAACCGGATCGCGTGACGCTTGCCCCGGGCCTTGCCGTCATTGCCACGGTGGGGCAGGGCATGAACCACCATATCGGCGTGGCGGGCCGATTGTGCACCGCCCTGGCCAATGCGAACATCAACCTGCGCGTCATCAATCAGGGTTCTTCCGAAATGAACATCATCATCGGTGTCGAGGAAAACGATCTGGACGGCGCCGTACGGGCCATCTACAACGCGTTCGCCGATTGGGCGTAGTATCCGTTCCCCCATTCGTGCTCATGCTCATGCTTGCGCTCGTACTCGCTTCGTCTGATTATGTTTCGATTGCGAACGCGAAGAACAAGGAAACTTAGCCGAATTTTACCGGCAAAACGGGTAGTCGGTCTTTTGTTGAATGCAGTCTTGAAACATTTGCCATTGAGGGATATATCATGCGTCGCACAAAAATGGTTTGCACGATGGGACCCAGTTCGGACAATCCCGAAACGATTCGGGAACTCGTGTCGGCCGGCATGGACGTCGCGCGTCTGAATTTTTCGCACGGCACACGGGAAAACCACCGCGTCACGCTCGAATCCATTCGCGCCATTGCCGCCGAACTCGGGCGGAATGTCGCCATTCTGGCCGATTTGCAAGGGCCCAAAATGCGCACGGGACTTCTGCGAGGAGGCGGTCCCGTCACGCTTGTGGAAGGGGCCGCCCTCTGCATCACGACACGATCCGTGCCCGGCGACGCCGCGTGCGTTTCCACGACCTACGCGAATCTGCCCAACGACGTGCAGGGCGGCGACCGGATTCTGCTGGCGGACGGCACAATGGAACTGCGCGTCGTTCGTGTCGAGGGACCGGACGTGCACTGCTCGGTCGTGCGGGGCGGCGCGCTGGGCCAGCACAAAGGGATCAATCTGCCGGGCGTGAACGTCAGCGCCCCTTCGCTCACGGAAAAAGACGGCGAAGACTTGGCGTTTGCGGTGGCGGCGGGAGTGGATTATGTGGCGCTTTCGTTTGTGCGCAAGGCGGGCGACATCCGGTTATTGCGAGAGCGGCTCGGCAGGTTGTGTGGCGGCGGTCCGCAACCGGGCGTCGTTGCAAAAATCGAACGCCCCGAAGCGCTCGAAAATTTCGACCGGATTCTACCCCTCTGCGACGCCGTCATGGTCGCACGGGGCGACCTCGGCATCGAGGTGGATCTGAACGACGTCCCACAACTCCAAAAACAGATGATCCGTAAGTGCAACCAATACGGCATTCCGGTCATTACCGCCACCCAAATGCTCGAATCCATGATGACCAGTCCAACACCCACGCGCGCCGAAGTCAGCGACGTGGCCAACGCCATCTACGATGGAACCGACGCCGTCATGCTCTCCGGCGAAACGGCGGCGGGCCGGTTTCCAATCGAGGCGGCCCGGACCATGGCCGCCATCGCCGAAAAGGCCGATGCCGCCATTGCGAACATGTGGACCGAACACCCGTCCGAAACCTCCCATCCGGCCGTTTGGGGCGAATCGCCCAGCGATGCCGTCGCGGAAGCGGCATGGCACATGGCGCACAAATTGCCCGTGTCCCGCATCGTCTGCTTCACGCAGAGCGGATTCACCGCGCGCGCCATTGCGCGATACCGGCCCGGCGTGCCCATTACGGCCATCACGCTCACCGAGGCGACATGGCGCCGGTGCGCCCTCATTTGGGGAGTCGAAGCCATACAGCACGGCGAAATCGAGGGCGTGGACGCCATGCTTGGAACGGTTGATGCCGTCGTTCGTACACATTGCGGCGTACGGCCCGGCGAACAGGTAATTATCGTCGGCGGCCTCCCGATGGCCGTCGGCGGCATCACCAACTTTCTCAAATGGCACACCATCGGCGAAGTGTCTTGAACGCTGTCGAGGAAAGAAGAGATGCCACAATCGGGGTAAGCGTCCGTAAGCAAACCACCGCTTGAAGGCGACGCCCAAGACCGTCAAAAAAACGAATTTTTTTGGACAATCTATTTCACATGAGAGTACCGAGTTCTTGAGACAAAAGAATGAAAAGTTCCACGAAGATTGGCGTTTCCGGACAATTTCATGTTGGATCAGGTATCGAGTGCTTGTGGTGAAATTGAAAATGGCCGCTCTGTAGCGCCGATTTCCAAATCGGCATATCGTGTTTCAGCAAGCCGATTTGGAAATCGGCGTTACATTCCGAGGTCTTCACGACTCCGGGAACACGGTACTCTCAAGTATTTCACTTGCGCCGTCCCACCCGGACCACTTCGATGCGCACCGGTACGACCCCCTCTCGAATCATGTCGAGTTCCCGGGCCGCCGCCTTGGACAGATCGATGATCCGGCCGCGGACAAAAGGTCCCCGATCGTTGATGCGCACCTTTACGCTGCGGTTGTTTTTCAGGTTCTTGACCAGTACGACGGTGTCGAACGACAGTTTCCGGTGGGCCGCCGTAAAGGCCATCGGATCGAACGGCTCGCCCGAGGCCGTCAACCGCCCCTTGTATTCGTCGCCGTACCAGCACGCCTTGCCCTTTTCGACGTGCTTGCGCCCCCACGGCATCAGGTGGCAGCCGGTCAGGCAAAAACAAAAAAGGAGCGCGACGACCGCCGCGCTCCCGTGTCGGGTCAGGAGTTTCATCGAAAGGGTCTCTACGGAAGATACTTGCTGATTCGTTCCGCCACCTTGGCCACCACATCGGGATTCTTGTATTGGCCGCTGGCCAAATGTTCCCGCGCGGCCTCGACGCGTTCCGTCCGAACGTCGTCTTGAAGCGCCAGCGCCTGTAGCGAATTCGCCAGTTTTGCGGCCGCCTGCGCCTCGCTGCTGATGACGAGATCGTCCTGCTGTGCGGCGGTTTGGCCGACTTCGCGTTCCTTTTCGCGAACCTTGGCCGGTCGTTCGGGCTTGGGTTCGGGGACCCCGCCGATTCCATTTATACCAACCATATCCGTGCTCCTCGAACGATCATATCGTTCGCCTTACTTCTCGCTTTCGTCTTATTTATCGGGAAATATCCGTAAAACTTTAGGCGAAAACCGATATGCCCGAAATCCGCCGCCAACCACCAACCACCAGCGGTCAACCACCAACCACCAGCCACCTAACTCATTTCGTCACAACCTTTTCCGGACGATTAGCCTCATACGAGCGACGGGCCGCCAAGGCCATCAACAAGGCTGCACGCGCATCCTCTCCGGTCACGGGAACCGGTTGGTTCGACAAAACCGCCCCGGCAAACGCGCGCATTTCGGCCAGAAAACTTTCCGTATATCGCTCCATGAAGAAATTCAGGGGAAGGTCGCGTCCGACTGACGAAGCGTTTGCAATAATCGCTGAATTCGCATAATTATTGTCTGTCTGGATGCTGCCCTTCGATCCAAAGGCCTCGACACGTTGATCGTAACCGTAAACGGCCTGTCGGCAGTTGTCAATGGTCCCCATGACGCCATTGCGGAAGCGAAGCACAATCAGGGCCGTATCCAGGTCGCCTGACGCGCCGATGGCCGGGTCCACCGTTACCCCGCCCGACACATACACCTCCTCGACCTCGTCGCCGGCCAGGAACCGGGCCATGTCAAAATCGTGGATCGTCATGTCCATGAAGATGCCGCCCGAAACCTTGACATATTCGATGGGCGGCGGCGCGGGATCGCGACTGACGATGTGGAGGATGCGCAAAGCGCCGATTTCGCCGGAAGCGATGGCCTTGCGGACCCGCGCGAAGTTGGCGTCGAAACGCCGGTTGAATCCGAGTTGAAGCTTGACTCCCGCCTTTTTGACGGCGGCGAGGGCCTCGTCCACCTTGTCCAATGCAAGGTCAATCGGCTTCTCGCAAAAGATGTGCTTGCCGGCGTTCGCGGCCTCGACGACGATCCGGGCGTGCGTGTTCGTCGGCGAGCAGATCGCCACAGCGTGAATGTCCGGGTCGTTCAGGATGGCGTGATAATCACCAAGCGCCTTGGACACGCCCAATCGCACGGCGCACGCTCGCGCCGCCTCGACATTGACATCGGCAATCGCCCCGAGCCGAACGCCCGGCAACCGGTGCGCGAGATGTTCCGCATGCAGTTTTCCGATACGCCCAACCCCAATCAATCCGACATTCAGATGTTCGCTCGCCATGAACAAACTCCCCGGTTGCAATAGGGACCATTCTAACGCATTGGATCATTCCGTTGCCATCTCGTGCTCGTGCTCGAATCATCGAAAACACGTGATGGCGCGCGGCCGTATGGAATTGTACTAGCCGCACAATGTATAGCCGGTCGAAACGTATTCAGCCGGCGCGGACAAGTCTCTCCGATCAACGGCAATTACGAGCATGAATACGAGAACGAGCACGAGCATGAGCACGAGGCGGTCGGCGTTCACTCCGACCGGCAATTAGGCAAACACCCTCGATTGGACAGGTCAACGCGAAACGGCGCGCGGGGACACGCGCCCTCCCGCCCCATATTTTGTTTGATGTGCCGCAGCGCGCGGCTGGCCGTGTGAAATTACGCCCCGTTCGTCAATATGAATTCGGCGCCGTCCCACATCACATAGGATCGGTGGCGGCGCCAATCACCGCAATTGATGTAAAGTCCCGTGCCGCCGGGAGCGGGACATTCCTCGCGGATGGCGGCGTGGGCGTGCCCCATGAGGACGACGTCGGCCTTCCCCGCAGCCAGCACGCTTTGGGCATGAGCGCGCAGGGCCTTGGCTTCGCTGCCCCGTGACGGATCCTCGACCATGGTCATGTGCCGGCTGCCGTGTGAGACCCCTCGCGCAAGCCCCATCGCAAGGTCGGGATGCAATTGTCGAAACAGGGCAATCGCGAGGCGGGATCGGGCCACTCGCTTGTATAGCCGGTACAGGCGGTCCTTTGGATTGATTCCGTCGCCGTGGGCAAGCAGGACGCGCCGCCCGTTCCAATCCATCACCACGGGATCGCGATGAACGTGAAAACCGAGTTCGGTTTCGAGAAAACGGCCTGCCCAGAAATCGTGGTTTCCGCAGACAAGGTGAAGTTCGACGTCGGCGTCGCGCGCGTCGGCGAAGGCGCGCAACACCGGAAAGTAACCGGAAAATACAACGTGCCGGTATTCGAACCAGAAATCGAAAAGATCCCCCAGAATGAAGATTCGCCGCACGCCGTCCCGTTGCCATTGGCGGATTTGGACGGCCATGGCATCCACGGTTTCACGGCCTTCAAGGCTCGTTTCGAGATGGGCATCGGAAAATGCGATGGTTTTTTTTCCCGCCATCATCGCAGAAAGCGCATCTTTCCCGGCGGCCAGAAACAAAGCACGGCTCTCCCGACCAGACAGGCATCGTCTATGGGCCCGAAACTGCGGCTGTCCTTGCTCACGACACGGTTATCGCCAAGGACATAATAGGTTCCCGGTGGAAGGCTTACGTCCGGCATGCGATCGTCGCAGGACTGCGGTCCCGGTGGGAGATAAGGCTCGAGTATGCGTCTATTGTTGACGTAGACCGACCCTGAATCGAAACGAACATGCACGGCGTCTTCCGGGGTGTCATGCGCCTGCGCCGAAGCCGTTTTCGAGGCGGAGGATTTTGGCCCGCGGGCGATAATCCGCTTCACATAGCGTTTGTTGGGTTCGTTTCGGCTGTCGAATACGACGATATCGCCTTCCTTCAAGGCCTCGATGCCGCTGAAGATCCGGAATTGGCTCAGGATATGCGGCAACTTGAACACAAGAATCCGTTCCCGGTCGTTCAGGGTGGGATTCATCGAAGGCCCTTGAACTTCATAACCTTCTACGATATAAGTCTTTACGATAAAAAATGCGATCAGAAACCAGACCACCATTTTGATGAATTCAATGGCTTCGCGCTTGATTTCTTGGGAGGGGACCGTGGATGGAGGGGGATTTTCCGCCAAGACTCCAATGCCATTGTCTTCGTGCGATTCAGACATCTCAAAGTTTCCGGTTGTCGGTCCTGTATCCTATCGGCCTAAATGTACCACTTATCAGCGCGTTACGCAAATCGGCGATGGATTGGATGGGCGTGTCGAAGTCGGTGCAGTAGCGGCCGACACCCTCCAGTTGGTGCGCATCGCTGGCTGCAACCGGCCGGAAACCGGCCTGCCGGGCGAGTTGGGCGGCCAGACGTTGCTCGTGTTCTTTCATGTTGAGGCTTCGCACCTCGATGGCGTCAATCGGCAGATTCGGCAGTCGCTCGTCGAATCCCAGGCCGGCCCGCGTCGGATGGGCGGCGATGCAAACACCGCCCCGATCGTGGACGCGCGCGACAGCCTCTTCCGGCGGCATTCCGGGCGCAAAATGGGACGCCTCGGCCGCGTCAAGGCCGTAAATGAGCAAATCCCCCCGCGCCGTCGCATATTCGAACCCGGCCATGACCAGAAAAGGCGCTTCATGCGAACATTCGACCAGCGCCGCCAATTCGTCCGGAGTCCATTGATAATGATGTTCGGTAATAACGAGGCCGTCCAGCCCGGCCCGCACCGCCTGCCGGATCAGCAAATCGGGGTCAATATAACTGCACGGAGAGTAGCGGCGCGTGTGAACGTGCAAATCGATGAGCAATCCCATGTTGTGTCCTACGTCTCCAAGAGACCCAACGCGCGCGCCGGTTCCGAATCGGCGATATAACGCGGGACCAGGATCTCGCAATCGCCCACGGCCTGCCGGGCCAGAAACAAGACGCCGGCCGGGTGTTCGCAGGCGATTTCCTTCAGGTATTGCCACCATTCGCCGGGGTCGGCGGTGCGGCCAAGCAGGAGGGCCGGGATTTGGCGCGGGTCTTCGCCCTGTTGTTCCTCGATTTCCTCGGCCAATCCCAGCGATTCCGCCATCCGGCGTTCGAGACGCGCGCCGAAACCCCGGGCAAAGGCGGTAGCCTCGCGAAATCGCCGCGCGAAATCGTCCCATGTCGGATCGCGCCGCCGGACCCATTCCACAAAAAACGCGAGCCGTAGTTCGGTGGAACGGTTCTCCAGACGGGCGGCCAGCGCCGGTTCCATCAGGTAACTCAATGCCATGGAAAGAAACGGCGCGGTTTCCCGCACGCCGGCGCAATCCTCGGGGCGTTCAGGATAGACTCCGTGCAGCATGAGCGCGCGGGTTTGGTAATCCGGCACTGCGGGAAGCGGTTCCGGAAACGCCGCATAATCATAGGCCAGCCCGGCGGCAATGACATACCCGCGCACGCCCGTGGACAAGTTTCCCGCATCGAGCGCCGCGTCGGCCTGCGCCAGGAATTCTTCCTGCATGCGCGCGCGTATGCGCAGGATTTCGTAGGCCTGTGCCGCGCTGGAGGTTTTTTCAAGCCGGACGGCCTGGTCCGCAAGGGGCAAGATGAGTTCCGAAGGCAACTGGGCGGGCCGGTTGGCGTCGAGTTCGCCCTGGACATGCCGCATCGTTTCCGGGCGCTTCACGAGTTCGAGGAATCGTTGAAACGCCGCGTCGCGCCGCATTTCGTCGTCCGGCAGCAGGTAAGCGTACTTGGGCATTGCGAACGATTGCGACGAGTCGCGCCGGGCCGGCGAAAAAGGCGCAAACAGGAGCCTGAAATTGACGATGTCGCCCTCGACAATGGCCTTGGCCAGTGCCGACGCCAGATCGTCCGGGTCCACGGTTTTCATTGTCGCGGATGATTTCGCGGCGGCCATGATCAAGAGGCTTCCCCGGCCAGCATGGCCGTTACGGCGCGTTTTCGCTCGTCCCAGTCAATCCGCGGCGTCGTCACTTCCCAATAGGGCAACCGTTCGAGAATGCGTTGATACAGGCTTTGGCGATAATGGCGCAAAATGCGCGAGGCGTGGCGTTCGTGCGCCGCATCCCAATTGCTGGCCTCGACACAGCCCTTGTCGCGTCCCGCTTCCAGCATGGCCTCTTCGACATAACGGGACAGGAAATGCCGCAATTTGGCGTCGTAGGCCCGCCGGGCGGCATCCGCGTTCGTCCCATCCGACTCGACCGCCTTCCGCCATGCGTCCTCGAGCGCGATCAATTCCGTTCGTGCGGCCCAATAGGCGTCGCGCATGTCGTTTTCGCGCAAAATATAGAACGACGCATTCAATTTGGCCATTTCGAGGAGGTAACGATCCCGCCGTTCGCCGGTGATTTCGACCCGCGCAATTTCCATTACGAGGTCTTTCATCAGTTGCTTGTAGGCGTTTCGCACTTCGCCCGGTTTTGCATCCGGCGCGATTTTCAAGATCTGAAAATAGTTTACATATCCATCGTCAACCATGGATGTATTGTACCGCCCCCATGACCCATCCCTCAAGAAACCGGCCGGCTTCCCTTTCGCGATCGGGTGCGTGCTTGTATTCATCTGCTCTGAACGCGCATGGGGAATTTTTCGGGTGCAAAACATAGGACAGGCTGTCCAGTCTGTCTCTTCCGAAGACACGCCATGTCCATGAACGGACAGGCTGGACAGCCGGTCCCGCGCACTTACCCTTGATTTCTGCTCGCGAGTTTTTTGAGGCGTCCCCGATTTTCCGCTATCCTGAAACGTGGCGTGGTTGTTTGCCGTAATTGTTTAGGCGACTTGCCTGATCTGGCATGTCGAACCGGATTGCGTGAAAGATGGAGGATGACGGACATGGCCCCGACAGGACGGAGAACTTTTCTAAAGGAAGCGGCCGCATGCCTTGCCTTGTCATCGGTTGCGCGCGGGGAGGAATCAACGCCTTCAAACCGATCAAGACCCAACATCCTCTGGATCACCTGCGAAGACATCAATCCACATCTGGGCTGCTACGGTTATTCCCGCGCCCGGACGCCAAACCTGGACCGCATGGCGTCCGAAGGCGTCCGGTACACGCACGCCTTCAGCGTGAGCGGCGTCTGCGCGCCGAGCCGATCCTGCCTGATTACGGGCATGTATCCCACGACGCTCGGCACACATCACATGCGATGCAATCACACTCCGCCCCCGCATGTGCGATGTTTTCCCGCCTATCTGCGCCGCGAAGGCTATTACTGCACGAACAACGTCAAGACGGATTACCAGTTCGATGTGCCGCCGGACGCCTGGGACGATTGCAGCCACACGGCCCATTGGCGCAACCGCTCCCGGCCCGACAAGCCGTTCTTTTCCGTGTTCAACTTCACGATCTCGCACGAATCCTCGATCGGCGATTTGGATTCGCTACACGATCCGCTGAAAACAAGGCTGGGGGCGTTGCACGATCCCGCGGGCGTCGAACTGCCGCCCTATTATCCGGACACGGAAATCATCCGAAAACATTGGGCGCATTACGAGGACGTCATTTCGGCGGTGGACGTGCAGGCCGGGGATATTCTGAAGCAACTCGAAGAGGACGGCTTAGCGGACAACACCCTCGTGTTTTTCTTCGGCGACAACGGGGCGGGTCTGCCGCGCGCCAAACGATGGATGTACGATGCCGGCATCCATGTGCCGCTGATTGTGCGATGGCCGGGGCATATCGAACCGGGGACGGTATCGGATCGCCTGGTCAGTTTTTTGGATTTCGCGCCCTCGGTGCTCTCTGCCGCCGGAGTCCCCATCCCCGGCCACATGCAGGGCGTTCCGTTTCTCGGCCCCGCCGCCGGTCCGCCGCGCCCGTTTATTTTCGCCGCGCGCGATCGCATGGACGAACGCTACGACATTATCCGGGCCGTCCGGGACCGCCGTTTCAAGTACATCCGCAACTACGAACCGGCGCGTCCCTATGCACAGCCCCTCTCGTATTGCGAAAGCTGGCCGGTCATGCAGGAAATGAGGCGGGTCGAAAAAGAGGGAAAACTCGGCGAGTCGGCGGCCCTGTTTTTCCGGCCCGCGAAACCGCCCGAGGAATTTTACGATACCGCTGCCGACCCGCACGAGTTGAACAACCTCGCCGGACGGGGTTCTGAATTTCGCGATGAACTGGAGCGAATGCGGGCGGCGATGAACGAGTGGCAGCGGGAAACGCGGGATTTGGGGTGCATTGTCGAACCGGAACTCGACGACTGGCTGGCCGGACGGCTTCCCGATGCCAAAAGCAAGCGTTTCTACACGTTGGCAAAAGAACACGGCAAATCACAATCCGACACGGACATGGATAAAACCGTCCTTTTCGGAAAATCCCTGGCCGAATGGATCAACGATTTGAACGGGGACGATCCGTTGGCCCGCGTTTGGGCCGCGATGATCATCGCGATGGCGGATCCCGAACCCACGGCGCTTCTGTTCGACATGACCGGCGATCACGATCCCAGCGTGGCCTACTGGGCGGCGGTGGGCATCGGCCGGAACGGCGCGTCTGCGCAAAAGGCCGATGCGGATTCAACGTTGCGCGTGGACCATTTGTCGGCGCTGTTGCGGCACGAAAACGCCACCGTGCGTCTTGGCGCGGCGCGCGGACTGGCCGCCCTGCGTCGCGGCGATCTTGCGGTTCCGATTGCCATTGCCATGCTCCAGGAAAAACACTTTGCGCACAGGCTTCTTGCCGTACAGGTCCTCGAGGACGTGGGAACCGGCCATCCCGGCGTTGAGGAGTCGCTCAAATCCGCCCTGAACGACAAGGATAAATACATTGTGCGCGTGGCCAACTGCGCACTGGGCCTTCCGCCGGTGCGATAGACGGCCACGCACTCCATCGTCGCCATCCGGCTCGAACTGTCCGGAATCCGGGAATTCGACACGCCGAAGCATATATAATTTGAGAAGAAAGCGAATGCACAAAAACGACTTGAGGCGCCTTTATCGAATGAATCTTTTCCCCGCCACATCCAAGGCAATGGTTCATTGGGTCATTCTGATTTTGGCCGTCGCAACAGGCAAATCCGTTGCGGATTCTGTTCAATTGAACGATTTGCCGGTGACCGTAATCAAACAAAAAAAAGAATGGCGGCAGGGACGCGAAGCGCCCGCCGGCACAGATATCTTTTATGAAGCCGGGAAATTGGGGAACGGATCTGTTTTGCGGGTGGGCGTGAAGTCCAAAGGGGACTTGGCGGGCACGGCGAGCCTTTCCGTGCGGGTTGACGGAATCGTCAAACGGGAATGGACGCTTCCATTGGGGGAACAATGGAAAGACGAGCGCCTGGAATTGGACGGGATCGGCGCCGTGGGCGCCGCGATCCAGTTTCACTTCAGGAGCGTGCAGCCCTTCTGGATTGGCCCTTGCGAAGTCGTCGCGCCCAACCCATCAAGGCCCAACATCATCATTTATCTGATTGACACGCTGCGCTTGGATCGCCTTTTCGTCTATGGCTATGAACGTCCGACATCCCCCGCCATGGACGCCTTCGCGAAAGAATCCGTTCGATTTACCCAGGCTGTTCCCCAAGCCCCGTCCACGCGCTGTTCCGTCGCTTCGATGCTCACTTCCACGTATCCTCCCGAACAAAGCGCCAACGAGGCTGTCTTTCGGCCGGGTTTGCCCCGGCTTGCAACGAGGCTTTCCGAAGGCGGCTACGAGACCCATGGCATCACATCCAACGCGGTCACTTTGCCC